>DASUFY010000013.1:0-3465 GCA_036274315.1 Planctomycetota bacterium | reverse complement strand
TCGAGCCGCGACAGCCAGATCTGCTGGCCGCCGGCGACCGAGATCGCGGCGATGCGGCTGCCCTTGCAGCACAGCCGTGGTGCCGTCACCGCGCCAGCGCTCGTGTCGCGCAGCTGCGTGACCGAGTTGCCCCACGTGATGCCGCCGTTCGCGGAGACGTTGTACTCGAGCGCGCCGTTGCGCAGCCAGACGACGTGCACCCAACCCGCGTCGATGCTCACGCGCGGTTCGCTGGCCGGAGCACCGGTCTGGCTCAGGCGGAAGATCGGCGACCAGGTCGCGCCGCCGTTGATCGTGCGCACGACGTAGACGCCGCGGGCGGGTGTGCCCTCGCGGTCGTCCTCGCACACGATCCACGCCGACAGGCCGTCGCAGACGAGTTCGTGGTTGCCCTGGTTGGCCCCGCCGTCGGCCACGGGCACGGCGGCGGTCCAGTTGGCGCCGGCGTCGCCCGACAGCGTGGCGACGATGCGCGCGGCGCTGGCGCCCGGGTTGCCGGAGATCCAGGCCGCGTAGCGCCGGTCGCCGCTCCGGCAGAAACGCGGCCGCGCGACGGTGGTCGGCGGGCTGCCGCCGGCATCGAGGCGCTGCGCGGGCGCGAACGTCAGGCCGCTGTCGTTCGAGCGGCAGAGCCAGATGGCCTGGCCGTCGCCGACCCAGAGCACGCTGACGTCGCTGCCGGCGACGAGCACCTGCGGTTCGCTCGCGAGTTCGGCGCCGCTGACGGACTGCGGCGGGCCCCAGTTCGCGCCGGCGTCGGCCGATGCGCAGTGCATGACCACGCCGTTCTCGATCCACACGGCGTGGGCCGCGGTGCCGTCGAGCGCGAGGCGCGCCGCCGCGGCGCCGGTCATGTCGAGCCGCTGGTCGATGGCGGCGAAGACCGGCGGGTACGGGAGCAGCCGGAAGAACGTGCTCGGCAGCGTCGACATGCCGTAGGCGTGCGTCACGCTGACCGTCGCCGGACCCGCGGCGGTGCCGGTCGGGGTCGTGCAGGTCAGCGACGTGTCGTCGAGCACGACCACGTCGGTCGCGGTCGCCCCGGCCACGCGCACGGTGGTGTTGACGGCGCCGCCGAGCAGCAGCGCGGTGCCCGTGACGGCGAGGTTCGTCGGCCGGCTGGCGAAGGCGCTGCCCGGCGAGACGCCGGTGATCGTCGGCGCGCCCGAACGCACGACGAGCAGGTCGATCGCCGCGACGCCGCCGTGCGGGTCCTCGACGAGCAGCGTGACGGGCGCCGCTGCCGGCGCCGCGACCGCCTGCACGTCGAGCGGGAACGTCGAGCCCGCCATCGGCGTCTGGAACGCGAGCCCGGCGGCGGTCGCCTCCGCGGTGGGCACCGCGCACTGCCACAGCAGCGAATCGCCGTTCGGGTCGGTGGCCATGAAGGTCAGCGTCTGGTGGCCCGCCGTGCCGAGCGTGAACGTGAACTGGGCAGCGGCGCCGAGCAGGCCCGCCGGCACCTGGATGGTCGGCGGGTCGTTCGGCGGCGGCGGCGGTTCGGTGTCCTTCTTGGCCTTGCTGCCGCCGCACGCGGCCAGGGACCAGAGGGCGAGGCACAGGCAGAGCGGACGCGCGGGTTGCATTGCGGGAGACCATAGCAGGCTCGGCGCCGGCCGTTACCGACCTGGGCGCGTTTGCCCGAATCGGCGCCGACCGGCCCCGCGCAGCGCCTCAGACGCAGCGCGCCAGGATGTCGAGGTCCTGCTGGCACGAGTCCGCGTCAGCGGCCCGAACGAGAACCATGGGACCCATCGGCCCGCGGTCGCCGCGGCGACCCGGCCGATGCGCATGCCGGGCACCTGCGCGCCCTCGGTCGCGGCGCCGCAGACGAACAGGTTGGTGCGGTCGATGTCGTCGACCCAGCGCAGCGCGCTCACGGGTTCGGGCTCGCAGAAGAACTCGTCGGCCTCGATCAACCGTCGGCGCGGATCGGCAGCGTGCACGCGGTCGCGAGCGCGACAGCTGCGGTCGCGGCCAGCAGGCACACGACGAGACCCGGTGCGCCCTGTTCCCACGCCGCGAACAACCAACCCGATGCGAGCGTGCCGGCGAGGCGGCCCGCGGCGTTGGCGGCGTAGTAGAAACCGATGCGTTCGCTGATCTGCGAAGAGCCGCCGAGCGCGACGATGAGCCAGCTGTGCAGGCTGCTCACGGTCGCGAACAGCGCGCCGTAGGCGAGCAGGCCCGCGATCAGCGCGGGGGCTGCGGGGGCCCCGAAGTGCAGCGCCGCGGCGGTGCCGAGCAGCGGCACCGTGAGCAACGCGGTGCCGCGTGCGGTCGCCGCGGCGCCGGCGTGCGTCGAACGCGGCCTCAGCAGGTTCGGCGTCGTCGCCTGCACGCCGCCGTAGCCGATGACCCACAGCGCGAGGAACGCGCCGACGAGGGCCGGCGACCAGCCCAGCGAACCGGCGAGGAACAGCGGCAGCGCCACCGCGAACCAGACGTCGCGCGAACCGAACAGGAACAGGCGCGCGGCCGCGAGCCAGTTGACGTCCGCATCGTGGCGCAGCACGGCGCGCACCGGCAAGCGCCGGCCCGCGTGTGTGTTGTCGAGGCGCAGCTGGGCCACGGCGGCCAGCACCAGCAGCAGCAGCGCGATCGCGGCGTTCGTGCCGCGGAAGCCCGCCGTGGCGAGCAGCGCGCCGCCGGCGAAGAAGCCGAGCCCCTTCATCGCGTTCTTGCTGCCGGTCAGCCAGGCGACGAGGCGGAACAGGCCACCCGCGGAGGTACCCGGTGCGAGCTGCCGCACGTAGCTCTTGGCGCCGGTCTTGGTCAGGTCCTTGGCGATGCCGGACAGCACCTGCGTGGCCATCACGTAGCCGATCGTCAGCCGCGCCGCCTCCGCGGTGAGCATGGCGCAGGCCGCGATCTGCAGCAGCAGGCCGAGCACGAGCGTGCGTTTGAGCCCGTAGCGCGCGCCGAGCCAGCCGCCGAGCACGTTCGTGAACAGCCCCGCGACCTCGTACGGCAGCAGCACGAGCGCGAGCGCGAGCGGTGTCTGCCCCAGGTCGTGCAGGTGCAGCAGCACGAGCATGCGCAGCGCGCCGTCGCTGAGCGTGAACGCCCAGTAACACGCCGTGACGAGCACGTAGTCGCGCCGCCGGGCCGGGCCGTTCATGGCCTTGCGGCGCGGCGGCCCATGCGGCCGAGGCCGTTGATCGCGATCGTCATGTGTGCCATCCCGGTGGGGGTGCGGGTGCCGCATCGCATATCGCGCAGCCCCTGGCCTGTCGAGCCGCAGTGCGAGGCCCCGGGCCCGGGCCGGGCCCCCGCGCGAACAAGATCCGATGAAGGCGGCCCCGAGCGGCGGTCGGCCGGGCACCGACCTCAAGCCGGCGCCGTCGAGACGCCGATACGAAGGGCGCATGCGCGTCACCGACACCGAGCTGCACGGCGTGCGGCGGATCGAACCCGAGGTCTTCACGGACCACCGCGGCGCCTACGTCGAGATCTTCGACACCG
>DASUFY010000012.1:0-17707 GCA_036274315.1 Planctomycetota bacterium | reverse complement strand
ACGTCGAAGTCGCAACGCTGCACCGCGGCCTGCGCCGGCACGACCACCACCTGCTCGTGCAGATAGGGTCCGCGGTGCGCGCCGGGCAGGCTGCGCACGTCGCTGACGACGCAGATGCGCAGCTGACCCTTCGCGACGAGGATGCGGTAGTCGCCGAAGCGGTCCGTGACGCCGTGGGTCAGGTAGTCCTTGCCCACGAAGAGCTCCAGGTGCGCGCGCGCCAGCGGTTCCCCGCCGCTCGTCACGTGTCCGACCAGCAACGTCTGCTGCTCCGCGAACCGCAGTTCGACGTGCCGCGTCTCGCCGGCGGCCAGGCTGACGCGCGTCTGCACACGCTGGTGCAGGCCGAGCTTGAGTTGGTAGGTGGCGGGTTCCAGATCGACGAACGCGAAGCTGCCGTCGGCACCGCTCGACGCCCGCTGCGGCGCGTAGTCGCGGCCGAACGTGTTCTTGAGGTCGAGCACGCCCGGCGGCAGCGGCCGCTGTCCTTCGCGCAAGAGCAGCACCTCGAGGTCCGGCAGCGGCGAGCCGTCGGCGTTGCACACGACTCCGCGGACGGCGGTCGCCGCGTCGGCGGCGATGCGCGTCGGTTCGGGCGCGGCGGGCTCGGCGCGCACCTCTTCGCCGGCCGCTTGGCTCGTCACCTCCGCCGCGGCACGCTCGCCCGGCGGCGCGAGCGGCGCGCCGGACCACCAGAGCATCGCGGCGGCGAGCAGGGCGATCGCCGCCAGACCCGCTGCGATCGACCACGGGGCGCCGGCCCGCCCGACACGCGGCGACGAGCTCATGGCCGCAACCGCCGTTGCACGTCGGCGCGGTCGACGCGCACCCAGCTCTCCGTCGATCGACCGCGGCGGTCGACGACCGCTCGGTAGTCGCCGGGCGGCAGGTAGGACTGCCAGCGCTGGCTGTCGGTGCTGCCGATCGAGCGCACGCGCTGCTCACCGGCGAAGACCTCGATGCGCGCAAACGGGTCCTCGCGGCCGCTGCGTTCGCACGCGCGCAGATCGACGAACGCGCGCGGCACGACCTCCAGGGCGAGCCGGTTGGTCGCACCGGCGACGACGTCGATGCAGGTGCCGGCGACCGGCTCGAACGGCAGGAACAGCGTCGCGCCATCGAGCTCGCGGTCGCTGAGCAGCAGCTCGGCGCGTTCGGGCGGCACGCTCACGTAGCCGGGCACGGCGGGCCGCGCGAGGTCCGGGCGCCAGCCGCGCGGCGGCGGGTCCGGCGCACAACGCAGCACGTCGACGCACGGTCGCTGCTCGCCGGCGACGAGCAACGGCGGCAGGCTGGCGAGCGGCAGCGCCAGTTGCCTGCCATCGGGACCCGCGATTTCGAGCCGCACGACCGCGGCGCGGCGCGCCGGCAGCACGAGCCGGAGCCGCGCGTCGCCGGGCCCGACGAGCAGTTCCTGGGGCGGCACGGGCAACAGCCACGGCGACGTCGCGCGCACGGTCCACGATCCGGGCGGCAGTTCGCGCAGCGCGCCGCGGCCGTCGTGCACGGCGACGGGGAAGCTCGCCTCCGTGTCGCCGAGCGCGGTGCGACCCTCGACCGCGAACGCCAATCCCTCGATGGGATCCGGCGCGCCGGTGTCGACCGAGAGCACGAGGCCGGTGCCGCCGACTTCGAACTGCCATCGCGACGTCGCGACGCCGGCTGGAACGGCGAGCGGGTATTCGCGCAGGAACGTCGGGCCGCCGCCCTTGGCGCGCAGCGTGCCGATCACGCGCAGGCGGTGCAGGCCCGGCGGCAGCACGCAACGTATGTGGCCGTTGGCGTCCGGCCCGGCGCTCAGTTCTCTTCCGTCGGCGCATACGATGGCGACCCAGCGATCCTTGTCGACCTCGCCGCCGTGCGTCAGGGTGCCCGACACCGCGACGCGGTCGGCGCGGAGCCGCAGCGACACCTCGCGGCGTTCCCCGGGCGCGAGCACGACCCGTTGACGGCAGCTGCGTTCGTGCGTGAGCGCGACCCAGTAGGTGCCCGGAGCGAACCCCTCGAAGGCGAACACGCCGCGGCCGTCGGTGGGCGTTCGTTTGCCCAAACCGCGCAGCTCGCGCGGCTCGGCGCCTTCGTCGCGGGGCTCGGCAGAGGCCGCCGCGAACAGCTCGACGGTCCAACCCGACAGCGCCGCACCAACCGCGTCGGCGGCAGTGCCGGTGATGCCCGGTGCCGGACGTTCGACCCTGACGCTCGCTGGCGCCGCCTGCTCGCCGCCGGCCGGCGCGGGCGACAACGACACGTCGGCGGCCAGCGCCGCGTCCTGCGGCGCAGGCGGCGCGATCGGTGCGCCGGACGAGAGCCACAGCCACCACGCGGCCGCGCCGATCGCGAGCGCCGCCGCGGCCAGGACCGCGGGGCCACGGCGGGGCGGGGCGACGCGCCGCCGCTCAGGCATGCAGCGGCCTCAGCTCGATGCTGCCGAACGACATGGCGCCCGGCGACGACCAACGGAAGATGTGCGCCGAATCCCCGGTCTCCTGCAGCAGCGCCTTCTTGATGCGCAGCGCCTCGTACCAGACCTTGCCGCGTTCGCCGAGCAGCACGACCGTGCTGCCGCCGCCGCGGCCGGTCAGCTTGGCGCCGAACACCTGCCCACCCTGCGTCATGCGCCGTCGCGCGCGCTCGACGACGAAGTCCGCCATCGTGTTGCCGAGGCCGCACGTCGCGTAGGCCGCGTGCGACTCGAACATGAGTTCGCCGAGCTCGCGGTGTCGCAGCGGTGCCTGCGACAGCAGGTCGCGGAAGCGCTCGGTGCGCGCGTTCTGCTCGACCGGGTGCTGCGTCGGCTCCCGCACCGCGTACGTGCGGGCCGGTTCGACGTGACTGTGCGGGTCGGCCTGACCGCCGTAGCGCTGCAGGAACTCGGCGCCGTCGATGGTCTCGGGCAGCGCACCGCGCCACCGGCTGCGGAACTCGTCGACGCGACAATTGGCGAGGTAGCCGTGCCACTCGGGGTCTTCGCAGAGCACGAGCTCGCCCTCGCGCCGCGCCGGCAGGCCGCGTCGATCGGCCAGGATGCGCTGGCCGAGGAACGTTCCCGTGCGCACGGAGCGAGGGTCGGCGGCCACGGGCCGCACGACGCTGTCGATGGCGACGAACTCCAGCTCGTGCGGCACGATGATGCTGCCTTCGATCTCGCAGGGCTGGCAGCGCAGCGCGAGCAGCTCTTCGGCCTCGGCCGAGGCCGCCGTCGCCTGGCCGGCGGCGCTGCCCGGCGCACCCGCGATCTCGTTCTCGACGACCTGGCACAGCAGCGCCAGCTCGCGGCCCGTCAGCGCCACCTCGTAGACCTCGGCCAGCGCGCGCATCGCCGCGACCTCGATCGCGGCCGACGAACCGACGCCTCGCCCCTCGGGCACGTCGCTGTGCAGCAGCAGGTCGAAACCGCACCGCGGCGACAGGCCGCGTTCGCGCGCGAGCACGAGCAGGCAACCGAGCAGGTAGCCGGCCCAGCGGTCGCGCGCATCGGCACCGAACAAGGCCCGCGCCTCGGCGTGCTCGATCGCCGCATCGGGCAGGCCGAGGTCCGCGAGCGACATCGACAGCACCTGCGTGCGCGAGCCATCGCGACACGGCGACCAGAGCCGCAGCAGGTCGTCGTCGCGCAGCTGCACGGCCGCGCAGGCGGCCTCGGCGAGCGGCATCTGCAGCACGAGTGAACCCGAGTAGTCCGCGAAGCCGCCCATGACGTCGAGCTGCCCCGGCGCGCGCGCGATGTGGATCGTGCGATCGGGCCGGAAGAACGCGGGCACGGCCTCTTCGATGAGCTGGAACAGCAGCAGCACGCCCAGCCCCTCGGCCGGCGACAGCGAGGGCTCGAAGAACTTCATGCGCAGGGCCTCGCCACGGTGCGGCCAGCATACGACCGGACCGGGGCCGGTGCCCGGACCTGGATTCTCGCGAGCGAGCCACTATCCTGCCGGCCCTTGCGTGCGGCATCGCGGCCGCACTCCGTCCACGAGAACCGTCCCATGCTACGCCACGCCCTTCGCTGCTCAGCCGCGGTGTCGACCCTGACCCTGATGGGCTGCTCCAGCGCGCTCTATGTGCCGATCAAGGTCGACCCGCCGAACGCCATGGTCTACGTCAACGGCGAAAAGGTCGGTCTGGCCAACAAGACGAACCTCAAGATCGAGTTCGGTCAGAACGAGCGCGTCTGCGTGCAGGCGATCGCGCCCGGCTTCAAGCCGCTCTGCAAGATGCTGACCGTGGAGGACATCGACCGGCAGCTGTCGACCTTCAGGGAATTCGATTGGCACCTGGACCAAGACCGGTGACCCCCATGCCGAACCGTACGAACCGCATCCTCCTGCTCGCTGCCGGCGCAATGCTGGCGTCCTGCGGCAGCGTCCCGACGCGGACCTTCCAGATCCGGGCGATCAACGTCAACCAGGAGCCGGTGCCCTGTGTCGTGGTGATCAACGACGACTGGACCGGGGCCGCCGAGCGGAACCAGTTCCTGACGCCGAGCTCCCCCACGCTGAAGCTGCCCGTGCAGTTCCAGGTGCCCGCGGTGACGCTCACGGCCGCCGCGCTGCAGTTCGACGCCGACGGCAAGCCGCTCAACGTGCCGTCCTCGCGCAGCCAGGCGATCGACTTCTCGGACTACCTCACCGAGGTCCGCGAAGACGTGCGCGCCACCGACCCCGACGTCGTGCTGTTCGTGCTGCGCAAGAAGTAGCGGGACGGCCGCGACGCCGGCGCAGGCTCAGTTCGCCGGTGGGAACCTGCCGCTGGGGAACCTGCTCATGAGGTACTCGCGCGGGCGCAGGACCAGG
Organism: Planctomycetota bacterium; assembly: GCA_036274315.1. GTDB lineage: Bacteria > Planctomycetota > UBA1135 > UBA1135 > UBA2386 > DASVAL01. Next base: position 12,920 of record DASUFY010000012.1, on the reverse strand, counting down.
CGGAAGCCGAAGCCCTGGTCGTTGCGGCTCAGGACCTTGTGCGGCCAGTCCTTGCCCTGGGCGAGGCTCCGCATCAGCGCCACGCTGTCGCGGAAGCAGCCGCCCGCGAGGTCGGCCTCGCGCTCGCCGGCCGCCGCCTGCAACCACTCCGACACGTTGCCCGCGAGGTGGTGGATGGACTCGCCGCTGCGCCATGACTTGCCGCCCTGGTTGGCGTCGACGAGCCGGTCGGCGCGCACGTTGAAGTAGTCCGCAATGACCTTGAACTCGTCGCCCCACGGGTAGGTGCGACCCGGGGCCGGGCCGAACGCGGCCAGCGCCCACTCGGCCTTGGTCGGCAGCGCCTTGTGGTACCACGCCGCACACGCCGCCGCTTCGTGGTAGCAGACCTCGTCGACGGGCAGGTCGGGTGAGGTCAGCCGGTCGCGCTTCTTGAGCATGCTCGCGAGCAGGTCCGGCGTCGGGATGACGGCGCCGATCTTCCCCTTGAGCACGTCGAGTTCGGCAGCCGGCGAACCCGCGCTGGCGACGTACTGCGCCACCGCGTCGAGGAAGGCCTTGTAATCCGATTGCCGTTCCTCGTAGCGCGACAGGAAGAACGAGGGCACGGTGCGGGACGTCAACCGGTCGGTGCCACCGGCGATGCGGACCATGTCGCCCTTCTCGCTCGCGAGCGCCGCCAGCGCGTCGCTCCACTGCTTGATGCGATCGTCGGCCGCGGCGGCGAGGTCGACCCGGGGTCGAAGGTCCCGCCGCGCCGCTTCGAGTGCGTCGTGGGCCTGTTCGACCTCGAGCTCGCCATCGAGCAGACGGAAGGCGTCCTCGCACTTCCTGGCCACGGCGCGCAGCAGCGCGATCTCGTCGCCACCCTTCTCGCCGTCGGCGCTGACGCGGATCGCACCCGACAGGTTGCCGGCCGCGATCTTGGCGACACAGTCGGCGACCTTGTCGGCAGCACCCTTCCAGCCGTCGCGAAGCGCTTCGCATTCCTTCAGTTCGCGTTCGATCTCCGCGTCGTTGCCGAGCGCCTGCGCCAGCTTGCGTTGTTCGTCGAGCCGCCCGACGATCGCCTTGCTCTTCGCCGTCCAGTCGCCGAGGCTGCGCACACCGCCTAACATGCGCCGCGTCTCCTGGACGGCCGCGAGCAGTTCGTCGCTCTTCGCCCTCTCGGCCGCGGCGTCGCCGATCGCGGCGACCTCTTCGGCGGGCACGAGCCGGGCCAGCTCGGCCCTCTTGTCCTCGTCGGGAAACAGCTCGCCGGCCCTGGTGATGCCGCGGCGCAGCGTGCCGACGCGCGCGGCGAGCGCCTTCGGATCGCCGCCGGCCGCGGTGCGCGCGGTCTTCAGCGCGGTGAACTCGTCCTGGCACGCCTCGAGCACCGCGGGCCACAGTTCGGCCTTGCGCCGCGCGAGCAGGTTCTCGGCCCACGGTGGCAACGTCTCGCCGAGCGGATCGAGCGCCTGGCGCAGGGTCCGCAGGTAGCCGTCGACGTTGTCGAACGGCAGCTCCGGCGGCCGGCGGTTGGTGTAGACGCTCTGGGCCTCGTCGGCGGCGAGCTTGGCGTTGCCGATGTCCTTGAGCAGCTGGTTCTGTTCGGGCACGGTGGGATCGAGCTGCGACGCCTTCTCGTCGAGCGCCTTGTCCCAGCCCTGCTCGGCGAGCTGTTGCCGGATGCCGGCGATGAGCTTCTCGTCGACCACCGGGCGGCGGGGCGTCGGGTTCGTGAGCGCGAGTCGCTCCTTGTCGAGGCGGTCCGTGCTCAGCACGCGGTCCAGCGCGGCGCGCTGGTCGGGCAGCTCGTCCCACAGGGTCTGGCGGCCCTTGCGGATGTCGGCCAACCGATCGCCCAGCTTGCGCAGCTCCTCCTTGTCGGTCTCGACCTTGGCGCGATCGTCGAGCCACTCCTGGAACGTCGCCTGCAGCTTGCTCTGCGCCTTGGGGCCGAGTTCCGCCTCGGCGCGCTGGTCCCTCTTCGCCTTGTCGAGCCACTGCTGCAGCTCCTTGCCCGGCGTGCCCCGGACCTTGATCGCCTCGTCGACGGCGCGGAAGTACCCGCGCAGATCGTCGAACGGCGAAACGAGCTCCGCCGGCTTCACGAGCGCGGCCAGCGCCGCCAGGACCGGCAAGCCGCGATCGACGTCGTCGAGCAGGTTCGACGTGTCCGTGCGGTGGCTCTCGTCGGGCACGACCCTGGCCACCTCGCCGCGCAGCTTGCTGCTCGGACCGTACTGGGCCAGGTCGCTGCGCAGCTGCACGAGCTGTGCGGCGACCCTGTTCGCGTCGGGCCCGCCGCTCCCGCCGCCGTCGTCGCGCGTCGCCCACCAGTAGCCGCCGCCCGCCGCGGCCACGAGCACGAGCGCCGCGAGCACCGCCGGCGCGCGCGACTTCTTCTTCGGCGGCGCCAGCCGCTTCGGCTGCTCGGCCTTCGGCTTCTTCATGAGCCGCTCGATCGTGCTGCCCTGTTCGACGAGCACGATGTCGTTGAGCAGGCCCTCGTAGCTGTCGTAGCGGTCCTCGCGGTCGAGCGCGGTCATGCGCTCGATGACGCGCGAGAGCGGGTGGTTCTCGTCGAGTTCGGGCAGCGCCTTCCAGAGGCACAGGTTCTCGAGCTTGGTCTTGGTCTGGATCAGCTCGTAGACCGAGCTGGCCCGGATCGGCGGCTCGCCTGTCAGCAGGTAGTAGAACGTCGCGCCGAGCGAGTACATGTCGCTGCGGAAGTCGAGGTCCTCGCCGCCGCGGCATTGTTCGGGGCTCATGTACAGCGGCGTGCCGATGAGCTCCGACGTCATCGTCATGTTGAAATCGGCCTGCACGGGCTTGGCGATGCCGAAGTCGGCGATCTTGAGCACGCCGCGGTCGGTCAACATGAGGTTGTCGGGCTTGATGTCGCGGTGGATGACCGCGAGCCGCTGCGCCTCTTCGAGACCCTTGCAGGCCTGTCGCAGCAGCGGGATGGCCTCGCCGGCCGGCAGCCGACCGCCCGCCAGCAGCTTGACGTGGTCGCGCAGGTTCTTGCCCTGCACGAACTCCATGACGAGGTAGTGCACGCCGAGTTCGAAGCCGACGTCGTGCACCATGACGACATGCTGGCTGTTGAACTGGCCGACGATGCGCGCCTCGACCTGGAAGCGCTTGAGCATGCGCTGGTCGGTCATCATCTCGGGCCGGATGATCTTGATCGCCACGTCGCGGTCCAGGCGCAGCTGCCGCGCCTTGTAGACGGCGCCCATCGCGCCGCGCCCGAGCAGGCTGTCGATGCGGCAACCGCCGAGCTCCTTGCCGATCATCGAGTCCCGCGCGCCCTTCGCGGCGGGCGCAGCACCCGGCTTCGGCGCCTTGCCCGCCTCCGACTTCGGCGCGGCGGCGTTGCGCTTCGCGGGCACGGTGCGCTCCTCGGCCCGCTTCGACGGCGCGGTGCGTTCCTCGTCGCGCATCGATGGCACCGTCGGATCGTCGGGCCGCTTCGACGGCACGGTGCGTTCTTCGGCCGGCAGCGACGGCACGGTCGCGTCGGCGTCGCTGCCGGCGCCGGCACCACCGCGGCGGCCATCGCTGCTGCCGATGCGAGTCGGGTCTTCGTCGGGATCGTGGGTTGTCATTGGTTGGCCGGACCGCGGCAATTGCAAGCCTGCTTGTAGTGGACGACCACGCGGTGCCGCAACTGCGGCACCCTTTCCTGGAGCACGGCGTCGCGCCGGCGGCCCGCCGCCCGGGCTCAGCCGGGGTCGCGGAGTTGCCATTCGGCGCCGGCGCGGGTCACCGCGGTCGACAACCCCACGCCGGTGTGGTAGCGAGCCGCGCGGCGCGGCCGGACCGCGCGCGGCTCACTGCGGGGCGCGGAACTCGAACAGGATCCGCACGCCGGGAGCCTTCGCAGCGTCGAGCTTGACGATGCCGAACGCGCCGTCGTGCCGCGCGATGTGCTTCTGCAGCATGCTGTCGGTGTCGACTTCGCGGGGCGGCGTCGTGCCATTCATGTTCTTGGCGCGCAGCCAGTGGCGGGCCACTTCGGCCTCGCTCATGGCGAGCACCTCGCGCAGGAACGCGACGTGTTCGGGGCTGTTGGGCTCGCGATCGTACGGCTTCGCCAGCGAGCCGTCGGGCCAACGCGTGAGGTCCTTGAGGAACAGCGACTTGACGAGCTTCTTCGCCGCGTCGCCTTCCTCCTTCGTGCTGTTGTTGTCGTTGACGATGACGGCGTAGGTCACCTGCTTCGGCTCGGGCACGGCCGGATCCTGCGCGGCGAACGCGCCGACCGCCAGCAACACGAACGTCGACAGGTGGTTCACATGCCCCCCGATCAGAAGCTCACCGACCAGCTCAGGTTGACGAAGTCGACGGTGTCGTCGGTGTTGGGCAGCAGCAGGTGGTGCAGGTCCAGGCGCAGGCGCACCGACTCGCTCGGCGTGTAGCACAGCCCGAGCACGTGTTCGGTGGCGTGCCCCTGCAGGACCACCGCCGTACCGAGCGGGTCGAGGTCGGCGCCCGCGTCGAAGTAGTCGAAGCGATACGAGACGACCCACGCCGGTTGGAAGAACCAGTTCCACTCGGTCGTGACGGCGCGCTTGTCCGCGACGTCGGCCTCGGCGCTGTAGTACAGCTCCGTCTTGTTCATGAAGTCGCCGTGCCGCCAGTCGATGTCGATGCCGCTGAACTCGTAGTCGCGCGTCAGGTTGACGCGGCTCGGGAACGGCGACTGCAGCACCGCGACGTTGCCCGTGTATGCCGGCGTCGGCGAACTGGCCGGCTCGGGCGGGAAGCCCTGCCGCGTGCCGCGGCCGTAGTTGGCCGCGATCGACAGCCCCCAGTCGTCGAAGACGTAGGCGAGGCGGGCGCCGCCGAGCCCGTCGCTCGGGCTGACGTCCTGCACGCCGTAGTAGGCGTCGTACTCGACGCGGTCCTTGCCGCCGGCGAGCACGACCTTGCCCGCCGCCGTCACGCCGCGCACCATCGTCGGATAGAGCTGGTTGGCCAGGAACACGCGCGTGTGCAGATTGGGCTGCGCGATCATGCGCGCCGGAATGAAGTACTCGCGGTTGGCGGGCCCGTGCGGCGTGCCGACCACACCACCACGCAGGCGCAGCAGGTCGCTCGTCGAGTACTCGGCGTAGGCGCGCGAGAGGAACAACCCGGCCTCGGTCGCATTGTCGGGCACGAAGGCGGGATCGCCGGACGCTGGCGTCGCCGGGTCGTCGAGCAGCCCGCCGTTGAACACGTAGAAGCCGGGCGTCGCGAACAACGACCACGACTCGTCGACGCGAGCCCGCAGGTACAGCTCGACCAGCGTCACGACGTGGCCGGCCTCGTTCTTGTCCTCGCCCTTCATGTAGGTGAACAGCGACGACACGTGGCCGCCGACGTCGACGCTCTTGGCCGTGTACGCCTGCAGCAGCGATCGCCCGCCGACCTGATCCGAGGTCTTGACGGCCTGCTCTTCGAGTTCCTCGACGCGTTCGGTCAGCGCGCGCAGCTCCTGGCGCAGGGTTGCGGGGTCCTGGGTTGCGGGGTCCTGGGTCGCCGGGTCCTGGCGCGCGGGTGCGGGGGTCTGGGCCATCGCCGCCGCCGTGACGAGCGACGTGGCCACCGAGAGCACGAGCGATGTGTGCATTGCTTGGGTTCCCCACTTGCCTGGCACGAAGCGCCCCTTGCATGGGCGGGTCCTGCCTCGCTTCGGCAGACCATCGCTTCGGTCGGGGCGACGCTGCGGCTTGAGCGGAACATGCGCGCGGCGCGGCGACGCGATGCCGCCCCCGAACGAGGCCGACCGAGGGTCCTCCCGCATCAAGTGCTGCCCGGGCAACGTCGATGACCACCTGTCGCCATGCCCCTGACCGCGAAGCTCGTGCTCGGCTTCCTGTTCGCCCTGGTCCTGCAGGTCGCGCAGATGCTGGTCAGCAGCTACTTCACGGCGAAGATGCAGCGGGCGTCCGTGCAGGTCGCGAACGCGCTCTCCGCGAGCATGGCCGTGCAGGCCGGTCTCGACGCGGTGAAGGCGATCGAGGCGCGCGCCCGCACCGACGCGCACAGTCCCGAGGGCATGCGACCGGCGGTCTACCGCGTCTACTACGAGGAGCTGCTCGCCCAACAGGAGAACCTGACGCAGTCCTTCGACGCGACGGCGCACCTGTCGTTCGACCTGCCGCGACAGAAGATCGACGCGCTGGCGCCCCTGCTGCGCGACCTCGAGACCGCAGCGAGCAGCGGCGACCGCGACCGCCGCTTCGAGGCGGTCGAGTTCCTCGACGACGCCGTGCGGGACGTGGAGCAGGCCCTCATGCAGTCCCAGCTGCTCGTTCGCAGCCTCGCGACCGAGGGGGTGCAGCAGGCGCGCGCAGTGCACGACCTGCCGATGCGCGCCAGCTTGACCATCACTCTGGCAGGCGTCGTGCTCATGGCCGTGTTCGTGGCGTGGTTCTCGCGGCAGCTCGTGCTGCCGATCGAACGCGCGCACGCCGAGCTCGAACAGCGCGTCAGCGAACGGACCGCCGAGCTCGCGACGACGGTGCGCGAACTGCAGAGCCAGATCACCGAGCGCGAGCGCGCCGAGGCGCAGACACGCGAGCTCAACGAGCGGCTCATCGACACGTCACGGCGCGCCGGCAAGGCCGAGATCGCCAACGGCGTCTTGCACAACGTCGGCAACGTGCTCAACAGCGTGAACGTCGCCGCCAACATCCTGCTCGAGCAGCTCGAACGGTCCAAGGTCGACGGCCTGCAGCGCGCGGTGTCGCTCATGCGCGAGCACGAACAGGACCTGGGCTCGTTCCTGACGGAATCGGCCCAGGGCAAGCACCTCCCGACCTACCTCACGCATCTCGCCACGCACCTCGTGCAGGAACGAGACCGGTTCGTCGAGGAGACCCGCGGCCTCTCGAGCCAGATCGACCACATGAAGGACATCGTGAGTCGGCAGCAGGCCTATGGACGCGTGTCGGCCGTGACGTCGCGCGTCCGGCTCGGCCAGATCGTCGACGACGCGCTGCGCATGCACGAGGACAGCCTGCGGCGGCATGGCATCCACGTCGTGCGCCACGTCGAACACGAGGTCGAGTGCGAGGTCGATCGATCGAAGGTCCTGCAGATCCTCGTCAACCTGCTCAGCAACGCCCAACAGGCGCTGCGCGCGCGCTTCACCGAGCCGGCCACCATCGGGATCCGGGTCGCCGGCACCGCACCCGGCACGGTGCGACTGACGGTCACCGACAACGGCATCGGCATCGCGGCCGAGAACCTCACGCGCATCTTCGCGCACGGCTTCACGACCAAGGCCGACGGTCACGGCTATGGGCTGCACCACAGCGCCAACGCCGCGAGCGAGATGGGCGGTCGGCTGTGGGCAGAGAGCGACGGGCCGGATCGCGGCGCCACGTTCGTGCTCGAACTGCCCGAGCGCGCGACCGCGGGGACCAGCGCATGAGCCCGTTGCCGGAGACGACCACCGCGATGAACCGCCGCGTGCTGCTCATCGACGACAACGAGGCGATCCACCGCGACTTCCGCAAGATCCTGACGCCGCCTGCGATGGCCTCGGCCGACCTGCTCGCGGCCGAGGCCGCGCTGTTCGGTGCCCCCACGAGCGGCGGCGAACGCGTGCAGTTCGAACTCGTCACCGCGAGCCAGGGCGAAGCGGGCTACGAGCTCGCGAAGCAGGCGGCCGCGGCCGGCCGGCCGTTCGCGATGGCGTTCGTCGACGTGCGCATGCCGCCGGGGTGGAACGGGCTCGAGACGATCGAACGCATCTGGGCCGAACTGCCGGACGTGGAGATGGTCATCTGCACGGCCTTCAGCGACTTCTCGTGGGAGGAGACGCTGCGGCGGCTCGGGCGCACCGACCGCCTGCTCATCGTCAAGAAGCCGTTCGACCAGGTCGAGGTGCTGCAGATCGCGAGCGCGCTCACGCACAAATGGAACCTCGAACAGCAGGCGAGACGCACGCTGAGCGACCTCAGCAGCCTCGTCTCCGAGCGCACGCACGACCTCGAACTCGCGCGCGACAGCCTGCTGGCCATGAACCACGACCTCGTCGCCGCGCGCGACGCAGCCGAGGCCGCCAATCGCTCCAAGACCATGTTCCTGGCGAACATCAGCCACGAACTGCGCACGCCGATGACAGCCATCATCGGCTACGCCGACGAGCTGCAGGAGCACATGTCCGCGCGCGGCGCGGCGCTGCCCGAACGCGAGGCGCTGGAGACCATCCGGCGCAACGCGAACCATCTCGTGGCGATCATCAACGATCTGCTCGAGATCTCGAAGATGGACACCGGCAAGCTGGTCGTGGAACGCGGCCCCTGCGATGCACTCTCGATCCTGAACGAGGTGATCCTGCTGCTGCAGCCGAAGGCGGCGGCGAAGCAGGTGACGCTGGCCTGTGAGTACGCGTCGGCGGTGCCCGGGCGCATCGTCACCGACCCGCTGCGCCTGCGTCAGATCCTGCTGAACCTGCTCGACAACGCGATCAAGTTCACGCAGCGCGGCGAGGTGCACGTCGGCGTGCGGTTGCAGGCGGCGGACGAACCGCGACTCGTCATCGCGGTCCGCGATTCGGGAGTCGGCATCTCGGACGAGACGATCGAGCGGCTCTTCCAACCGTTCGCGCAGGCCGATTCGTCGACGAGCCGCCGCTTCGGCGGCACGGGCCTCGGGTTGGCCATATCGCGTCAGCTGGCGCACCTGCTCGGCGGTGCCATCGACGTGCACAGCGAGCCGGACGTCGGCAGCACGTTCACTCTGAGCCTGCCGACCGGCGATCTCGACGGCGTGCCGATGCTGGGTTCGCCGTCGGACCTGCCTCCGGCCGGTGCAGCGAGTGCGCGTCCCGACCCCGTGCCCGGCGTGGCCGGTGCCCGCATCCTCGTCGCGGAGGACGGCCGGGACAACCAGCTGCTCTTGTTGCACATGCTGCGGCGCGTCGGCTGCGAGGTCGAACTGGTCGCCGACGGCGCCGCGTGCGTGCAGCGCATGCAGCAGGCTCCCGCGGCCTTCGACCTGGTGCTCATGGACATCCAGATGCCGGTCCTGGACGGCATCGCCGCGACGAGGCAGCTGCGCGAGCGCGGCCACAGGGTGCCGATCGTGGCGCTGACGGCCAACGCGCTGCCGCAGAACCAGGAGGTCTGCGCCGACGCCGGCTGCGACGGGTTCCTGACCAAGCCCATCGATCGCCGCCGGCTCTTCGAGACGATCGGCCGGCTCGTCGGCGATCGCGCGGCGCCGCGCGCCTGAGCCACGCCGCCCGCAGGGCGGGGTGGCCGCCAAGGAGACGTCGCAGCGGGCTGGATGCATCGTCTCTTCGATGGCGGTTGCCCGCGTTGCGACGGATCCCATGAGACCTGAGCCACGCCGCCCGCAGGGCGGGGTGGCTCACATCAGGCTGCTCGGGTCGACGTCGAGCGTGATGCGGCACGTGCGCGTCGCGAGGTCCTCGACGGTGCCGATGCGCGCCATCGCCGCCTCGAACGCGGCCGGCTGGAAGCACTTGACCAGCATGTGCCAGCGCCAGTGGTCCTTGACCCTGGCGATGACGGCCGGAGCCGGCCCGAGCACCTCGACTTCGGCGAGGCCGCGCAGCGGCACGACGGCCGACTGCAGCAGCCGCTGCGCCTCGGGCTCGGACCGCGCCTCGGCCAGCACGCGCAGCAGGCGCGAGAACGGCGGGTAGCCCGTCAGCTTGCGGAACACGAGCTCCTGCTGCACGAACGAGTCGTAGTCGTTCCTTGCCGCCGCCTCGACCGCGTAGTTGTCGGGGCAGTACGTCTGGATGACGACGGTGCCGGCCTTCTCGCCGCGGCCCGCGCGACCCGCGACCTGGTGCAGCAGCTGGAACGTGCGTTCGGCAGCGCGGTAGTCGGGCACGAACAGCCCCGTGTCGGCCGAGACGACGCCGACGAGCGTCACGTCGGGGAAGTCGAGCCCCTTGGCGATCATCTGCGTGCCGATCAGCACGTCGATGTGCTTCTTGCGGAAGGCGCCGAGCACTCGTTCGTGCGCCCCGCGTTCGGCCATCGTGTCGGCGTCCATGCGGGCGACGATCGCCTCGGGGAAGCGCTCGCGCACCGCGTGCTCGAGCCGCTCGGTGCCGACGCCCAGTTCGTGCATGCCAGCGTGCTGACAGGTCGGGCAGGTCTCGGGGCGGCGCTTCTCGCGACAACACCAGTGGCAGACGAGGCGACCGCGTCGCACGTGCCACGTCATCGACACCGAACACGATTCGCACTTGATCGCCTCGCCGCAGCCCGGGCACAACAGCACGGGCGAGTAGCCGCGCCGGTTCAGGAACAGCAGCACCTGGTCGCGTGCATCGAGCCGCTCCTTCATCATCACGAGCAGCGTTCGCGACAACACGACGCCCGCCCGGCGCGTCTCCTTCGGCTCGGCGCGCAGGTCCTGCACGATGATCTTCGGCTGGCGGCCCGCGCCCGCGCGCTGCGGCAGAGTCAGCAGTTCGTAGATGCCGCGGCGCGCCTTGCCGATCGACTCGAGCGTGGGTGTCGCCGAGCCGAGCACGACGACGGCCCGCTCGATCTCGCCGCGCACGATCGCCATCTCGCGCGCGTGGTAGCGCGGCGTGCTGTCCTGCTTGAACGACGTCTCGTGCTCCTCGTCGACGACGATGAGACCGAGGTTCTGCACGGGCGCGAACAGCGCCGAGCGGGCGCCGACCGCCACGGTGGCCGTGCCCTGCAGCAGGCGCTGCCACTGCCGGCCGCGCTGCGCCCCGGTCAGGCCGCTGTGCAGCACGGCGACGTCGGGAAAGCGCGACGCGAAGCGGCCGACGGTCTGCGGCGTCAACGAGATCTCGGGCACGAGCACGATGCCGCTGCGGCCGTGCCAGCGCACCTGCTCGAGGATGCGCAGGTAGACCTCGGTCTTGCCGCTGCCGGTGACGCCGTGCAGCAGGAACGTGCGGTGCACGCCCGCGGCGATCGACTCGGCGACCTTCGCGACCGCGGCGCGCTGGGGTTCGTTGAGCTCGTGGCGCACCGCGCGTTCGCCGACGTCGGGCACCAGCTCCTCGAGTTCCTCGGCGATCATGACGCGCTTCAACAGGCCGTGCTTGACGAGCGTCTTCCAGGGGCTGTCGCTGGTGCCGGTGCGGCGGCGCACGTCGAGCACGGACATGGGGCCGCCGAACTCGAGCACGGCCCGCAGCACGCGGGACTGCGCCTGGTGCTTGTCCTCGAGCTCGAGCATCGCCTGCTGGGCCAGATCGTGCGGCGCCAGCAACTCGAGATGCGGAAGCCGGCGCTGGCCGCGGCGCTTGGCGACCGAGGGCAACGTCGCGTCGAGCGCCTCGCCGAGCGAACAGCCGTAGGTCGCGGCCATGCGGCGCGACAGCTCGAGCAGCGAGGGCGGCAGCAGCAGCTCGCTGTCGAGCACGGCCTCGATGGGTTTCACCTTCGCCTTGGGCAGATCGGTCGTCGAGGCGAGTGCCGTGACGATGCCGGCCAGCTTGCGGCCGTGGAAGTTGACGCGCACGCGGGTGCCGGGTGCTGCGACCATGCCGGGCGCGAGCGCGTAGGTGAACTCACGGCGCAGCGGCAGGTTCATCGCCACCTGCACGTAGCTGACCGCTGGTTCGGGCGCGAGTTCGCTCATGGCAGAGGCCTACAGTCGAGCAGGGCACGACGCGAACGCAACGGCCCCCCGGCTCACGAATCCAACTCCATGCCGCCGGCGCTGTCGACCAGCAGCACACGCGGCAGCGCGCCGGCGAACGTCTCCATGCGCTCGAAGAACTGCCGATCGGCGCCCTCCTCGGGCGGCTCGAAGCCGAGGATGACGATCGCGGCCAGGGCAGAGGTCAGCTGGATCGCCGCCGCGGCGTTCGCGGCGATGATCACCTTGGCCTCGGCCGCGATGCGCGCCGAGTTGCAGATGCCCTCGATGTGGCGCGTCGCCTCCTGCACGGCCTCGGCGCTCGGCAGCACGCGCAGCACGCGGATCCGATTGCGTCGCCACTCGGGGTTCTGGTGCAGCAGGTGCGCGAGCAACAGCATCAGGCCGCCGTTCTGCATGCCGCGCCACCAGACGTCGATCGTGCCCTCGGGCACGTCCCAGGCCTTCAGCTCGCCGCCCGCTGCGGGTTCTTCGTCGCGGTAGTCGAGGAAGCGCACCGCGATGATGCTGCGGCCCATGCGCGCGATGAGCCGCAGGTTGGCGCCGAAGCCCGGCGCGCGCTCGAGGCCGTTGGGCCAACCGAGCAGCACGGTGTTGGGGCGCAAGCCGCCGATGCCGTGGCACTGCACGAGCGCCTCGATGCCAGCGGTCACGTCGCGCGAGATCACGACCGAGGGGAACGCCAGCAGCTCCTGCCGGGCGATGAACGCGCGCATCGTCGACTCGAACTTGTCGCGGCGGGCCGCGTACTCGTCGATGTTCCCCGTGACGATGTGCGCGAGCGACAGGATGCCGTTGCCGGCCGTCAGCCAGTGGCCGTAGATGGGCAGATGCGGCCGGTTCCAAGCCGTTCCGCTCAGCGCGAGGATGACCGGGCGCCAGTTCTTCGGGTGGTACGCCTGCTCCTCGAGTCGCAGCAGGCTGCGGCGCGCCTTCTCGAACGCGACGCCGCTCTGCAGGTCCCCCCACCGCGACTCGATCTCACGGAAGCGGATGTACCACGTCAACGACGCGATCACGACGATCGCGACGGTCGCCCAGACCCAGTTCATCAGGAACATGACCGCGAAGCAGCCCGTGGCCCCCGTGAGCGACAGCGACCAGTGGCAGTACTTGAACGTCGGTCGATAGCTCGGGTTCTTCGTCGCGGCCTCGTAGAACGTCGCCAGGTTCAAGAGGCCATAGGTGATCATGAAGAACATCGTGATGATCGGCGCAATCGCGTTCAGATCGCCGAGCACGATGCACGCCTGCGAGATCACGAACGTGAGCACCGTCGCCCGGCGCGGCTCGCGGCTCGC
>DASUFY010000011.1:0-21968 GCA_036274315.1 Planctomycetota bacterium | reverse complement strand
CCTGCGATGGGCCAAGCGAACGGCCCGCGCGGGCCTTGGCGGCGTCGGTCCCACCGCCTGCGTGGCGCGAAGAACCACCGCCCGAGGCGATCGCCCGCGTGGGGATCCGCACGCCGGTCGCATGCGTTCGAAACCAGGATCCGTCGGAGGTTGCCGTGGGTCGCCAGTCCGGCGCCGACACTCTGGTTCAAGGCTCGTTCGTCGACTCGTCCGGAGCCTGCATCGAGGACACCCTGTCGGCTGGCGTCCGTTTCGTCGACCGGACCGGCACGTGGCGCGAGGCCGATGCCAGGAACGAAGGCGCCTACGCGCTGCGCGGGCTCGGCTTCGGCACCTACTGGGTGACCGCGTCCGCCACGGGCTACCGCCCCTTGGAGGCAACGGTCGACCTGCGCCCCGATCGACCCCGGTTGCGCATCGACTTCACGCTGCAGAAGTCGGTGGCGCTGCGGGTCATGGTCATGGCACCGGGAGGAAGGAGCCTGTCCGACGTGATGCTGGAGACACGGGCGCCGATCGCTGCCCGCCTGCTCGCCGCCGTCGCCACGCTGGAGCCGCCGGGGAGCATGTTCGTCGCGATGCCCGGCGCGCGCAACGAAACCGAGGTCGGCCATTTCCAGGGCCGCGAGCAGCGAATGGCGGATCTCCCTTCCGGCTGCATCGGGATCATGTACCTCGATGGCGACCCGCCCGTGCACGTGAGCCTCTTGCACCATCACGTGGTGCTGCAGACGCAGCGCCTCGACGTTGGTCAGGACGAAGTGACCTTCGTCGTTGCACCCGCGGATCTGGTTGCAGGCCTCGCCGCGATCCGCGTGCATGTCGTTGACGACGCGACCGGTTGGGCCGTACGGGGTGCGAGGGTGATGTTGCGGGGAGGCACCCACAGCGACGCGGGCGTGGCGACGGATGCCATGGGGATCGCGGAGCTCGATCGTCGCGAGCCAGGGATGCTCGACCTGCAGGTGTGGGCGAGAGGATACGAGAGCTTCCGAAGGCCCGTCGATGCGCGTCCGGGAACGACGCAAGACATCGGAACGATCCGGCTCGCCAGCGAAATGACGGTGCAGGGCCGCGTCACCGACAACGAGGGCCATGCGAGGGCCGCGTCGTTCTCCGTGGGTGCCGTCGATCCGGGAGACCGCTCGATCCAGTGGTTCCGTGGCTTCCAGAGCAACGGGGTCGGTGCATTCTGCATCCTTGGCCTCGGTCTCGGAGAGTACGTGATCCGGACCCGCAACTGCGTCGACCGCGGCGGCTGGAAGGGTACTTCCTGGGTCTCCGGCAACCTGCGCCTCGACACGCGCGCGGGCCCGATCACCGGCCTCGAGATCCGCCTGCTGCCGGCCGCCAAGCTCGTGCTCCGCATGACCGGGACGTGCGCCGAACGGACCCGGTTCGTCGTCGTGGACGGGCACGGGCTGGGACTCGTCGACGGTGTGCTCGGCTCGGAACCGCAGTCGCTCGATCTGCCGGCCGGTGACTACCGCGTGTGTCTTCTCGATTCGCGAGGCTCGGTGCTGTCCGAACGTCCCGTGACGCTCGGGTCCGAGACGATTCTGCTCGATCTCGCCCGCTGAATCTGGGCTCGATCGACTTCACGGTTCGCTGACGCGGCACGCGAGACTCGACGTGTCCCGTTCGAGGGAGTCTGATTGACCTGAGGACGCGCAGCGGACATCGTCGCCGCGGCATGCGGCGGGCCCGGCGCTCGCGCTGCTCTCCTCACCGCAAACGACATGGACCGCGCTTCCTTCCTGTCCGACGACTGCCCGCCGATGGGCATCTACGAGACGCTCTACGCCTTTCGCGACAGCTTCGGGCAGTTCATGGGGGCGCCGGGCACGCACCCGTGGTCACAGGGCTTCCCGCTGACGACACAACTGGCGGGCGGGCCGGAGCTGCCGGGCGGCGTCGAGGTGAGCTGGGAGGACCGCTTCTACCCGAAGGCGTGGGGGCACCCGCTGCTGCGCGAGGCGATCGTCGAGCACTACAACGGCTTCTACGGTTCGAGCATCACGCCGGACAACGTCATGGTGTTCGCCGGCGGACGGCCCGGCATCTACGCGGTGCTCGCGTTCCTCAAGGAGCACGTCGAGGTGCGCATCGGCAACGTCGAGTGGCCGGCCTACCTCGACATCCTGACGCAGACGAAGACCAGCTGGAGGGTCGTGCCGTTCACCAAGGAGAACGGCTTCCACCCCGCGAACGCCGTCTACTTCGACCGCGGGGGCCTCAACGCCAAGACGCACCTGATGCCCGTCATCTCCAACCCGGGCAACCCGACCGGCCACACCCGCGCGGGGGCCGAACTCGAGGAGCTGATGGCCATGGCCGAGCAGCCGAAGAACGGCATCCTGCTCGACGAGGCCTACGAGATGTTCCACGTCTCCAAGGGCGTGAGCGGCATCCGCTACGTCAAGGACCTCGACAACAGCAACGTCTTCCTCGCCGGGGCGTGCACGAAGGGACTGCAATGCCCGGGCATCCGCATCGGCTGGATCATCGCCAGCAAGAAGAACATCGCGACCCTCGCCAACTTCTCGAGCTTCGGCATGGGCGGGGTCAGCCATCCGTCGCAGCTCTACGCGGCGAAGCTGCTCGAGCCGCAGCGCGTCGCCCAGGCGCGCGACGCCGTCGAGCGGCACTACGGGATGCAGCGCGCGCGCTACGGGCGGGCGTTCGCCGAGATGGGGCTCTCGGTGCACACCGGTGATGGCGGTTTCTACCACTGGCTCGAGCTGCCCGAGGGGCTCGACGCCGACGAGTGGAACCGGCGGCTGTTCCGGCACGGCGCCGCGATCCTGAAGGGCTTCGACTGCGACATGGCACGGCCGCACCGGAAGGACCCTGCGTACCGCTCGCCCTACGAGTCGTTCTTCCGGTTCTCCTTCGGCCCTTTGCTGCCGGAGACGTTCGAGGCCGATGTCGCGATCCTCCGGCAGGTGCTCGACGAGTACCGAGCCGACGTCGCGAGCTCGGGGCCGGCGGCTGCCCGAAGTGGCGCGCGCGGGCGTTCGTGACGCGGCAGGGCACGAACCCGCCGCACGGCACGCCGGGCGGCCGTGGATCGTGCTTCGTGTCGAAGAAGCGCGCCCGCAGCATCGCCCCCGACGATGGACGGGATCGAGCGCGCACGCGGTCGAGCGTCGACCGCGACGCGCACCCGTTCAGCCGTGCCTCGATGAGGCCCTACAGACCGACCGTGGTAGCGATCCCGTTGCTGACCGCGAGGCCGCCGACGGCCACGCTGTCGAGCGAACCGACCTGGAAGAAGATCTCGAAGCCGAGGTACTGGATGGATGGCGGAATGGCGAGGGTGAACGAGCCGCTGCCGGCCGCGGTGCTGAACGTGAGCAGCGCGTCGAGGCTGACCAGAAGTTCGCAGCCGGCGCCAAAGCCCGCGAGCTGCAGGTTGATCGGCAGCGGGCCAAACGGCGACGTCGTGTTGCTCGAGCCCGCGACCATGATCGCGATCGGGACAGCCGGATCGAGATTGGTCGCGTCCAGCTGCAGGGTCCCGCCGAGTTCCGGCGTGTTGGCAGCTGCCAGCGCCGGCACCCCGGCGATTCCAGCGCAACCGGCGCCAAAGGCCGTGGCCACCGCAGGCGTGCCGATCCGCAGGTTGTCGACGAGGCCGAAGCTCAGCGCCGGGTTGTTGGAGAGCGACGTGAAGATGTCCATGTAGCCGATCGTCACGGCGCCGTCGGTCGTGAACGTCGAGCCGATGCCGGCGTCCAACGTCGCGATCTGGAGACCGTCGATCGACCAGCTGACCGAGGTTGCGCCGCCCGTGCCGCCGTCGGACACGACCCGCATCTCGACCTCGTGCCAGGCGAAACCGAAGGATCCGGCGCCCGAGACGCCGCTCTGCTGCACGTACAGCGCACCCTGCGGCAGGGCGCCGACGTCGATGCTGCCGAACTGGGCGTAGTAGGGGTCGCTCGAGTTGTGCGCGCCGCCGCCGGCGCTCGACAGCCCGGCGTTGAATTGGCCGCTCTCCGCGAACTGCTCGCCACCGTTCTTGTAGCCGCGGTAGTCGCGCGTGGAGCCACCTTCGCCGCTCGCCGCGAACCAGCCGCCTGAGCCCGTGGAGCCGACGTTCGTCGTTGCGCTGTTGCCGCCGACTCCCATCGTCAGGAACTCGGTCGAACCGGCGCCGCCGGCCGGGAACGGGCCGTTCGCGTTGACCCAGGCGTCGAACTTCACGACGTAGCTTCCGGTGAACGGCACGGCCGTGTGGAGGGTGATCCCGTTCACGGCGGCGCTCGTGACGTTGGCCTCCAACTTGAGGCCGAGCGTCGTGCTGTCGGTGGTGTTCGGGGCTGGCGGGATGCCCAGCGAGCTGTAGTCGAACGCGAACGTCGCAACCGCGTCAGGTGTCTGCGTGATGGTGTAGAGCGCCGAGGTGTTGGTGTTGAAGTCGTCAGCGAATTGCGCGCTGAGCGTCGTGGCGAAGAGCGTCCCGAGGACTGCCGCGTGGAGGATTCGGGTGTTCATGGCGATGAGGTGTGCAAGAGACGTGGGGGCCGAGGCGCCCTCGAGTGCAAACGGGCCAGCATAGTGGACGACCAACCTGGCGAAAGGCCCGGCACCGGGTGGTGGCAGCAGGCGTGGGCCCAGGGCCCTTCCGATCCTGCGCAATGTCGGGGTCCGTCCAGCCGGGCGCTGCCATCCGAACGTCCCGCGATCAGCGCTTCAGAAGGCTCCGACCGTGCACGTGAGTGCGTTCGAGTTGGTGATCGCGGTGACGCTGAGCGCGGCGTCGACCTCGAACGGTACGACGTAGTGATGGAACGTGGCACCGACGATTGCGGCTGTGTTGGGCACGGGGATCTGCGTGTCCGCCGCGCCGGCTGTCGGCAACAGGACGTCGATCAGGTCGCCGCTCATGAGCATGGTGCATCCCGGCAACGCCTGCGGGAACACGCTCGCGAACGGGATCGACAGCGGCGTGAAGCCGTAGACCGACAGCACCAACGCCTGCGGTGGCATGCCGACGGCGCGTGCGCGGAAGGTCGAGCCGATCCACGGCAGCGTCACCGGGCTCAGCACGTCGAGGCCGCCCGCGCCGGCGCAGCCCGCGCCGTAGGTCGCGACCGCGGCCGGGCACGACGTCGTCACCCGCGCGAGGTTCGGGGACGCGACGCCGCCCGCACTGGGGAAGTTGCCGCCCACCAACAGATCCCCGTTGCGCGCCCACGCGAACGCCTGGGTGCCCGAGGCCGTTCCGGCGCCGAATGGCGACCAGGCGGTGCCGTTCCATCGCGCGACGCCGAAGGAGAAGTATCCGCCAGCGATCAAATCGCCGTTCGGAGCCAAGGTCAGCGCGCGGACGTCCGGAAACGAAGGGGGGCCGAGCAGCGACCAGCTGGTGCCATTCCAGAGGCGTACGCCGTTTTCGCCGCTGGCGATACCGCCGCCGATGACGAGACCGCCGTTCGGCAAGGCGAGCATGCTGCGCACGTCGACGATCATCGCCGTGGGGAGCGGGTTGATCGACGTCCAGGTCGTTCCGTCCCAGCGGGCGAGGTATTGGCCGCCGCTGCAGGTGAACAGGCCACCGGCGACGATGTCGCCGTTCGACAGCCGAGCGAGGTGCCGGACCTCGATGCCGGGAAGGATGATCGTGATGAAGTCGAGCCCGGGCAGCGGCGACCAGTCCGCACCGTCCCAGCGTGCGACCCCCATCGCGGGCACTCCGCCGATGCTCTGGAAACCACCGCCAGCGATCAGGTCGCCGTTCGGCATCGGCAGCAGGCAGCGCACGCTGATCGTGTTCGGGACGACCGGCGTCCAGCTCGAGCCGGTCCAGCGCGCGAGGCCCTCGAAGTAGCTCGCGCCCAAGGTGGTGCCGCTGGCGACCAGCGTGCCGTCGGCCAGCACGGCGAGCGAGTTCACGATCGCGTACTGTGGCAGGCCCAACGCCGACCATGTGCCGAGCACCGGGTCGTAGGTGGCGGCACCGTTCGCGGGGATCCCGCCGGCCATCGAGAAGTTGCCGCCGACGACGACGACCTGGGCCTGCGGTCCCGCGCCGTCCGGGTCCCACGGCGTCATCGCGCGGACCTCGCCGTTCGTTCCCGACGCGATGGGCTGCCACGAATTGGCGCACTGCCCACGCAGGTGCGCGGCCGCGATCAGCGCGACCGCCGCGAGGATCGGTCGGAGCAGGAACGGACGATCCTCGCGAGCGTGGTCCATGGCTGTGTGCATGCGGTGTGGTGGGACGATACCAGTACGCGGCGAGCGAGTTCGGGGCGAGATGGGAAGAAAGGTCGAGGTCCGCGGCGACGGGTTCACACACATGGGCGCGCGGCGAGCCTGAAGATGCCGCCCGACCATGCGGCTGACTGGAGCTGGTCGACACCGCTGGCGATCACTGGATCCGCAGCGCGTCGCTGGTACCCAGCGCCAGCGTGCGCGGATCGTCGATCCACACGAACTGCGTGTGGAACGTCGGGATCGTGGTCCGCGGCGCTCGCCGGGCATCAAGCCCGCGACTCGAGTGAGGATCGCGCGTGGGGACCATGGGAACGCTGGGTCACGAGGGACTGGGGGACGCAGCTTGAACTTCCTGTGCCCACCGCTCACCCAAGCCCTGCACCGGATACACTGCGCGCCCCAGGTGACCATGCACATGCGTTCGTTCGTCGCGGTTCTGTTGATCGGCGCGCCCACCGCAGCCCAGGCCAACTGGTCCATGCTGTATCCGGCGGCCTCGCCGCCACCGGTCAACTCTCCGTCCATGGCGTGCTTCGAGCCAACGGGCGAGGTCGTGCTGCTGTTCGGAATCGCCGGCGCGCCGGCAACGCAGGGGTGGCGGCTGGTGGGCGCCACCTGGAGTCCGTTCCCGATGCCGGCGCAAACGGGTTATGGCCGAGGCATGGTCTACGACTCGGCGCGGCAGCGGCTCGTCGTGTTCGGGGGCAACGGCCCCGCCAATGACGACACCTGGGAGTGGAATGGTGCTTCGTGGCTGCATCCGACTCCTGCAGTGAGGCCGGCGGCGCGGACCAACTTCGCCATGGCCTTCGATCGAACCCGTGGCGTCGCCGTCGTCTTTGGTGGCAATGACGGCAGCGGGCAGCACCTGCAGGATCTGTGGGAATGGAACGGCGTGACGTGGACGCAGCGCGCTGCGGTCTCCCCGCTGGGCCCGCGCGCCCGAGTGTTGGGGGCGTTCGACCCGGTGCATCGGAACGTGCTCCTGTACGGTGGCACCCGGCCGTTCGCCGGTACTACGCAGGTGTTCAACGACACGTGGGCATGGGACGGCACGTCGTTCACTCAGTACGCGCCGCCCGTGCCGCCGCCGTATCTCCAGGAGGCTGCGATCGTCAGCGACCTGCATCGCCAGCGAGTGATCCTGTACGGTGGCGTCCCTGCTGACGGCGTCACGCGCGAATGGACGGGCGCCGAGTGGGTGGACCACACGGTGCCTTCGCCGGGGCCACGGATCAGCCACGCCCTGGCCTACGACACAGGCCTGCGGCGCACCGTGTTGTTCGGCGGCACGTCGTCCGGCAGCTTCGTGCAGGACACATGGATCCACCGCACGCAGCTGCCCGCCGACGTCGCGCCGTTCGGCAGCGGCTGCGCGGGCACCGCGGGAACGCCAGAGCTCGCGGCAGCGCCGTTCACGCTGCCGTGGCTCGGCGACACGATGCGCAACGTCGTGCAGACGATCCCGGCAACCGAACCCGGCGCGGTCTTCGTCTCGAGCCTCGGCAATACACCGCCGGTCCCGCTGGGCGGCGTGGGCATGCCGGGCTGCGACCTGCTCGTCCCGCTCGACGTCGTGGAGTTCCGCGCCGCCGCGGCCGGCCGCGCCGAATGGGCGCTCTCGATCCCGAACACGCCGTCGCTCGCGGCGGTGTCGTTTCGCCAACAGGCGTTCGTACTCGACGCCGCCGCGAACGCGGTCGGCCTCACCGCGAGCAACGCGGTGCTCGTCACGACGGGCGTTCGGTGAACGACTGACCGGAGAGAGTGCGTCACGACCACGAGCGCGCGGTGTCGAGCGCGGCGAGACGGACCGCGGCAGTCGCTGGCTAGCGTCGCAGCAGCGCGATGCCCACGATGGCCCACCAGATGGCGTGACCCAGCACCACGGCACCCATCCCGTGCACGTGCAGTCGGAGGTGGCCGGTGGCGGCGAGCCCGGCCGCAGTGGCGCCGATGACGACGCCGACGGCAGACACCGCGCGCGGCAGGCCACGGTTCCAGGCAGCGACGGACCAGCTCACGATGGCGGCGCTCCCCGCGATCGTGAACACCTTGACGAACGCCTGGTTCATCGTCCACAGCATGTCGGCGGTGGCGTCGTTCGCATCGGCGTTCGCAGCATGCTCCTCGAGGAACCGAGGCATCACGAAGCCGCCGCGTCGATCAGCTGCCGGCCTTCGCAGCGTGCGCCAAGCGCGCGTTCTTGCTCTCGTTCCACGACGACAGCCCACCTTCGTACTCGATGACGTTGGTGAAGCCGTCGTCCACCAGCATCTGCGCCGCCTTGGAGGAGGCGTCACACTTGCTGTTGTCGCAGTAGAGCACGACCTTCCGGGTCTTGCTACCGGAGGCCTTGAGCGCCACAGTCGCCACGAAGTCGGCCGAATCGAGCGGCACATTGCGGGCGCCGGGGATGTGGTCCTTGTCGAACCCCTCCTTCGTCACCACATCGATCAGGAGGAAACCTTCGGCGCTCTTGCGCAGGCTCTGGAGCTTTTGCGTGGTGATGGTCTTTTTCATGGCATGACTGTAGCCGCGACACCGCTGGCGGCAGCGCGGCAATGGTCGCAGAATGCAGTCTATTGTCAGCGGGCGCGCGAGGTCACGACGGCGAATACCGTCGGCGAGAATGGTCGCAGGCCGGCGACTCGCGGCGGGTCGGCGGAATCGCTGCCGCACCTCGACGGCCTGCACCGGTGGGCTCGGCGGCTCCCGCAGCCAGGTGGCTAGCGCCCGCCGAAATCGATCGTGATCGGTGGCGTGTCGATCTGGCCCATCCAGATCGACTTGTCACTGTCGCTCCAGAGGGTGGGTTCGAAGTGGAAGCGAATGCTGACCTGGTGCGTCTCGCGCAGCTCGGACAGCGGCTTGCCGTCGGCGAGCCAGTAGTCGGTCAGCACGATCGCCGAACGCACCGTGCCGATCGGCTGCGGCAGGAACGACGACCCGGCCGAGATGATGACACCAAGGTCGTCGCGCTGCCGGCACGACCTGCCATCGACCACCAGATCGAAATGGAACGGCTGCGGGATCTTGGCCATGGTGACGCCGGTCAGGTTGAACTTGCGATCGCGGTCGGAGTCGTTGCGCAATTGCAGCGCGACGCCGAACGGCCGGCCGGCCGCGCCGGGTCCCTGGCCGGCGACGATACGGGCGCGCATGCCGTCGACGGGTTCGCTCCACTCGCCGACGCGGCCCCTGACGGCGAAGCCGACAGCGATGTCGAGCGGTGTGACGAACGCGGGCGGGCTGCCGGCACCGGTCGGCAAGGCGCGCAGTCGCAGTCGCAGCCGGTACTCGCCGGTCTGCTCCGGCACGAAGCCGCAGCTGTCGCTGTTGGCGGGAGCGACGCCGTGAGTGAATCCCCACAGGAAGTCCTCGCGGGCTCCGTCCGTGTCCAGCCGCACGTTCAACAGCGGCGCGATGCCGTCGTGCGGCATGCGCAGGTCGACCAGCTCGACCGCGACGCTGGTCGGCTCCGACGCGAACCTGCCGTCGACGCCGGCGACCCGACCGAGCACGCGACGACCGGGGCAGGTCAGTTCGGCATCGAGCACCATCGGCACGATCGGTTCGCCGCCGTTCTCGGCCAGGGCGCGGGCGGCCAGCTGCTCGTCGTTCTCGTCCTTCTCGCGCGAGACGATCCGGCAAGGCGTCGCGGTCTTGGCGCGGCCCTCGATCGCGAAGCGGATGCCCGAGAACAGGTCCCATCCGGCACGCGGGGTCGTCAGCCGCACGCTGAGCAGGTCGTTCTCGTCTGCCTCGGCGCGATCATCGCCGCGCCGGTAGCCGATCGTGACGACGATCGACAGCGCCGCGGCCGCCAGCAGCCACAGGCCGACGTGCCACCGGTCCCTGTGGCTCAGTGCGCGGTTGCGCCGCGCCGACCACAGCACCGGCGTCGATGGCGGCGGTGTGCTGGTGTTCTCGTCGAGCGCCCATGCCAGTTCGGCGCGGCTCGCGCGCAGCAGGTCGACGCGTTCGGCCAGGTCGGCGTCGTCGGTGACATGGCGGGCGACGACTGCGGCGTCTGCGGCCGGCAACTCCCGGTCGAGCCACGCGACCAGCGTCGCGTCGTCGGGTCGCTCGGATGGGCGATGCTTCATACGGGTGCTCCCAGGTCTTGCAGGTGTTCGGCCAGGCGCAGCGTGGCTGCGGCGATGCGGGACTTGACCGTGCCCAGCGGCAGTTCGAGAGTCTCGGCGATGGCCGCGTAGTCGAGGCCTTCGATGACGCGCAGCAACAGCGTGTCGCGCAGTGTCGGCGAGAGCCGGGCGATCGCCGTGTGCACGCGCTCGCGACGTTCGGCGGCCGACAGCGCCGTGAAGGGACTGCTGCGGAAGTCGGCGACCACGGCTTCGTCGAGCGACAGGTCGAGTTCACTGGCGTTCGGTTCGCGCCGCTGTCGACGGCGCTGCCGCTCGGCGAAGCGCACCAGCGTGCGCACCGCGATACGGTGCGCCCAGGTCGTCGCCGCCGAGTCGCCGCGAAAGCCCGGCCAGGCCTTGGCCAACTCGCGGTGCACCTCCTGGGCGCCGTCCACCGCATCGGGCCCGCACCACCGCCGGGCCATCGATTCGACGCGCGGCGCGATCGTGCGGGTCAGCTCCTCGAAGTGCTCCTGCGATGCCATCTGTGCCCTGTTTGGTGGCGTCTGCGGTGCCGTGGGTTCGGACCGATCCGGCATTCCGGGTGGATTTTCACGTCGCGGGGTCGGTGGGGCACGGGGTCGGCCCTTGACGCTACCCGGTGATCCGTCTCCCGAGCGAACCGTGGAAGAGAACAACGCCTGTCGCGACCTCGTCCTACCGCCCGCCGCCAAGCAGCCGCCAGGGAACGCGCCACGTTCCTGAAGGAGGTCTACGGCAGCCTGTTCCTGGGCGTGCTGGGATTTGCCGCCAGGCTCTGGGCGACGGCCAACGTGCCGTTCGCGAACGAGCTGGCGCTGCAGGTCGGGCAACTGATCCACGGCCACCGGTTCGGCTGGCTGATCCACATGGTGATCTCATCGGCGGCTCGATGGCCGTTCACGCCGTCGCCGGCGGGCGCGAACGGAATCGCGGCGCGCCCCGCTGCTCCGCATGAGGATCACCGAGGTTCACCGCCATGCTGCGCACATGCTTCGCCGTCGCTGCCGCGTTCCTGCCGCTCGCCGCGCAGGAACTCGCGCCCTCCCCCATCCAGGCCGTTGGCGACCGGATCGCCGCCACCGCCAACTCGGGCCTGCAGGTCGATCCGAACGGCCGCGGACTGGTCGGCGGTGGCCGCGACTACCGCGTGCGATTCGACAGTGCCGGCATGCGCTACGAACCGGCTCTCGGCAGCCAGGCCCCGCTCACGCGCTTCGTGCAGTTGACGCCCGTCGCCGCGCATCGTGGCGGCCACCCGATGGCCGACCTGACCCTGGCCACCGCGCCGCAGGCGGCGGAGAAGCAGGCGATCTACGCGCGTGCGCCGGGCCTGACCGAACGCTTCCTCGTGCGGCCCGAGGGTGTCGCATTGTCATGGCAGTTCGCCGAGCGACCGGCTGGCAACGGCGACCTCGTCGTTCGCTACGCGGTCACGACCAACTTCGATCCGCCAGCGGCGCGCGACGACGGTCTGCACTTCCTCACCGAACACGGCGGCGTGCACATCGGCGGCGTCACCGGCATCGACGCGCTCGGTGCCTCGGCACCGGGCCGCCTCACCTGGATCGACGGCCAGCTCGAGCTGGCCCTGCCAGCTGCCTTCGTCGACCACGCCGCCTATCCGCTCGTGCTCGATCCGCTGGTCGGCACCGAGATCTCCATCAGCACGGGCCTCACCTATGCCGACGGCGAACCGGACGCCGCCTACGATTCACCGACCGGCCGATACCTCGTCGTCTGGCGGCGCACGTTCTCGGCTACGGACAGCGACGTGCGCGGCCAGCTCGTGTTCGCGGTCGGCACGTTGTCGGGCAGCACGATCTTCTTCAGCAGCAGCGGCACGGTCACGCCACCGCGCGTTGCCAACCTCGGCAACTGCTCTCGCTTCGGGGTCGTCTGGAGCCAGGTCGTCGGCAGCACGAGTTCGGTGCGGTACCAGGCGGTGCAGGTGCCGGCGGGCACCATCGACCCGATCGTGACGATCGACAGCACGACGACTTCGGTGCACGGACCTGCCGACATCGGCAGCGACCCGGAGGCCTACCCGCAGCAGGGCCGCGGCTGCTTGGTCGTCTGGGAGGACGAGGACTTCGACGCCATCCGCGCGGAGACCATCTCCTACTCGAGCGGCGGCAGCGCCGTGCTGGGCGGGCAATTCGCGGTGTTCATCAACGGCGTGCTCGGGCCCGACTACACGGAACCGGCGCTGTCGCGCGCCGCCGCCGCCGACGGCTGGCTGCTGCTGACCGTGCGCCGCCGCAATCCGCTGACCGGCTCGTCGGCGATCGAGGCACGCATGCTCGAGGTCGACGGCAGCCTCGCGGGCATCACCAACACGATCGCCTCGAGCCCCAACGACGACCTGCGCCGGCCCGACGTCGACGGCTACGACGGACACTGGGTCGTCGCTCACGAACGTTCGGGCAGCTCCGTTCCGTACGATGCGGTGGTCGTGACGCCGGTGCAGAACGCCGGCTTCACCACGATCGCGGTGGGCAACCCGGTGACGTTCGGCGGTTCGCCGCTCACACGGGCGAGCCACCCGACGGTCGGCTACGGACTCGGCCGCGCCTGGCTCGGCTACCAACAGGTGTTCACGCTGCCGACCCCCTCGACGACTCTTCGCATCGCGGCCATCGACAGCACCAGCTGTGCCAGCTGCAACGACACGTTCACGGTGAGCTCCCCGGGCGGCACGCGCATCGTCGTCGCCACCGCGATCTCGGGTGGCGCGACCCACCGCGAGTACGCGTTGGCGACCTGGCATGCGAGCTTCGACGACATCAGCGCGCAGCGTCTGGAGAACCACGGCTCGACGGGCACGACCGTCGACCTCGGCGGTGGCTGCGGCAACGCCGGTGCGGTCAGCTTCAACCATGCGCCGGGCATCGGCAGCGGCGCCTTCTACTGCTACCTGCAGGGACTGCCGCCGACGACGCTGGCGGCGATCTTCAACTTCGCGCCCGTCGCGGCGACGGTCGCGTGTGGCCCGTGCGTGTGGACACCATTCTCGATCACGCTGGCGCCGCCGATCGCCGGCAACTACACGAGCGTGACCTTCGCGATCCCCTGCCTGCCGTCGCTGGTCGGCTCGCAGTTCGAGACCCAGTGGACGACGGTGGATCTGTCCCAGGCGCCCTGTCCGGCGTTTCCCGGTCTCGCGTTGTCCGCGCGCACGCTGCTGACGATCGGTCAGTGAGCGAGCGACGTCATGACGGCGCGTCTCCAGCGCGCGCACTGGGTTCGGAGTGGATGCGGCAGGGCCGATCGCAGACGTTCGTCGCGCTCACGGCGTCGCGACGAGCGATGGCATCGCAAACGCCGGCGCGACGGCGGCGAAGTGCACGGCTTGCACGGTGAACACGATGCCGGCCGGCAGGACAGGATGCGGGATCGTGATGCTGTGGCTGCGGTTCACGGGGTCGTAGGTGGCGAAGTAGAAGACGGCCGCCGTGTTCGGGTCGAGCCACGTCGGGCCGATCGGCGTCGCCACTTGCGGTGCGGCCAGGCTCACGAGGGTCGCGAACAGGGTGCCGGCGCCGCCGTGGCTGTCGATCGTCAGCAGCTGCCCGTTCGTGTTCGCGACACTGCTCGCGAGCTCGGTGATGGTCGGCACGACCGGGCCGGTGATGGCAGGAGAGCTGCCACTGGGCACCAAGACCGTGCTCGGATCCAGCACGATCGAGCCAGCGACGGTCGCGATGGCGGCGTAGCCGAGGTTGCCTCGGATCTCCGTGCGCGTCGCCACCAGCGTGCCCGAGTTCAGGGTTGCGCCAGGACCGCCGAACGCCACGTTGCCGCCGGGCACCGTGCAGCGCACCAGCGTCATCGAGCTGTTCGTCACGGAGACCGCCGAGAGCGCGGCCGGCTCCATCAGGCATTGCTCGCAGACGACCTGGCTGTCCGTGGCGCTGACGCCATACACGAAGCAGGACGCGATGTGCAGCTGCGCGGCTCGCAGCGCGCCGATGCCCCACAGCTGGCCGTTGCCGCCGCTCAGGTCGCGCAGCGCCACCGGTCCGGGGCAATCGCGCACGACCAGTTGCGCGGTCGAGGTGAGGCCGCCGGGCACCACGTCGAAGCCGCGGATGGCGACCGTCTGTCCGACGGGGACGTCGTGCACCGTGATCGCCGGCGTGGTGGGGAACACGCTGAAATGCATGTGAGCGTTGCGACCGATGAGGCGGATGCCCTTGTCGATGTCGAGCGTCTGGGAGTGGGTGCCGCCCAAGACCAGCACCGTGTCCCCGGGTTGTGCGGCGGCGATCGCCGGGGGGATCGTTGCAAAGGGTTGGCCGGCGCCGACCAGAAGGGTCTGCTGCGCCATCAGGGGGCCGACATGGGCGAGCAGGAGCAGGGAGAGTCGAAGAGCTTGCATGGCGATCTGCGGTTGGCGGGAACGGATGCGCCGGGCGCCGGCGCGCTCAGTTCGCCGAGGGCGCCGCGCCGTTGGAGACGCAGAAACCGAGTGGCAGACCGGCATCGAGCACCGCGCCCTGAGCGAAGAAGTTGCCGACCGCGCCGGGCGCCACCGGCACCGAGACCACGACTCGCCCGTGGCTGTTGGTGATGCCCGCGAACACCAGCACGTCCGGACTGACGAGCAGGTTGCAGCCCCCGCCGATCGGCACGTTGAGCTGCGTGAAGCCGAACGCGCAGACCGCGAGCGAGCCCGGCGCCGCGTTGGCGATCTGCAGCAGGATGTTGCCGCCCGCGCCGCCGGTCAGGTCGGCGTTCTGCACGAGCACCGGCACCTTGCCGGCAGTGCTCGGGCAACCGGCGCCGTACCCATAGTGCAGGCGCATGACGTAGAAGCTCGCGCTGACCATCGCGGTGCCGCCTTGCACCGCCTGCGAGAAGGAGACGCCATGCGTCGCAGGATTGGGCGCGACCACGTCGGGGAACTGCGGCGCCGTCGGATCATTGCTGCCCGGGTGGCTGAACAGCAGAGCCAGGTCCCCGCCCAGATAGAGGTAGGGCACCTGGAAGTCGAAGTAGAACTCGGCCCAGGGATTGGGCATTCCGGGCGTGGCGAGGTCGGCGAACACGCCGCCATCCAACGTCATCGGGCCCGTGCGCACCTGCTGCGGCGGGCTCGAATAGTTGAGCATCGGGTTGCCGACCCAGCCCGCGACCGGATTCGCAGGCCCGACCCAGATGTCGTACGTCGTCCAGCTGATGTCCGCCGGCGGCCATGCCGGAATCGAGACCCCGCTGACGTACAGGCGCACGCTGACGCCCGTGATCACGGAGCCGATCGGGATGCCGGCAAGCTCGGCCGCGTTGACCCCGTACTGGTAGGTGCGGGGGTTGCCGGCGTTGCGGATGATGGTGTTGAGTCCGCTGGTGCCTGGCACGGTGGCGTTCGCGTTCGGCACGACGATGGACTGGGCGAAGAGAGTGCTCGACAGCACGAGGAGGCAAGCCGTGGTGCGCATGGGGAAACTCCGGGTAGGCCTGCCATCATATGCCCACGCGCCGACGCCGCACGGTCCACGCCGGCCGCAGGGGCAGCGGCCGCCGAGCCGTTCGTCGCACTCACGGCGTCGCGACGAGCGATGGCATTGCAAACGCCGGATCGACGGCGGCGAAGTGCACGGCATGCACGGCGAACGCGATGCCGGCCGGCAAGATGGAGCACCGTTGCGGTGAACAGTGCAGATCCGGAGCCCGAGGCGCCGATAGCGCGGGCACTTGGCCCGATGCGATCAAGCCCTCCTCCCCTGCTGCGCCCGTTCGCAGTTGCGTTCGCGGCCCACGCCGCGATTGCCCTGTGCTACGGTCGAGCGGTCGCGATCAACGATGCGGGCGCCATCCGCTACTTCGGCGGCCGGCGCACGATCGACCTGATCGGCCTCAACGACCAGAGCGTCTTGTTCATGGAGCCGCCGCTGGCCGCGCGCTGCAGCACTGCCGATGCGTTCGCCGAGCTGCTGCTGGCGCGTGGTGCCGACCACGTGATCATCTTCCGCAGCTGGTTTCCGGGCCTGATCGAGCAGCCGCGTTTTGCCGCGCGCTTTGCCGTGGCGAAGGTGCTGGTGAGCCCGCACTACACCGTTGCCTCGCCGAAGTCGGGCCAGGCCGAGATGGTCGCCTACCGGGTGTTGCCTGGCGACGCGGCGCGACCGCCGCGCTGAGCTGCGGCAGGTGACGCGAGGTGCGATGGGCGCGCCGTTCGGTCTGCAGAGACGCCGCGGGCGGGGTGGCTCACAATGCGCCGACGATGGCCAGCATGCCGTTCGAGCTGGTGATGTTGTCGATTGCGCCGAAGGCGTCGAGTTCGAACACGACCATCTGCTCCTCGACCGACACGCCGATGAGCGCGAGCGACGACGGGATCAACAGCGATGACGTCACCGCGCCGGCGACCGGCAGGTGGATCTCCAGCACCGTCGGCGCCACGAGCAGCCAGCATCCGGGCTGGCCCTCTGGCAACAGCTGCCACAGCTCCTGCTGCATCGGTGCGAAGCCCCGTACGCATACGCCGATCGACGCCGCCGGCAGGCCGGTCGTCGTCGCGCGAAACGTGGTGCCGAGCCACGGCAGCACCGTCGTCGTCGTCTGCAACAGCCCGCCCGCTCCGGTGCAGCCGGCGCCGTAGGTCGAGGCTTGTGCCGGGCAAGGCGTATCGCTGCGGGCCAGGTAGCCGAGCACGCCGCCGGGTTGCGAGGTGAACGTGCCGCCGGCCCAAACGGTCCCCGACGGCAGCGCCGCCAGCGCCTGGACCGCCCCGTTCCCGACCGGCAGGAAGGCGCTCCAAGCCGAGCCGTTCCAGCGCGCGGTCCGGTTCACGCTGACGCCGCCCACCTGCGTGAACTCGCCGCCGATGACGAGGCTGCCGTCGGGCAGGAACGTCATCGACTGCACCGCACCGTTGGTGCCCGTTGCCAGCGTCTGCCACGACGTGCCCGTCCACCGCGCCACGCTGGCGCTGGCCGACGAGCCCGCCGCGTGGACATCGCCGTTCGGAGCGATCTCGATCGCCAGGACCGACGGCAGGCCGGCACCCATCGCCGACCACTGGCTGCCGTCCCAGCGGGCGATGTGCGACGCCGGCAGTGCACCCGCGGTCGAGAAGTCGCCGCCCACGATCAGGTCGCCATTGGGTGCGACCGCCATGCTCCATGCCGCGCCATCGAGCCCGCTGCCCATGGCCGACCAGACGGCACCGTTCCAGAGTGCGACGCGGTTCGCGGCCACCCCGGAGACACTGGTGAAGCCGCCGCCGAGCACGACGTCCCCGTTCGGCATCACGACGACTGCGGTGCCCGACGAGACGTTGGTGATCGCCCCGAACTGCGACCAGGCCGACCCGTTCCAGCGCATCAACATCTCGGCTTGTGTGGACGGCAACTGGAACTGCCCGGCCGCGAGCAGGTCGCCATTGGCCAGCTCTGCCAGGTCGTGCACGGCATACGCCAGCCCGGGCATCGCATGCCACGCCGTGCCGTCCCACCGCGCCACCCGGGACGCGCCCACCGATCCGACGCGGGTGAAGGCGCCGCCGAGCACGAGGCGGCCGGCCGCGTCGACGAGACGGCAGTTCACTTCCGCATCCGTGCCGGTGCCAAACGCGGTCCAGTTGGCCCCGTCCCATTGCGCGATGCGCAGGCCGGCCGAGGTCCCGGCCGGCATGAACTCGCCGCCCGCGACGACGGTGCCGTTGCCGCGGATGCAGAAGTCGTCGACGACGCTGTTGACGCCGCTCAGGCCGTCAGCCATGGGCGTCCACGCCGCGCCCGTCCAACGCGCGACCCTGCTCACCAGCGTCGAACCGGCCAAGGTGAACGTGCCTCCGGCCAGGAGATCGCCGTTCGGCAACACGTCGACCGCGTAGACGAAGTTGTTGAGGCCGGAGGCGAGCGGCTGCCAGCTCGTGCCGTTCCACCGCGTGATGTTCCCCATGTAGGTGGAGTTGATGCTGTAGATGGAACCGCCGACCAGCAGTTGTCCACCGGGCAACTGGCGCATGCAGTAGGCGCCGCCGGTGAAGCCACCACCGAGCAGCGACCAACCGAGTCCGTCCCAACGGCTCACACAGCCGGCGAACGTACCGGCCGCGACCAGATCGCCGTTCGGCATCCGGGTCAACGATTTCACACTGCCACCGGGGCCGACCCCGGTCAGGAACGGCGACCATGCCGTGCCGTTCCAGCGCGCGACCTTGTTCACCGGGGTGCCGCCGGCGTTCGCGAACGAACCGCCCGCGACCAGGTCGCCGTTCGGCAGCACCAGCAACGATTCGACGCCACCGCCGGTGCCACCGCCGAACGCGCTCCAGGCACTGCCGTCCCAACGCGCGAGGTTGTTGACGACGACGCCGCCGGCGATCGGGAAAGTGCCGCCGGCGACGAGGTTCCCGTTCGGCAGCACCGCGAGCGCGGACACGAGGCCCGCCACGCCGGAGCCGAGCGGCAGCCACTGCCCCGTGGTGTCGTCGAACATCGCGATGCCGCGCGCAACCGTGGAACCGATCGCGGTGAAGTAACCTCCTGCGACGAGCCGCACGGGCTCGGGTCCGGCGGCGTCCGGATCCCACTCGAGCACGCAGACCACCTTGTTGTCGGCGCCGGGCAACGGCGAGGGCGCCCAGGTTCGCTGGCACTGTGCCGCGAGCGACACCGCGAATGCGCCCACGAGCGCGAAGGAGCAGAGGCGAGGCACGATGCGAGAAGTCATGGTCAGCGGCCGATCCAGGTCGAGACGAAGTTGCCGAGGCGGAGACGGGACCCGCGCAGCTCGAGGGGCTGCGCGCAGAAGAACATGCCGAGCAGGGCCGGATCGCCGGGCACGGGCTCCTGGTGCACGATCTCACCGCCGGCGGCAGGCAGCAGGAACGGTCCGAGCGGGATGGCCTGCGTGGGATCGATGCGCAGCCAGCCGAAGCCCGGCACCTCGGTCGGCGCGATCTCGGCGAAACTGCAGGCGAGGACCGTCAGCGTCGCGATCGCGCTCTGTCCGGGCTTCACCGTGTGCCGGAACGTGATCGCGCCGCCGAGATCCGCGTCGCCTTCCAGCCGCAGTTGGCGAAGCTGGTTGATCAACACGGAGCTGCGGTGGGTGTTGCCGTTCCACGAGACCATGTCAGGATCCCCGTCGCGGTCGAAGTCCTCGACGACACGCACGCCGATGCCCGTCCCCCAGGCGAACGGCAGCACGTTCGTCGCATTGACGAAGATCGCGTTGCCGGTGTTCCAGGCGACCCGGCCACTGCCCACCAGATCGATGTCGCCGTCGTCGTCGACGTCGACCGCCACCCTGAGCAGGTCCATGCCCGAGATGTTCGGCAGCGCATTCGGCACCACCGAGAAGTGGCCGCCCTGATTGCGCAGGATCTGCGTGCCCGACTTCAGGTCGATGTCGCCATCGCCGTCGAAGTCACCCATCGCCGACTCGGAGCCCCCATACCCGTTCACCGGGATCGCCCCTGCTGCGAACGTCAGCACGCCGGCCTGCTGCAGCCAGAGCTGGTCGTCCGCCCACGAATGCACCCAGATGTCCTGGTCCCCGTCGCCATCGAAGTCGGCATGGTACAGCCGGGGATAGGCGCCGGTGCCAAACGGGCCGAAGACGCGCGTCGCACTCTCGTCGACGAAGCCCCCGGGATGGTTCATCAACACGCGCAGCACGTAGTTGTTGCCGATCGCGAGCACGAAGATCAGGTCGCGGTCGCCATCGCCGTCCAGGTCGACGCCGGCTCCCGACGTCGTTTGCTGCGTCGCGGTGCCGATCGGCAACGGCACCTTCGTCGTCGCCATCGTGCCCGCGACGTTGGGCAGGTAACCGTTCACCGTGTCGAAGCCGGTGAACACGTATTCGTCGAGGCCGTCCGAGTCCAGGTCGGTGAAGAAGCCATTCTCGTAGCCGGCGGTGCGGTTCGCCCAGCGGAAGCTGAACACGCCGCTGCCATCGTTGGTCACGAACTGGATCGTCGACCCCGACGGCTCGTTGTGCGACACCACGAAGTCGGCGAGGTTGTCGCCGTCGATGTCGCCGGTGGCGAAGCCCGTGATGCCCGCCGAAACCGGCAGTCGCGAGGCGCCCACCATCTCGAACCGGGTCGGCGTGACCGTGTACACCGCGGTCGTGGAGATGATCGACGAGCTGACCTGGATGCCCAGCCCGAACCGCAGCACATCGCGATCGCCGTCGCCGTCGACATCGACTCGCACCTGGTGGCGCACGTCTTCGCAGCCGCCGAGCCAGGCCGTGGCGGCGAACGATCCGGCGCCGTCGTTGATGCGCTGGTGCACCTGATCGCGCGTGAACACCATCAGGTCCAGGTCCCCGTCGCCATCCAGATCGACGGGCTGCAGCTCCAGGGTGCGCAGGTCGGTCGCAGCGCCCGGGGCGAGCGCAAGCTGGCGCAGAGCCGTCGTGCGCATGAGCCGGCCCGGCTCGCCGTAGCCCCCGAACACCAGGTCGCGATCGCCGTCGCCGTCGAAGTCCGCGACGGCCAGGCCGCGCAGACTCGCCTGCAACACGGGGAACTGCGCCGTCGTCGCTTCGGCGAAGTTGCCTGCATTGTTCCAGTAGAGCCGCGTGCGCGCGTCCTCGGACACGAGCACCACGTCACACCAACCATCGCCATCGACGTCGACGCAGAACGGCGCGCTGATCGACAACGGCGCCGCCGGGAACTGCGCCGTCGGTGCGGTCGCGAACGCGCGGTTGCCCATGTTGCGCACGAGCAGGCTGCCCGGCGTCAAGGCACCGGGTTGCGAGGTGAGCACGAAGTCGGTGTCGCCGTCGTTGTCGACATCGGCGGCCGCAATCGGCATCACCCCGACGTTGAAGCCGAACGTGATGCTGGTGAAGTTGGCCGTCGGGAACGTTCCTGAGCCATCGCCCCACCAGACTCGCAGCGCGGGGTTGAAACCCGTGTACCAGCCCAACAGCAGGTCGGCGTGGCCGTCGGCGTCGAAGTCACCGGCGACCAGGACGGGATTGGCACCCGATGTGATGCCGCTCGAAAAGGTCTCGCGCACGAACCCGGTCGGCTGCCTGCGCAGGATCACCGGGCCGGTGTCCTCCATGACGACCAGGTCGTCGTCGCCGTCGTTGTCGAGGTCGTGCCCCACCGCTGCCGTGGGCCGACCGACGATCGGCAACACCGGCCCTTCGACAGGCTGCTCCTGCAACAGGGACTGCCCGCAGACGGGCGAGGCGAGCAGCAATACGACGCGCAAGACGACTTGGGGGCGCACGGACGTCATCCTCTTCTGGGCCCTCGCCCGACGGTGGCAAGCCGGCGCATGGTAGCCCGTCAACGCGAGACGGAGAAGTGCCGCGCCCTGACCTCCCTGACCGCAGCCTGTTTCACCTACACCGCATCGGTTGCTGGAAGCGAGACAGGCGACAGGCAGCGCCGGACAAGATCCACCTGTTCGCCATGTTCGGCTCGATCTTCATGCGCGCATCGGCGAGTCCGGCCCGGAACATCGTCGCCGCGGGTCGGATCGCGACGTCGCTCGAACGACCGTGACGATCAGCGGTCCCACTCGGGCGGCAGATGCAGCTCGAGTTCGACGGTCTCGCCGAGCCGCGTGGTGAAGGCACCGAGTCGCAGCCGCACGGTCGCCAGCGGGTCGGCCTCGCCGCGGTGCGCCT
>DASUFY010000010.1:0-25011 GCA_036274315.1 Planctomycetota bacterium | reverse complement strand
CGGCTCGGTGGCCGCGCGGTCGAGTGCCTGCGGCTCGCGATCGACAAGGGTGAGGTGCCGCGCGCGGCCGCGAGCCATCCGAACTTCGATTCGCTGCGCGGGCGCGCGGACTACCTCGAGCTGCTCGAGAAGTGAGCCGCGGCGTCGCGGCGTGCGGTCACGGGGCGATCACTTCGACGAGGATCACGCGGATGCGCAGCCCGCGGCCGACGGTGACGAACAGGATCGTGCCACCGGGCACGGGCGGCACGGGGATCGTCACCTTGCGGCCAGGGGGCACGCTGTGCGACGACGTCTCCGGACCGCCCGTGCTGACCTCGACGGTCGGGTCGTTCGTGCCGACCTCGATCTCCATCGTGCCACCCTGGGTCACCGTGGAAGGACCGCGCAGGCCACCACCCTGCGCCAGACCGCGGCCCGCCAACAGCAGCACCGTGGCGGCGAACACGGCGTGGATGCGATGCGCGTTCATTGCGCTTCGAACCTCAGCACGTGCGCCATGTGCACCGCGACCTCGCCGGTCGCCTCGGCCGGGTGGCCTTCGATCACGGCCATGTCGAGCGTCGGGATCGAACCGGCGACGGTCCACTGGATCGCGTTGCTCGTCGCGAGCTGCGCCCACTCGAGCCACTGCGTCGTGAACGTGGTGCCGAACACGGCGACGTCGTTGGGGATCTTGACGCGCACCTCGGCCGTGGCGACGCCCGCGAGCAGCGGATGCACCTCGGGCTCGAAGACCGCCGGCAGCAGCGCATCGAGCGAGCCGAGGAACAGGTTGCAGCCCGGCGACGGCAGGCCGAGCGCGGTCAGCGGGATCGGCGGGCTCGCGCAGCCGAACGCCGCGAGGCCGAGGCTGTTGGGCGTGCCGTGGGCCCAGAAGCGCGCGAACGCGCCGGGCAGCAGCGAACGCTCCGCGACGTAGCTCCAGCGATGGTGGGGCCCACCGTAGCTGCCGCAGCCGTCGCCGACTTCGACGACCGTGCCCTCGAGGTCTTCGAACTCCGCGTCGGCCACCCACCAGCCCGCGGCCTGGCCCGCCACCGGCTGGCCGATGACGTCGATGCAGAGCGTGCCGCCGAGGTACACGAACGGCGACTGGAACGCGATGCGCACGGTGTTGTCGGGAGTCCAACCCACGCTCGGCCCGACGGCCGGGGGCGACGTGGGGATCGTGACGGTGCCATCGAAGACCTGCACGGCATCGTTGCCGACGTTGCCGGCGAACGCCTGCGAACACGCGAGCGGCGCGTTGGGCGAGGTCGACACGGTCACGGCGAGGTGGGCCTCGCCGCCCTGGTAGGTCTCATCGGCGGCGCTGCGCCGCAGCTCGAGCGCGGTCAGGCTGCGCCCGACGAGCGCGCCCAGATGGCTCGCGCCGACGAGCGTCTGTTGGCGCACCTCGGCGCTGCCGCCGGCGATCCACAGGCTGCTGACCGCATCCTGGGTCGAGTAGGCCGCTGGCACGACGAGGGTCTGAGGCACCTGGGCCAGGACTTGTGCGGCGCACGACGCCGCGACGGACAGGACGATGCATGGTTGGTTGGGCATGACGCAATCGGGGTTGGGGGACAGGAACGGACCTGCCGGTACGTGAGCAACCGGGGGCAACCTGGCCGGAGAATCCGCGCCCGACGCACGCGCGCAGGGTCGGCGATGGACCTCTGTTCGAGGTCTCGGTGTGCCGCCCTTGGGTGAGGGAGAGTTTCGGACGGACATCGGCGACCTGTAGCCCATCGAGCCATGCCAGCACCGATCACGGCAGCAGCCGGTTTCGCGGCGCGGGTCCGAGCCGCGACCCCGATCACGCACTCACTGGAGCACGAAGCGATGCGCCGTGGTCGTCTCGTAGAGACCGTTGCGCGCCGCCCCGGTCAACACGCCCGCCTGCACGATGAGGCTCGTGCCGAGCAGGCCACCGGGCGCCACCATCGTCCACGTGTCGCTCCAACCGGCCGTGCCCGGCAGCAACCCGAACTGCAGGATGAAGAGGTTGCCGAACCACGCGCGCGGCAACAGCTGCGGCGCCGGCCCGCCGGTCGGCATGGTGTCCGCGAAGAACAGGTAGAGCGAACCGTCGACGAGGCCGATCGGACATCGCAGTTCGGCCACCATCGCGGAGCCCGGCGCAGCCGTGTGCACGTCGGGCGAGGCGACCGGCGATCCGCCGGCCGCGGCGAGCAGTTCGACGTGTTCCCCGGTGCCGGGCAGCGTCGGCGTCGGCACGACCGTGACCACGGCGGCGAAGTCGCCGTTCGGATCGGAGTTGTCGCCATAGAGCGAATCGTGCACGCCGAGGAACAGATGGGTGGCCGCCGGCGGCACCTCGACGAGCATGCTGTCGCCCCAGAGATTGCGGCTGCACAGGAAGTCCTGCGCGATGTCCATCGGCAGGTTGCCGTAGTAGGTCCCCGGGCTGGTCAGCGACGGTCCCGCGCCGATCGCCGCCGGCACGCGATTCTGCACGTTGCTCGCCAACAGCTGGTTGCTCGCGCTGAACACCCCGACGAGGTTGCGGTAGTTGTCCGGCCCGCCGCTGTAGTAGGAGAACGCGCCGACGGTGCCGAGGCGCAGCCAGGTGCCGGGCGGGATCCCGAGCGCGACCAGGTCCAGGATCAGCGGCGGCAACGGCGAATCGCTGTTGGTGCGTAGGTAGGTGGAACGCGGGTTCAGCGGGTACGTGTAGCTCTGCGCAACCGCGCTGGTCGCGAGCACCGACAGCGTGAGACAGGACAGCAGGGAGGGCTTCATGCCCTGTACAACGCAACGCCCCCGGTCGGCGTGACGCGTCCGGACGAGATCGCCGCCGCCGCGGTCTACCGCGCCGACCAACAGCGGGTGCCACGGCTCACTGGTACTCGAACCGCATCACGTGGGCGAGGTGCACGGAGACCTCGCCCGTGGCCTCTTGCGGATGGCCTTCGACGAGCGCCATGTCCAGCGTGGGGATCGCCGAGGCGACGGTCCACTCGATCGCGTTGCTGGTCGCCATCTGGCTCCACTCGAGCCACTGCGTCGTCAGCGTGAAGCCGAGCACGGCGGGGTTGCTCGGGATCTTGATGCGCACTTCGGCGAGGCCGCCGCGCGACAGCAGGTTCGGATCGGTTTCCGGCTCGAAGACCGCGAGCATGATCGCGTCGAGCGTGCTCAGGTACAGATCACAACCGGGACCGGAGTTGAAACCGAGCAGCGCCAGCGGCACGCCGACGGGACTGCGCGTGCCGAACGCCGCGAGCCCCAGGCTGTACGGCGGCCCATAGGCGAAGAAGCGCGCGTAGGCTCCCGGCAGCAGGGACCGCTCGGCGACGTTGGCCCATTCGTGGTGCGGGCCGCCGTAGGTGCCGCATCCCCCGCCGAGCTCGACGGCGAGCCCCGACAGGTCCTCGAACTCGGCGTCCGCCATCCACCAGTTGGCGTTCTGCCCCGCGACCGGATGGCCGACGACGTCGACGCACAGCGTGCCCCCCTGGTAGACGAACGGGGTCTGGAACGGGATGCGCAGGATGTTGTCCGGCGTCCAGCCCACCGCGGGTCCGACTTGCGGCGCGGAGGTCGGCAACGCAAGGAGTCCGCTGAACACCTGCACCGGAGAGGGCCCCAGGTTGTCGTCGTAGGTCGACGAGCACTCGAGCGGCGTGCGCGCGGAGATCGACAGCGAGACCGTGAGGTTGGTGGTGCCCGCCTGGTACGTCTCGTTCGCCGCCGTGCGTCGCAGTTCGATCGCGGTCAGCGTGTGCCCCAGCAACGGTGCCAGGTGGCTCGCACCGAGCAACGTCACCTGGCGCAGGTCGCGACTTGCACCAGAGATCCACTCGTAGCTCACCGCGTCGTTGGTTGTGTACGCGGCGGGGACTACGGCGTACGATTGCGCGAGCAGGGTTGCGCTCGTGAAGGCGAGCATCAGGGGAAGGGCAACGCAACGTGTCGAATGCATGGTTTCGAGGTTGGTTGAGATGATGATGTGCGGTTTGCGGGCGAAGTTCAGGGTCCTGGAGCAACCACCTCAACGAGAATGATCCGCTTGCGAAGACCCTTTCCAACTGTGATCCACAACGAGGTCCCGCCTGGCACGGGAGGGACGGGAATAGACGCTGTCTTGTTTGGCGAGACCTTCACTCTCGTAGTCTCTCCAGAGCCAGCGACACTAATCTCGACGCTTGAGTCGTTGGGTCCGACCTCCACTTCTACGTTGCCTCCTTGAGGCACCGTGCTTGCAGATCGAACACCTTCGCCGCCCCCCTGTGTCACTTGATGCTCCGCAACTCGCGCAGGCGCGTGGCTTGAGCCTCCCTAACCTCGGGGGATGCCAACTCGATCGTCTGAGCCATTGTGTGCGCGATGATCTTTCGGTCCGGGAACGCCGGGTCGCGTAGAAGGACGTCGCACAGCCTCTCGAAGCCGCGCCAAAGAACCGCATCCTTGCGGTAGACGGTTGACTGGAAGTGGAGAAACGTCATGCGTAGCTCCACCAGCTCCTCGATCGGCGCCTTCACCGCCAGACGCCGCAACTCATCGAGATCGGAGTCCCCCGAGGGCTTCAGTTCCTCCTCCGCCTTCGGCTCCACCTTCGGTGCCGACTCCGCCGCCGGCTCCTTCGCTTCCTGACTCTGCGCCGCACCCAGCGCATACCCACACGCGCCACCCAGACTGCTGCCGAGCACGAACGTCGTGCCCGCCATCAGGAACGCACGCCGCGTCGGGATCTTCCGCGGCTCGTCATCTGGAGCCAACACGTACACAGGGTCTATTCGCATGACGGTCCCCGGGTGCAGTGGGTTGCCGGAGGGCGACAACCACGAGACGAGAGTCCGCAAAGGGTCACGGGCCGCGCGGCACGTGTCAAGCGCCGCTGCTCGCCTATCTCGTCTTGCCAGCGAGGCATGCCGAAACGGTACAAGCCGTCCCGCTCCCCGGACCTTCGACCGATGGCCGGCAGCCGCGCCGCGGGCTACCTTCTGCAGCCCACTCCCGAGACCCCCATGCGCGCCATGCTCCCGATCCCGACCCTGTCCCTCGTCCTCGCGACCTCCGTCCTGGCCCAGGCCCCGACTCCGACGAACCCAGCCACCCCGCAGCCCGCGACCCGCACCGAGCAAGCCCAGGACACCGCGACCAGGCCCACGAAGCTCGACGAGAACCTCTACGACCACTTCGGCGACGGCATCGTGCAGGGCCCCGTCACCGAACTCACCGACGCGCTGAAGAACCCCGACCAGTTCACCGGCAAGACCGTGCGCCTGCAGGCGCCGATCACCGCCGTGTGCCAGACCAAGGGCTGCTGGATGCACCTCGGCAGCCAGACGCCGCCCGTGCTCGTCAAGTTCAAGGACTACGGCTTCTTCGTGCCCAAGGACGCCAGCGGCCGCACCGCCATCGTCGAAGGCACCATGACCATGAAGCAGGAGACCGTCGAGCAGACGAAGCACTACCTCGAGGACGCCGGCAAGAGCGAAGAGGCCGCCAAGGTCACCGAGGGCCGCAAGCTCTACCAGTTCGTCGCCAGCGGCGTCGCGATCAAGAAGGCCGGGTCCTGAGCCGCGGGAGAGACACCATGGCCGCGAAGAAGAAGGCGAAGAAGAAGGCGGACAAGAAGGCCACGAAGGCGCCGGCGAAGCGCGCGGCGAAGGCATCCCCCAAGCGCGCAGCAGCGGGCAAGGAACGCACCGACGCGCCGAACCTGTTCCGCCTCAACGTCGAGGTCGGCGACCTCGCCGAGGCGGCCCGCTTCTACTCCACGTTGCTCGGCATCGCGGGCACGCAGTATCCGGGCTCGCGCATCTACTTCGCCTGCGGCGCCGTGACGCTGCAGGTCGTCGACGTGTCGAGCCACCACACGCCGCACCCGGCCGCCAAGGCGCTGTACTTCACCGTGCGCGACCTCGATGCGGTCCACGCGCGCGCAGCGCAGCTCGACTGCCTGTCCGAGGAGGACGTGCACGGCAGGCCCGGCGGCCAGATCACCGTGCAGCCCTGGGGCGAACGGTCGTTCTACGTCGAGGACCCTTGGCACAACCCGCTCTGCTTCGTCGAGGCGGGCACCGTCTTCGGAGCCTGACGCGCGCGACGAGCGTCGCGCGGCGGCGTGACGGCCGGCGCCGACCCGGGGTTTGGGCCACAGCCGACCGACACATGGGAGTTCGACGGCATGACGTGGCTTCGACTGCTGACCACCGGCGCACCGCCTCCGCGCATTCGCCCGGCCGTGGCTTAGGACGCGGCGCACGCGGCATGACCTACGACGCCGTCCGCGATCGCATCGTCGCGATCACGGGCAACCAGTACCCGCTACGTCACCGTGACGTTCCCGGGCGCCTACGAACACCGAACGCTGCAGTGGAGCGGCGCTGGGTGGCAGGAACACCCCGACGCCGAAACCTGCGGCCGCCGCGATGGGGATTCGCGCTCGGTTTCGATCCGTCGCGCGGTGTGGTCGTGCCGTTCGGGGGCGAGAAGTTCACGCAGTACAACGAACTCCTCGGGTCAGGCGCCAGTACGGATCTCGATTGTCACGTGCTGAGCACCGATGCGGGTTTCCACTGGCCGCACGCTGCCGAAGCGTCCGGCGTCGTTGGACTTCCGTAGCTCGTCTGCCGTGAGCAACGGATCGCCGGCAAACAGGATTCCCGAGAACTGTTGTGGCACGTCGGGGCCTTCGAGCGCGAGATGCACGTGGGCGGCGACTCTGTTGCTGGGATACGGCGCGGGGCGGATTGTCGCGAACGAGAACCGTCCGTCCGCATCCGTCCTGACCCAACCGCGCAGTCGCCAAGAGTGTGGCCCAGCGGAGGGTGCGTCATATCGGCCCGTTGCGTCGGCGTGGTAGGCGAAAACGACGACGTCGGGCGCTGGGAGGAGGCCGTTGGCCCGAAGTACCCTGCCATGGATGACGAGCGGGGTGCCTGTTTCGCCGATCGGAGCGATCCGCCCGGCGGAATGCAGCACTGTCGGACGATGGCGCTGCGCGCGTTCCAGCGCCTGCAGGAATTCGCGATCCTGAGGGACTACAGCCGCCGTGCGGCAGCTGGCCAGCGCCAAGGCGGCAGAAGACAACCTGACGAGGAACGAGCGTCGGTTCATGCTCGACGAGACGCAGATCGAGCTGGAGTGTTAGCCGCCCGCGCGCAGCGCCTCGGCCTCGACCAGCTTGTCGCGGCACGCGCGCACGTGCGGCCAGCCGGGCGGCGCGTGCGTGAGCGCCTGCTCCAGCTCGAGGATCGCGTCCTGCGCGCGCTGGGACGCAGCCGCCGCGCGCCCGAGCGCACGCAGCAGCGATGCCTCGCGCAGCGCCAACACCGCCACGTTGCAGTGTGCCTCGGGCAGTTCGGGACTCGCTGCGAGCGCACGGCGCAGATCGCCGGCGGCCGCCGCACGCGCTGCGGTGCCCGCCGCCGTGTCGCCGAGCGCCGCGTGCAGGCGGTCGGCCTGCATCAGGCAGACGGCGCGGTTGTTCCACGCACCGGCGAGTTCGGGGTGCAGTTCGAGTGCCGTCGAATGGTCGTCGACGGCCGAGAGCACCGACGCGAGCGCTTCGGCGCGGTTGCCCTCCGACTCGAGCCGCAGACCGCGGCGCAGGCAGACGAGCCCGCGGTGCGCGAGCGCCAGCGCGTTGTCGGGTCCAAAGGTGAGCTGCGGGGCGAAGTCGACGAGCGGGCCATCGAGGCCGAGGATCGTCGTCGGCAGCTGCCGCCGTTCCTGCGCCAGATAGACCGGGCCGTAGCCCTGCTGCAGGTCGACCGCGCTGGCCGCGTAGTGTCGCGCGAGGTCCGGCTCGCCGAGCGCGAGCGCCGCGCGCGACAGCGACACACGCGCCGCGACGTGGGTCGCGTCGTACTCGAGCACCTCGCGCAGCACCTCCGTGGCCTCGTCGAAGTGCCCTTCGAGGCGAAGCCGTTCGGCCTTGCCGAACAGCACGTCGATGTTGGTCAGCACCGAACGCGAGGTCGGCGGAGCGAGGTCGGCGATCGCGATGCGCCGCTCCGCGTCCGAGAGGGTCGCCTGCGCCGCGAACATGAGCCCACGTTCGAAGCGCGCCTCCTCGAGCGAAGCATCGCCGGCGAGCGCCCGCTGCAGCTCGAGCAGGGCCTCGTCGGTCCGGCCGCGCGCGCGCAGCAGCCGGCTCAGCAGGTAGCGCACGCGCGGCACGTCGTGGCGGTCGAGGAACGTGCGGGCCTCGGCGATGCCCGCGTCGAGAGCCTGCTGCGCCGACGGGTGGTCGCCGAGGCGCAGGAACGTCGTCGCGTCCTGCAGCACGGTCGCCGCGTGGTCGGCGAGTTCGACCGCTTCGTCGGCGGCGGCGCGCGCCGCGCTCTCGCGCAGCGCGATCGGCACGAGCACCATCGCCGTCGCCAGACCGGCGACGAGCGCCGCGAACAACCCGGCGCGCACGAGCGCACGCCGCCGCTGCACGAGCTTGCGCAACCGGTAGGCGAACGACGGCCGCCGCGCCAGCACCGGTTCCTGGCGCAGCCATCGATCGAGGTCGAGGGCCAGCGCCTCGGCGGTCTGGTAGCGCTGCTCGGGTTCCTTGGCGAGGCACTCGAGCAGCACGAG
Organism: Planctomycetota bacterium; assembly: GCA_036274315.1. GTDB lineage: Bacteria > Planctomycetota > UBA1135 > UBA1135 > UBA2386 > DASVAL01. The sequence goes on along the minus strand of DASUFY010000010.1, from coordinate 16,464 downwards.
GTCGAGGTCGCGATCGAGCCCCGGCGCCTTGGCGTCGTCGTCGACCACGCGCCGCAGCAGCGTCGGCAGGTCGTCGGCGGCGAACGGCGGCGCACCGGCGAGGCAGTGGTAGAGCGTCGCGCCGAGGCTGTAGACGTCGCTGCGCGCGTCGATCGCGGCGTTGCGGCCGAGCGCCTGCTCGGGCGGCATGAACGCGGGCGTGCCGAGCACGTCGCCGGCGATCGATTGCGAGCTGTCGGCGGCGATCTCCTTGGCGAGACCGAAGTCGACGACGAACACGTGCCGGCCTTCGACGAGCAGGTTGGACGGCTTGATGTCGCGATGCACGATGCCCTGTTCATGCGCGTGCTGCAGCGCGCGCGCCGCGTCGCGCGCGAGTTCGACGAGCAGGTGCCGTTCGTCGCGGTGCACGGCATCGATCGGGCCACCCGCAATCAGCTGCATCGTGATGTAGTCAGGCGTCGCGTCGTAGACGGCGGCGATGTGCGGGTGGCGCAGGCGCGCCGCCGCGAGCGCTTCGCGCACGAAGCGCTTGCGCACCTCGTCGCTCGCGCCGCGGCCCGCGCCGATGCACTTGAGCGCGCAGCGCCGGCCGAGCTGCCGGTCGAAGACCTCGTAGACGACGCCCATGCCGCCGCGGCCGATCTCGCGCAGCAGCTCGTAGCGCTCGGGCAACGGTGGCGCACCGTCGCTGCCGGTCCCGGTTCCCTGCTCGGCGGCCATCGCCAGCAGCCGGCGCGCCGCGCGGTCGCTGAGGCCATCGCTCACGCGCGCCTCGCCGCCGCTTCGCCGAACAACCAGAGAAGCTCCTCGCGCAGCTCCTCCTCGTCGCCGACGGTCTCCGCGACGAGCGCGCGCAGCCGGGCGCGGTAGCGCTGCTTGCTGTAGTCGAGCCAGTTGCTGACGTCGGTCCTGCTCACGCCGTGCCGCGCCGCGAGCGTGTTGTGGTCGAGCTCGGGCTCGTCGGCGAGGAAGTAGTCGCGGAAGAGCAGGTAGTAGGCGCCGCGCTGGTTGGCCTCGAGTTCGTGCTGCAGGTCGGCGCGGGCCTGCTCGAGCAGCTGCCGTCGCCACGCTTCGTCGAGCACCTGGTCCGGCGTGGGGCTGTGCGGGTCGATGTGCAAATCGGCCGCGTCGAGTGGCTCGTGCGCACGGCCGCCGCCGCGCTTGTCGGCGTTCTCGCGACGGAAGTGCTCGATGGCGAAGTGCGCGAGCGCCTTCTTGAGCAGGCCGCGAAAGCGGCCGCGCGCTGGATCGGCGCGGTCGAAGAAGCGGCTGGTGAGCAGCCAGGCGAACGCCTCCTGCGCGAGGTCGCTCGCGTCGTCTTCGGCCACGCGCAACCGCGCCGCGAGGTAGGCTCGCATCGGCCGCCAGTAGGCCTGCGCGAGCGCTTCGAGGTCGCGCGCACTCTCGTTGGCCAGGATGCGCGACCAGCGCGTCGGCGGGAACGAGCGGCGGCCATCTCGAGGACTCGTGGTCATTGCGCGATTTTCCTGCCGTCGATCGATGAGTCCGAGCGGCGCGTGCGTACTGCCGATCGAAGCGGGCATGATACCGGGCGGCCGGAGCCGCCGAACCCCGCTCGTCCCCCTCGAGAACCCCGCCATGAATCCGTTCGACCCCTGTCCGTCGTCGCTGCCGCTGGCCTGTGCCGCGGCGATGTTGCTGACCGTGTTCGCCGCGCGCGCGCAGGAGCCCGGCGCGCCGGCCGCGGCCGATCCCGAGCTGAAGGCCCTGCTGGAGCGCATCGACGCCGCGCGCGGCAAACCCGCGCAACAGCCGTTGTCGCTCGCCACCGAGGGCACCTTCGAGGTGACGTTCGAAGGCGCGGCGAGCACCGAACCGGTCGCGAAGGGCACGTTCCACGACCTGTTCCTCGGCACCGGGCAGGCCCGGCAGGAGAACGACATGGGCGCGTACGGCAGCTCCGAGCGCGGCATCACGCCGGACCTCGCGTGGGAGCTCGACCCGATGCTCGGTGCCAAGGTCTACGAGGGTGTGCACGCGGCGGCCGTGCGCCGCTACTTCGCGGTGCTGCGCGGCGCGAGCCCCCGCGAACTGTACGAGAAGATCGAGCGCGCCGGTACCAAGGACCTCGACGGCAGGGCGCACGTCGTGCTGCGCATGACGCCGGCCGAGGGCAAGGCCGACACGTGGTACATCGACGCCGAACACGCGACCCCGGACCGCATCGACATGTTGCTGCCAGCGCCCGAGTCCGTCGATCCGACCGGCGTCGACGCCATCGATGCGCGGCTCACGTTCGCCGAGTGGCGACAGCAGGGTGGCATGAACTTCCCGCATCGCCGCACGCTGGAGATGGGCCCGGCCTGCGTGTCGTTCATGTACACCAAGGTGCAGTTCGGCGCCGAACTCGCGCAGAAACAGTTCGAGCCGCCCGCGGCCATCACGAAGCTGAGGGTCAAGGCCAGCCAACCCGCCGTCGACGCGGGCGGCAAGCCGATCTATCAGGTCGTCGAACGCCAGGCGCAGCCCGTCGCCAGCATCCGCGTGAAGTGCAAACCCTCGGAGATCAGCGCCACGCTCGCGGTCGTGCTGCCCGAGGTCATGGCGCACCTCAACGCGACCGGCGCGAAGATGGCCGGCGCGCCGTTCTCGCGCTACCACACGATGGGCACCGACGAGATCGACCTCGAAGCCGGCATTCCGGTGCAGAAGCCGATCGAGGAGAAGGGCCGTGTCAAGAACAGCGAGCTGCCGGCCGGCAAGGTCGCGACGGTGTGGCACATCGGTCCCTACGACAAGCTCGGCAGCGCGCACGAGGCGCTGGCTGCGTTCGCGGCCAGCAAGCACCTCGCGGTGAACGGCGGGCCGTGGGAGGTGTACTGGACGGATCCGGGCATGGTGCCCGACTCCGCGAAGTGGCGCACGCAGCTGTTCCTGCCGGTGAAGTGACGCTGCCTCGGCGCCCCGTAGTCTTGCCGCGATGAGCACGGACGGCGAGTACATCCACGGCTTCGGCGCGAACGAGATGCAGCGCCTCACGCGTCTGCAGCAGCTGCTCAACGACGCCGAACTCGAACTGCTCGACCTCAGCGAAGTGCACTCGGTGCTCGACGTCGGCGCGGGCTTGGGCCAGATGACGCGGGCCATCGCGCGGCGTGCCGGACCCGGCGTGCGGGTGCTCGGCATCGAGCGCGACGCGCGCCAGCGCGAAGAGGCCGCGCGCCAGGCGGCGGCGGCCGGCGAGGCGCGACTGGTCGAGATGCGCGCCGGTTCGGCGCTGGCGCTGCCGCTCGAGCCCGGCGAGCGCGGCAGCTTCGACCTCGCACACGCCCGGTTCCTGCTCGAGCACGTGACGGACCCGCAGGCGGTCGTGAACGAGATGGTGGCGGCCGTTCGCCCTGGCGGGCGCATCGCGCTGCTCGACGACGACCACGACCTGCTGCGGTTGTGGCCGGACGAACCGACGGTGGCGCGCGCGTGGGAGGTCTACTGGCGCAGCTACGAGCGCATCGGCTGCGACCCGCTCGTCGGTCGGCGCTTCGCCGGGCTGCTGGCCTCGGCCGGCGCCGAGGTCGTGCGCCTGACGACGATCTTCTACGGCGCGAGCCGCGGCATGCCGCACTTCGACCTCGTCGTCGACAACCTCGCCGGCGTGTTGGTCAGCGCGCAGGCGCAGCTCGATTCGTCGGGCCGGTTCTCGACGGCGCAGATGCAGCACGCACTCGATTGCCTGCAGGCGTGGCGCCAAAGGCCGGGTGCGAGCGTCTGGTACTCGCTGCCGTTCGCCGAAGGTCGCCGCCCGCGCTGAGCGTTCCCGGCCGCGAGATCCGGGAGGCTCGGTGTCCCCCGCGCCGGCCCCGCGTCAATTGCCTTGCCGAGACGCATGGAGCCGGCGCGGCGAGCGAAGTACAGTCCGCCGAGGACCCCCATCCGACAGTCGCGACGATGAAGCCCAAGGACCTCCTGCCGCGTCTGGCCTTCGTGCTCGCGCTCGTGTTCTTCGCCTACCTGGGCGGGTTCTTCTCGTGCCACTTCAAGGTCTTCCCGCACGACTTCCTCGTGCGGGCGATCGAACAGGGGGTCCAGGTCAGCGAGCAGGGCGCGCAGCCGTCGCACCACATCCACCTCGCGCGCCACGACTTCTCCGGCGTGCACCGCCCGGCGGGCGCGAAGGTCGCGGACGGCGCGATCCTGGTCACGTCGTACTGGCCGGAGTTCGACTGGGGGCCGGGGCTGCGGCTGCTCGATCGCGACGGCAAGGAGTTGCACAGCTGGAACGCCGACCCGCGCCGGATCTGGTCCGAGTCGCCCCACCAGGACGGCCTGCGCGGAGCGTTCCTGCTGCCGACGAACTACGTGCACGGCAGCTACCTGTTCGAGAACGGCGACGTGCTGTTCAGCATCGAGTACCTCGGCCTGGTGCGCATGAACGCCGCGGGCGAGGTGATCTGGAAGCTCGATCGGCGCACGCACCACTCCGTCACGCGGAACGAACGCGGCAACTTCTGGGTCCCGTCGGCGCGCTGGCTCGAAGGCCCGACCGACGTCGCGAACCGGTTTCCCGGGCTGACCCCTCCGCTAGCCGAAGACATCGCGCTCGAGGTCACGCCGGACGGCACGGTCGTGCGCGAGGCGAGCGTGCTGGCCGCGATCTTCGCCAACCCCGTGACGCGACGAGCCATCTGGACCGTCGGCACGCAGCGGGGCGCTGACCTGCTGCACGTGAACGACGTCGAGGAGCTGCCGACCGCCATGGCCGCGGCCTATGCGACGCTGAAAGCCGGCGATCTCCTGGTCTCGGTGCGCGAACTCGACCTCGTGTTCGCCATGGATCCCGACACGCTGGCGATGAAGTGGTGGAGCGTCGGCCCCTACCACCGCCAGCACGATCCCGACTTCCTCGGCGACGGCACGATCAGCGTCTTCGGCAACAACGAGGACGGTTCGCTCGATGGCGACTTCCTCGGCGGCAGCCGCCTGTGGCAGATCGGCATCGCGAGCGGCTCGGCGACGCAGATCTATCCGCGCGGCGTGCCCGGCGAACGCAGGTTCTACACCCCGGCCGGTGGCAAGGCGCAGCGCCTGCCCGACGGTCACTGGCTGCTGACCGAGGCGCGCGCGGGGCGCGTGTTCGAGGTCGACGGCGAGGGCAGGACCGTCTGGGAATGGTGCCACCAGCGCTACGACGACCGCACGATCTGCGAGGTGCTCGAGGGAACGTTCTATCCGCTGACCGCCGAGGACGTGCGCCGCTGGACGAAGCAATGACGACCTGCACGATCCGGCGCGGCCGGCGGCGGGGATCCGCCCTCGCGACCGGCTCGACGCGGCCCGGGCGCTCGCGGGTTCACCGCCGCCGGGCGAGGTGGTTCGGCGCGATCGAACGCTGCAGGTCGAGCACCCGCGGGTATACTCCGGTCTCGCCGTCCAACTGCCCAGACCCGCACCATGCTCTCCACGATGCTCGCCTACATCGGCCCCGGCGGCGCGCTGACCGCGATCGGTTCCTTCCTGTCGCTGCTCGCGGCGGTCGTGCTCGCGCTGTTCGGTTTCGTGTGGTACCCGATCAAGCGCCTGCTGCGATCGTTGCGCTCGAGGAAGGCCCTCGCGGCGCCCGGCGACAACACGTCGGAGGTCCCCGTCGGAGCCGACGTGCCAAGGTGACCTGGGCCGCCGCGCTGTTCCTCGTACTGACGTTCCTGGGGCTCGTGGCGCGCTTGGGCATCCCGGCGCGCGCCGGCGACGCGGTCGCCCGCACGCAGCGCGCCGTCGCGGATCTGCGCAACCGCGACCTCAGTGAACTCGACAAGGAGAAGGCCACCCGGGCGCACGCGTCCGCGTTGTTCGGGCTGTTCCTGCTCATCACGCTGCTGTCGGCGGTCGCGCTGTTGCTGCCGCTCGGAGCCGTGTGGCTCGTCGCCGCCGCGGGCCTGTGCGATTTCCAGGCCGTGCTCGATGCGACGCTGTCCTGGCCGATCCTGCTCGGCGCCACGTTCGCCGGCATTGCGCTGCTCCTGCGACGCCGCCGGTGACCGAGCCCACCGACAGCTATGGCCTGCTGGACCGCATGCTGCACCGGCTGGCGTTCGCCACGACCTGGGCGCAGCGCGGCACCGCCGACATCGAAGAGCGCCTGTTCCGCCGCGAACTCCAGCGCATCGACCCCGGACCGCCGGTGCTGATCACGGCGCTGCCGCGCGCCGGCACGACGATCCTGCTCGAACTGCTCGCGGGCATGTCGACGTTCGCGTCGCACACCTACCGCGACATGCCGTTCGTGCTGAGCCCGATGCTGTGGCGAGGGCTGTCGCAACGGTTCCGCAAGCAGCGCGCGCCGCGAGAACGTGCACACGGCGACGGCATCCAGATCACGCTCGACAGCCCGGAGGCGTTCGAGGAGGTCGTGTGGCGCACGTTCTGGCCGCAGCACTACGAGACCGACCGGATCCGGCCGTGGCGGCGCTGCGACGAGGCCGAGTTCCTCGAGTTCCTGACCGCGAACATGCGCAAGGTGGTCGCGCTGCGGGCTCGCGAGAAGCCGACCGCACGCCGCTACGTCTCGAAGAACAACCTGAACGTCGCGCGGATCCCGGCGCTGTTCGACGCGCTCGGTGACGCCGTGATGCTCGTGCCCTTCCGCGAGCCGCTGCAGCACGCGTGGTCGCTGCTGCAACAGCACCGCCGCTTCGGGGCGATGCACGAACACGACGCGTTCGCACGCCGCTACATGGCGTACGTGGGGCACTTCGACTTCGGCGCCAACCTCAAGCCGGTCGACTTCGATGGCTGGCTGGCCGGACGCGACCTGCAGCAGGCGACGTCGCTCGGCTTCTGGCTCGACTACTGGATCGCCACCTACCGCCACGTGCTGTCGCACGCCACACACGACCGCTTGCACCTGGTCTGCTTCGAGTCGCTCGGTGCCGCACCCGATCTCGCGCCGCTGGCCGCCTGCATCGGCGGCGTCGACGCCAGCGAGCTGCAGCAGCGCCGTGCGATCCTCGAGCCACCCCGTGCCCGCGAGGTGGATGCCAGCGGACTGGCGGGCGATCGCGTCGAGCAGGCGAACGGCATCTACGAAGCGCTGCGAGCGCGCGCGCGGATTTGAGGCGGGCGTCGCCGGGTTGTCCTGAGACTCGAAGTCCCCGAGTGACATGGCGATGACGTTCGGCGCCCCATGTACCCGCGGATCCGGTTGACGCGCACGGGCCACGCGCTCAACTCAATGGAGCATTCGACCGCGCCATCGCGGTCATCGCACTCGTGCCGGGGTTGTCCGCCAAGGACGTCAAAGCTTGACTCTCCTTCTTCCCCTTTTCCCGAAGCTTTCCCCCGGCACACTTTCCTCCAGATCGCGGCTTGCTCGCGTCGCCGATCACGCGCTGCCAGCGGCGCTGCCGCGTTGCCGGAGACTGCCTTGTCAAGACCTCGCCAACGGGCGCCGATCCGGTGGTGTGGCCGCCTACCCGGACTGCGAGCTGCGAGCTTCGACCCAGAGTGGGTTCGCGTGCCAATTCGTGTTCGAGGGCGTGCTGATCGAGGTCGTGGTCGCCGAGCCGGTCGTGATGGCCTGGCAGCTCGCACCCGATGAGGCGGGCATGCGACGGCTCAAGAAGATCGCGCGCACGATCGCCAGGGTCCAGATCGAGCACGTGAATGCCGACGTGGGCGAATGGTGGCGCGTCGTCGTCGACAGGGGCACGACGAGCTGCCAGCGTGTCGCCGAGTCGTGACCCCGTCGGCCGGCGCGGCGCGGACCACACCGCGCCTGCGACGCGCGTAGAATCGCCGCGATGGCCACCTCGTCGCGCCGCCGCCTGGTCCCGATCGCCGTAGCAGTGGCCCTCGTGATCGCCGGGGCATGGTGGGTGCTGGACGGCATGGGTGGGGACGTCGTGCCCGGCACCGGCATCCACGCTGCCGCGCCAGCGCCCGCGGCCCGCGCGGCGGGCGACACGGCGACCGCGGCGATCGAACGGCAGGTGGCGCCGACCCCGAAGGAGAACGCGACCGCGAGCACGCCGACGCAGGCGCCGGCTGCCGCGCCCGCCGAACCCGTGAAGACGGCGGCGACGGTCACGGGTCGCGTGCTCGACGCGAGGGCACGGCCCGTGGCGGCGGCGACCGTGGCGCGTCTGTCGGCGCGCGCACCTGCCCAGCTCGTGGGAAGTCTGCCGGCCGAGATGCGCGTCGAGGCGAAGACCACGACCGATGCCGACGGCACGTTCCACATCGGCGTCGCCGAGCCAGGTCCGTTCACGCTGCGCGCCAGCCACGCCGAACACCCGGCGACCGAATACCACGGCGTCGCGCGCGCCGGCGGCCAGGACGACGTGCGCATCGTGCTGCGCGACGGTGCCACCATCACGGGCCGCGTCGCCGGCGCGCCTGCCGACGCCGGCGAACTCACCGTGATCGCTCGCGCGCTGGACACCGCGATCGAATCGGTGGCGCAGGCACCCATGGCGGCGCTGATCGACGTCAAGGGACTGCTCGAGGGGCTCGACCTGCCGGTCGGCGCCGATCAGGCGAAGGCGGACGCCGGCGGCACCTTCGAGCTGCGCGGCCTCGATCCCGATCGCCGCTACCGGCTCTGCGCCGCCCACCGCACCGCCGACATGCCGGCGCCGCAGCGCTGCACGGCCTCGGTCGAGGTCGCCGCCGGCGCGCGCGGCATCGAGCTGTCGTGGCGCGAACCGTTCGGGCTGACGCTGCGCGTGATCGACGACGAGACCGGCGCGACGCTCGAGGCGCTCGACGTGTCGGCCGGACCGGTGCAGCAGATGAAGGTGTTCGGCACGTCGATCCCCGTGCCGATGCTGCGGCCGCTGCCGCAGCACGCGTTCCCGGGCGGGACCGTCGTGATCCGCGGACTCGCGATCGATCCAGGGCAGGACCTTCGCTTCGGCGTGCGCGTCGGTGCACACGGTCGCCGCAGGTGGTCGCGCGAGGACATCGTTCCCTCGCCGGGCGTGATGGACCTCGGTCTCGTGCGGCTGGCCGCCGCGCCGATCGTGCAGGTCCGCGTCGTGCATCGCGGGCAACCCGTCGCCGGCGCCGAGGTGAGACTCGAGCAGGTCGCCGACACGCAGCCGGCGGACGGTGCGCGCAGCAACTCGATCTCGTTCTCGACCAGCTTCCGCAGCACCTCCGAGAGCACGCAGGCGATCACCGACAGCCGGAACGCCGAAGCCGATCGGCATCGCGTGACGACGGGCGACGATGGCACCTGCGAACTGACGGCGGACTTCACAGGCAGCGCGCGGCTGCTGGTCGAGTCCGGACACCACGCGCGCTGCCGCGGCGAACCGTTCTCGCTGCCCCTTCGCGGCACCGTGCAACAACAGGTCGAACTCGTGCTCGGTGGCACCGCGCAGGTGCGCGTCGTCGACGGTCACGGCGAACCGCTGCCCGATGTCACCGTGAAGCGCAACGGCGCCGATGGCGACTCCGAGTCCCGGCGGGTCGACGCGTCCGGAGCCGCGACGTTCGAACACCTGGCGCCCGGCGAGCACACGTTCGCGCTGGCGAGACCGCACGCCGAGGGTGGCATGCACGTCGGCATCACGATCGAGGGCAACACGCAGACCGACGATGGCACGAAGGTCACCGCCACGATCACGGACGGAGAAGCCCGCGACGTGCTCCTGCAGGAGCCGCTGCGCGGTTCGCTGCAGGGCACGGTCACGGTCGACGGCGAACCGCTCGACCGCGCCGAGATCCGGTTGATGGCGCCCGGAGTCGGCGACGCGAAGGCCGAGGCAGCCGCCGCACTGGGCGCCGCGATCGAGGGCATGTTGGGCAGCGTGCTCGGCGAGCAGGCAGGCTCCCGGGCCAGGACCGACGACGACGGGCGGTACCGCATCGAAGACGTGCCGGCCGGCGACTACCGGCTCGTCGTCACGAACCGCCGTCTGGCGATGCCGGCCAGCGCGGACGTGCACCTCGGCGAAGGCCCGAACGTGCACGATCTCGCGCTGCGCCGCACGATCCTGCGAGGTCGCGTGCTCGGCGCCGATGGCCGACCGCTGGCGGGCGCCACGGTGGGCGCAGCGGTCTTCGTCGAAGATGCCCCGGCGGCGGTCGCCGACGCCGCGAGCGCGATCGGCGACCTCTTTGGCGCCAGGATGCCGGGTGGCGTGCGCACCGGTGCGGACGGTACGTTCGAGCTCAGCGGTGTGCGACCATCCGTGCCGCTGCGCGTGCGCGCCGCGGCCAGCATGCATGTTCCGCAATCGTGCCACGTCGAGGCGCTCGGCGAAGGCGAGCTGCGCGATGGCATCGAGCTGCGCCTCGTGGCGGCGGGGCGCGTTCGCGTGCGGGCCGACGTGGACGGAGCCATGTCCGTCACCGCGAAGTGGGCCGGCGCCGGCGCCGCCCCGCTCGACCGCAGCGAGCACACCGCCATGCTCGAGAACGGGCGCGCCACGCTGGACGGGCTCGCCGCGGGGCAGTGGCGCATCACGCTCGACGGCACCGCGGGCGCCAAGGACCAGGAACGCGTCGTCGACGTGCAGGCCGGCCGGACCGCGAGCATCGAGTTCTGACCGGGGAGGAAACGCCAGCGCCGCGCCGCGTCCGGGTCAGAAGAACACCAGCTCGTGCGCGTCCGTCGTCGTGAACAGCGTGTTGCCCGTCTCGCCGCTCGGTGCCCACGCCAGCCCCTGCACCATGAAGGACAAGCCCGGCACCGTGAACGGCATCTGCACGGACAACGTGAGCGGGCTCGACAGGTCGGGCGCCGCGAGCAGCACCACCGCCGTGCCGGGGTCGACCGCGATCTCCGGGAAGATCGCGTTCGGCGCCGGCGGCGAACCGGTCGGGAACAGGCCGAACAGCAGCCAGATCGGCGCGGGGTCGAAGACGCCGTTCCGCGAACTGATGCGCAGGTCGACGAGCGTGCCGGCGGTCATCCGGTCGATCGGGCAGGCCGAGACGATGCCGGGCGACGTGCCGGTCTCGAGCAGCAGTTGGTCGCCGGAGCCCGGATACAGCCGCCGCGCGCGGGCGGCGCAGCGGTCGGCGATGCCGGCCAATCGCCGCCAGTCGTCGCCATTCAGCAGGTAGCCGGTCAGCAGCGACGTCAGCGGACCGGGCTGGCTGAAGTCCGGTGTGATCCCGCAGACGAGCTGGCCATAGATGGACGTGTAGAGGCACATGCTCGCCAGCACGGTCAGTTGGTTGCCCGGATGGTGCAGGTCGACGTTGTAGATCGACGGATCGAACTCGAGCAGCGCCGCGCCGTCCCCTGCCGCCGAGTTGACCGCGGCACCCGCGCCGAACACCGCTTCGATCGCGGGGATCGCCGCGTGATAGCCGGCGCGGACCTCGTCGTGCATCGCGAGCGGGTTCGGGAAGATGCTCGGGTAGAACGAATGGCCCTGGGCTCGAGCCCAGGTCTGGTACATGACGCCGGTCGCGGCCGGACTGTGGCTGCGCACGTTGCCGACGATCGTGATGGCGTCGGCGATGAACTGCGCCGGGTTGCCGAGCGTCTGGGTCGCCTCGGTCGACAACCCCTGGATGATCACGTCGTCCCACGTCTGGCCCGGCGGCAGGAAGTTGCTGATCGCGGCGACCTGACCCGGGTCGGTCGCGTGGAAGTGCAGATCCTGGCCCGACACCAACCGTTCCTGGATCGTCGGGCTCGGATACCCGGCCTCGATCGCGATGGCGCGCACGACCTGGGCGACGCCGCCGTTGAAGAACGAGAAGCTGTTGCCGTAGAAGAGCAGGTTCTTGCCCTGCGCGAGCAGTGCCGACGGCAGCGAGAGCACGGCGATGGCTGCGAGATGTCGTTGGTACATGGGATCGCTTCGTTACGGTTCCTCCCGACAGAAGCAAGATCCGGCTCGCAGGCCGACCTCCAACCCACGCTGCTTCAACGGGTTGATGCGCAGGGCCTCTGGCGTCGTGCCCGCCGCCGGCGCAGTTTCGCGCGCCGAGTCACGACCGGCCCATGCTCGCCCATTTCCGCACGACCATCGCGAGCTCTTCGGTCCGCACGGGCTTGGGCACGTGGTCATCCATGCCGGCGGACAGACACAGCTGCGCATCACGTTCCATCGCGTTGGCGGTGAGCGCCACGATCGGCGTTCGGCGCCCCGAAGCGCTCTCGCGCGCGCGTATCACCTCGGTCGCCTGGTAGCCGTCCATCACGGGCATCTGCACGTCCATGAGGATCAGGTCGAACTGGCCGGTCGATGCTGCATGCACGGCCTCGCTGCCGTTGTTCGCGAGCACGACCTCGCAGCCGATCTTCTCGAGCATGCGGCGCGCGACGAGGCGATTGATCGGGTTGTCCTCGACGAGCAACACCGTCCATGCCGCGGGTTCGGTCTCGCCCGCGGGCCGACTCGATGCAGCCCTCGTGCTGGCGTGCGGGTCGATCCGCAGCTCGCGGCCGACGACGTGGCAGATCGTCGCGATGAGGTGGCGTTCGCGCACGGGCTTGACCATGATCCTTGCGATGCCGATGCCCACGATCATCTCCGGCTCGAGCGGATCCTGGACCGACGAGAGCATGACGAGTGGCAGGTGTTGGTGCTCGGCGCGCGAGTGGATCTCGGCCGCGAGGATGCCGCCATCCATGTCGGGCATCTGGAAGTCGAGGATCACGAGCTGGAACGGGCGTCCGGAGCGGTGCGCGGATTCGATCGTCAGCAACGCTTCGGGTCCGGACGAAGCCAGGGCACAACAGGCGTCGAGCTTGGTGAGCTGTTCGAACAGGACCCGACGATTGATGGCATTGTCGTCGACGATGAGGATCCGCAGGTCGCGCAGGTCAGGCACCGAGTCCCCGAGATCCGCGGGCTCGTTGTCGACCTCGAGCTCGAGCCGGAACCGGAACGTGGATCCAACGCCCTCGACGCTCTCGACCTCGATGTCGCTGCCCATCAGCCCGACCAGGCGCCTGGAGATCGCGAGCCCGAGCCCAGTGCCGCCGTAGTTGCGAGTGCTCGAGGCGTCCACCTGACTGAACATCTTGAAGAGGTTGCCGATCTTGTGGCGCGGGATCCCGATGCCGGTGTCCGCGACCGACACTTGCAGACACGCGCGACTCTCCGTGCGGGTTTCGCACTCGACGGACAGGACGACATGCCCCGCCCTGGTGAATTTCACGGCGTTGCCGACCAGGTTGACGAGGACCTGCCGGATCCTGCCGTGGTCGCCGAGGAAGCGCTGCGGGACCCCGGCCCCGTAGTTCAACATGAGATCGAGGCCGTTCTTTCGAGCAGATGCGCCGAGCAACTCCGTCACCTCCTCGGCAAGGTTGCGAAGGTCGAACGGCGCTTGCTCGAGCACGATCTTGCCGGCTTCGATCCTCGAGAAGTCGAGGATGTCGTTGATGATCACGAGCAAGGAGTCGCCGGAGCTGCGAACCGTCTCGGCATAGGAGCGTTGCTCCGCGTCGAGGTCGGTCTCGAGCAGCAGACTCGTCATGCCGATGACGCCGTTCATGGGCGTCCGGATCTCGTGACTCATGTTCGCGAGGAACTCCGACTTCGCGCGCGAGGCATCGAGGGCCTGATCGCGAGCCACTGCCAGCTCGGCCGTGCGCTGGATCACCTGTTGCTCGATGCTCTGCCGCGTCGATTCGATCTCCGCGCGGCGGCTCGCGTTCGACCGCATCTCGGCGACACCACGCGAACACGAGAACATCAGGAAGCAGTCTTCGAAGAGCACCCAGCCGGCGTGTTCGAGCCAACGCCATGGGCTCGCGGCCAGCACGCCGTAGACCGACTGCGGGATCCAGTAGCCGCGCGCGAAGTGGTCGACGGCCGTCACCACCGTGGCGCTGATCAGGACGCGCCAGTCGCGATAGAACGACAGGAACGCCAGCGATCCGAAGACGTGGAAGTGCGTCTCGATGCGACCGCCCGTGAGATGGATGAGCAGCGCCGAGGTCAGCGCCTGGCACACCGCGATGACCTGGCGCGTCATGCTCGTGCCCGAGTGGAACACCGCGAGGAGCACGGGGACCACGGTCAGGGCACCACCCAACCACACCGCGAGTCGTACGTGCACATGGAGCTCGGCTGCCGAGCCGGCCCATGTCTGCGGCGAGATCCAGATCGACAGCACGATCGCCGCCAGCCACTGGAAGACCATGAGGCCAGCGAACATGCGGTCGGTCCACCGGTAGGTCGCGGTGCATTGCTCGGCGTACAGTTCGTCCGCTCGCGGCTGCCAGCCGGGGAGAGTGGGAAGTGCCAAAGTCATCGTTCGTTCCCCAAGCACCGTTCGAAGAGCTCGCAGCCATAGACCGCAGACGTGCGGACCGGACCCCACGAGCCCGATGCGATCTCCACGATCGCCGAGACGCCTGGGTTGTCACCCTCATGACCGCGCGCGCCCGTGATGCCGCCGTAGAAGAGCAGCCGGCCGTCGGGTGCGTAGACGAGTGTGCAGCCCGAGGTCTGCGCACAGAACGCCCGCGCCGCCGCACCCATGGCATCGGCGAGCACATGCACGCCGGGAATGCGCCCAGCGTGTTCCCACAGAGCGGTCCTCTCCCAGCCCTCGCCGAACTGCGGGTCCGCGTAGAAGATGACGTGTGCGACGAGCCCGCCGGCGCACATGGCCATCAAGCGGTCGAGCTCCGCGATGGTCGCGCGCGTGCAGGGGCAATGGGGATGGGCGAACAAGACGAGCGTCGGTCGAGTCGCGTCGAGGTGGATCGGGGCACGCGTTGGCCACTGCGACGGTGGTGCCTGGAGCCCGCCCGGTTCAGCGCTGTAGCGGAACAGCGACACGAAGCCGGCCATGACGACCGCCAGCCAGAGCGCACCGCCAGCGAGCAGCGCCACACGTCGACCCGTTCGCCGGGATTCGGGGCAAGGGGTGATGTCCATCTTGGCGCTGCAAGCACTTCGGCGCGAATGGGCCCCCGGGTGTAGTCTGCCACGAGGGCTCGTCAGCACGGGCCTCTCCGCAGTGCTTCGCACGCCAAGGGTGCATTGCATGCGCCGTCGGCGATCGAAGGCGACGAACGAAGCCACCGCGGGTCCCCCCCCGGGGGGCACCCACGATTTCATGCGATGCCCACGCCGGCGGCGCCTACTTCTTCCGCTTCTTCTTCGACTTGATGCCGAGTTCCTTCTCGGCGGCGGCGATCCAGGCCTCGGGACCTCCCGGCACGTAGCCGCTGGCGCCGACCTTCTTGCCCTTGCTGTCGAGGAACAGCACCGTCGGGAAGCCCTCGATGTTGAACTCGCGCTGCAGCTTCTCGTTCTGCTTCTTCAGATCCGCGGGCAGTTCCTTGTGGTGCGGGAAGTCGAGCTCGAGCAGCACGACGTGTTCCTTGGCCCACTCCTGGAACTCCGGCTTGCTGAAGACCTCGTCCTTGAGCTTGATGCACCAGCCGCACCAGTCGCTGCCGGTGAAGTCGGCCATGACGACCTTCTTCGACTTCTTGGCTCTCGCCAGGGCAGCCTCGTAGTCGGTCATCCACTCGGATTCGCCTCCTGCCCCGTTCAGCAGTCCGTCGGCCTTCTTGGTCCAGTTCTCGGGGCCGCCGGGCTCGTAGCCCATCCTGCCCAGCTGCTTGCCCTCCGCGTCGAGGAACACGATCGTGGGGAATTCGGTGACCTGGAACTCACCCTTGAGCTGCTGATTCTGCTTCTGCAGCTCGGCCGGCAGCTCGGCCTTCTTCGGGAAGTCGACTTCGAGCAACACCACCTTCTCGCTCGCCCACTTCTGGAACTCGGGCTTGCCGAACACCTCGTCCTTCAGCCTGGCACACGACGTGCACCAGTCGCTGCCGGTGAAGTCGGCCAGGATCACCTTCTTCTGCTTGGCGGCGGCGGCCTTGGCTTCTTCGAGGTTGGTGAGCCAACTGCTCTCCTGGGCGGCGAGTGGGGTCAGGAACGCCAGGACGGCGATGGATGCGATGCGCATGACATGGTTCTCCTTGGGTTGGGGCAGGCGGCGCCAGGATACTGCATCGCCGGCCGGTCGTTCCAAGCACGGGCGGCACGGCGGCGAGCGATTTCCGATTTCGCAGTTAAGAAACCGACGGATCGCGGGTTCTCCGTGCATGGGAGGGACCATGCAACGCCAACACTCTGCTGTTCAGAATCTCGACACGAGAGACGCCGCGACGCCACCGCCGAGGATCCGGCTCGGCGTCGACGTGGAACTCGACGGCATGCGCGCCGAGATCGACGTCGCGCGCACCTCGCTGCCGCACTACGTCGTCGTGCGACTCGGGAACGGCCGCCGCCGCATCGACCTGCGGGCCGACGATGCACCCGCAGCGGGCCAGCTGTTGGAGCTCTGCTTCCGCGCCCTGGCGGGTGAGGACCACGGCTTCTTCATCGACGCGTCGTCGCGCTAGGGCGGCACGGGTCGCCAGCGGTTCTACGAGCGGCTCGGCCTGCGCCCGATCCGGCGCCGAGCCAACCTGGCGATCCTCGAGCTGCGCGGCGGCACGCACCTGCTGTTGTTCCCGACCCGGAAGCGACGCGCCGGCCGCGCGGCGCCGTTCGACCTGATGGC
>DASUFY010000009.1:0-5148 GCA_036274315.1 Planctomycetota bacterium | reverse complement strand
GTGAAGCGCGCCTCCCAGTGCGTGTTGTCGAGCGCGAGCACCTTGTCGAACACCGCGTCGGCCTTCATCGACATCTGCCACTTGCTCTGGTCCATCTGCAGGTAGGCCATGTAGGCGTTGGCGAGGTTCATCTGCGTCTTGACGTCGTTCGGGTTCTTCTGGGCGAGTTCCTCGAAACGCGCGATGACGTCGTCCATGCGGCCGGCGGCGAAGGCCTTCTTCCAGGCATCCGTGTTGCTCCAGTAGTTGCCGCTCGCGAGCTGGCCGATCTCGGTGTCGAGGTCGAACTCGGGCGGCTTGCCGCCGTCGGCTGGCAGCGCGGCCGTGCCGTTGCGCTGCTGCATGTAGGCGTCGACGGCCGCGGCGAGCTGTTCGGTCGACACCACGGGCGCCGTGGTGCGCTCGATCGCGACCGGCGCCGAGGCGCTGGCCGGCACGTTGGCGAGCGCGTCGATCCGGCCCTGCAGCGCCGTGTTGCTGGCTCGCAGCTCGTCGACGGCGCGCCGCAGTTCGGCCACGGTGTTCGTGTCGCCGGGCGACGTTTCGGCGGCGGGACGCAACAGCAGCGTGACGCCGGTGGCAGCGGCGCTGGCGCAGAGCAGGGAGAGCACGACGGTCGTGGTGTTGTTCATTGCGGGTGGCGAGGGCGGGCCAACCGGCCCGGGGCGCCGCGTTACTGTAGCACGCGCCGACTATTCGCCCGCGGGCCCGCGCCGCGTCACGTACGTCGAGCATGGCGGCGGCTCCGGCCATGCGGCACGATCCCCGCATGCAGGTCTACGACACCCACTGCCACCTCGGCCTCGACGGCAAGCAGGATCCCGGCGACGAACACGCGCGCGCCGTCGCGGCGGGTGTGAAGCGCCTGCTCGTCGTCGGCATCGACGCCGCATCGAGCCGCGCCGCGCGCGGGCTCGCGCACCTGACCGGCGTGCGCTGGAGTGCCGGCCTGCATCCCAACGACGCGGTGCGCCTCGACGCCGAGTGGCACGAGGTCGAGGCGCTGGCGCGCGATCCCGGCTGCAGCGCGATCGGCGAGACGGGCATGGACTGCTACCGCGACCGAACGCCGCTCGACCAGCAGGAGGTGTCGCTGCGCCGCCATCTGGCGCTCGCGCGCGAACTCGACCTGCCCGTGATCTTCCACTGCCGCGACGCCTTCGCGCCGATGTTCGCGGTGCTGCGCGACGAAGCACCCGTGCGCGGCGTCATGCACTGCTTCTCGGGCGGCCTCGACGAAGCGCGCCAGGCACTCGACCTCGGCCATTCGCTGTCGTTCGCGGGCCCGCTCACCTACCCGAAGAACGACGCGCTGCGCAACGTCGCCCGTTGGGCCCCGGCCGACCGCATCGTCGTCGAGACCGACGCGCCGTTCCTGCCGCCGCAGAAGCACCGCGGCAAACGCAACGAACCCGCGTTCGTCGTGCAGACCCTGCAGATGCTCGCCTCGGTGCGCGGCCTGTCGCTGGCCGAGGCGGCCGACCTCACGTTCGCCAACGCCGTGCGCCTGTTCGGCTAGATCCAGACCACCGGAACAGGCCGCCGGTCGCGCTCAGCAGGCCCTTCGCGCGCCCGGCTGTCCGCGCCAGTAGTCGGTGTCGCCGAGCCGGTGGGTCAGGGCGCTGAGCTCTTCGCGCAGCGCGCCGCGCGCGACCTCGACGATGGCGCGCTCGTGGGGTTTGGGCTCACAGCGCTCGAGGTCCTGCAGGCGGGTCAGCAGCACGTCGAGCCGGGACAGGTCGGAAGGCAGTGGGGACATCGGGCACCTCGCAGGGGAAAGTGGCGGCCGAGGGTCGGCTCTCGACCGCTACTGGGGAGCGACGCGGTGGCAACCGTGTTCGCACCACACCAGGGGAAAGCAGCAGGAACCCGCACCGCGCACGCATGTGGCGAAAAGAAACCTGCGGCGATGGTGGCTTGCCACCGCTGCACGGCCACTGCCGGGCAGTGCGCCCGGGAGCCGCGCTCAACGCGGCGGCCGCGCCCATTGCTGCAGCGCGTACAGGACCTGGGGCGCCAAGGGCGCCTGTCGCTGTGCCGCGAGCAGCTCGCGCCGCGCTTCGGCCACGCGCCCGAGCTCGCGCAGCACCGCGGCGCGGTCGAGGTGCACCGTGAAGTGGTCGAGCCCGCGGCCCAGGCTCGCATCGAGATGCGCCAGCGCGCCCTCGAGGTCGCCGAGCCCGCGCCGGGCCGCCGCCGCGAGGCAGTAGACGTAACCCTTCGGCTCGGCGATCTGCAGGCACGACAGCGCCAGGCGCTCGGCGGTCTCGAAGAACTCGCGTTCGCCGGTCGTGCGCCCGGCCTGCAGGTTCGCCTGCGCCTGCAGCGTGCGCGCCCAGGGGTCCCGGGGTCCGCGCGCGGCGAGCTCGGCGGCGGCGGTGATCGCGCGGAACGGCTGCGCTCGTTCGTCGGGCAGCGACACCAGCACCTCGCAGTAGTTGCGCAGGATGTCGTAGTGCGTCGGGCACAGCGCGTGCGCCTGCGCCAGCGGTTCGACGGCGCTCGCTGCGTCACCGGCGCGGAACACGCTCGTGCCGAGCCCCCACCAGGCGCGGAACGACTGCGGGTGCAACGCGAGCTCGCTGCGCCAGAGCAGGCGTTCGTCGCGGTAGAGCAGCGAACGGCTGGCCGAACCGGCGATGCCGAACAGCACGAGGCCACAGCAGGCCACGAGCAGCGCGCGCTGGCGTGCGCCGAGCCGGCCCCACGCGCGCAGGCGCACGCGCGGCAGCAGCGACGCGAGCACGAGCGCGGCTCCGACCAGCGCGCCGTAGAGACGATGCTCGGCGAACGGCATGTTGAGCGGGATCACGATCCACGGCAACGACACCGCGCCCGCGAACGCGACGCCGAGCCGCCGCGCGCGCGCCCGCGTGCCGCGCCACAGCGCCGCGAGTCCCAGACCCGCGAGGCTGCCCCAACCCAGCATCACCCACACATCGGCGAACGTGCTGCGGTAGTGCACGGGCGGATCGAGCGACAGGCCGACCGGCACCACCATCTGCGCCAGCGCCTTCGGCAGCAGCGTGCCCATCGTCGCGAGCTGCGTCGTCAGGCTGCGCCCGTAGCCGCTGCTCGGATCGTCGCCCGCGCGCCCCAGCAGGGTCACCGTCGCCTGGCCGAGCAGCAGCTTGCGCAGCACGAGGTAGGCGAGCACGGTGGCCACGACCGGCAGTACGCCCACGAGCGCTGCGCGCACGGAGCGCCGATCCCAGCGATCGCGCCGCAGGCACACCGCCTGAACGAGCATGACCACCGGCAGCACGACGCCGGTCTCCTTGCTGCCACAGGCCAGCACGGCGCCCGCGACCATGCCCACCATCGCCCGGCGTCGCGCGCGGCCGCGCTGCCACTCGAAGTGGCCGAGCAAGCCAAGCAGCAGACCGAACACACACAAGAGCTCGCTGCGCGCCGAGACGAGATTGACGGCCTCGGAGGCGAGCGGGTGCACGGCGAACAAGGCGGCGGCGACGAACGCCGCGGCGCGCCGTCGCGAGACGCGGCGCAGCCAGGCGAACACGAGCGCGGCGACCGCCGCATGCAGCAGCACGTTGCCGGCCTTGAGCGAACACGCCGCGGGACTGATCGCGAGGTTGCACGCGAAGCTCAGCAGCAGCACGGGCCGGTACATGCGGGACGTGCCGGCGCTGAACGCCGCCGGGTCGGACAGCAGCTGCCACACGTTGCCGAGGTGCTGCAACGCGGGGTTGGCCGCGACGGAGTGCACGTCGTCGAAGACGTAGTCGCCGGCCAGCGCCGTGACGTAGGCACACGCAGCCAACAGCGCGACGCCGGCCGCGAACCAGACGGCACGTCGCCTCGACCGTTCGCGCAGGCCTTCGCGCTCGTTCACGCGCCACCTGCCGCGGCCGTGGCGTCGACCCGCCGCAGCACGTCGTGCCATCGCGTCGCCGTGCACGCGGTCGAGAAGTGCCGGTCGTAGGTCGCGCGCGCCGCCGCGGCCGCGGCGACGACCCGGGCCGGCTCCGCCGCGAGTTCACGCAGCTGCCGCGCGAGCGCCTCGACGTCGGCGGCCGGCACCAGGAACACCGCCGCGCTGCCGTCGAGCCAGGCGCACACCGCGGGCGTCTCGGCGGTCAGCACAGGCCGACCCGCGGCCAGCGCGTGCACGACCTTGAACGGCACGACGCGCTGCGTCTTGCCGCCGCCGCCGAACACACCGGCGACCAGGTGGCTCTCGGCGAGCAGCCTATGCAGGCGAGCCCAGGGCACGAAGCACGGCTCGAGCCGCAGCCGCGCGCCGAGCGCCGCGGCGGCGTGCGCCCGTTCGGCCGCGGTGCCGCCGACCAGCGTCAACTGCACACCGGGCGCCTGCGCCACGGCGTCGACCAGCGTCGGCAGACCGTGCAGTGGCACGCCCGTGCCGAAGAACAGCAGCTGCAGCAACCCGGCACCTGGCGCCGGCAGCGGCTCCGGCGCGGCGCGGGCGCCGGGGTCGCTGACCGGAAGCCACGCGAAGCGTTCGGCCGGCAGCCGCGTCAGCTCCGCCAGGTAGACGGCATTGGCCGGCGTGTCGACGAGCACGAGGTCCGCGGCCGCACACGCGCGCGCGTCGAGCTGGCGCAGCCAATGCGCGGCCAGCGACCCGGGTCGCACGAGGGCCCGGTCCTCGACGACCGTGTCGTAGGCCGACAGGAACAGGTCCAGCACGACGGGCACGTCGCACGCCGCCTTGACGGCCCCGACCAACGTGTGGCCCGGATACGGCACGACGACGCAGCGCGGTCGCTGCGCGGCGAGCAGTTCGCGCACGTTCCGCGCGAGTTCCCGCCGTTGCCGGCGCTGCCGCGACCACGCCGCGGGCCAACGCCACGGCGCACGCAGCAGGCGCTGCTTGCTGGCACCGAGGCCCGGCAGACGACATCGCCGCACCTGCACGCCGGCGGCTTCGAGGCCCTTCTCGAGCGACGTCGTGCGCGGGTAGCCGGGTCCGTCGTCCCAGGCGCCACAGAACAGCACCCAACCTCGAGCGCTCACCGGCCGTGATCGCGCGACAGGCCCTGGAAGCGCAGCGAGGCGATCTGTTCGGCGATGAGACCCAACGCGAACAGGATGCCGGCCTGGCTGAACAGCAGGACCGCCATGTTGGTGAAGCGGCCCTGCGTCAGCCATGTGTAGACGTACCAG
>DASUFY010000008.1:0-2306 GCA_036274315.1 Planctomycetota bacterium | reverse complement strand
CGCCCGGCAGCGTGATCGCCGCGAGCACGCCCGCCCACCGGCAGACGCGAGCGGCGCGGGCAGCGGGGAACAGGCGCGGGAGCACGAGCCAGAGCGGCAAGAACGCCGAGGCCGCAGCGAGCATGCCCGCCTGGCCCAGGTGCATGCCGACCGTGTTGCTGCGACCGCCGTGGCCGATCGGGCGGATCAGGTCGCAGAAGTAGTTGTGCCAGAGGTCGAAGCCCGGCTCGTCCGGCCGCACCGCGCTGCCGCCCGAGTAGCTCAGCATCGAGGCGAACAGCAGCAGCACGGAGGTCGCCGTGAGCACCCACACGGCCCTGGCGAGCCGTCTCGCGCGCTTCGCTGGGATCTCCTCGTCGAGGTGCCTCGGGGCTGCTGTCAGGGCCATCGTTTCGCGCGCGACTTCGAACGCGCCGGCCAGGCAGGCTAGCGCATGTTCGAGCCTGCATCGAGGCATCGGCGAGATCCCCCACCCGCGGGCGGCGGCCGGGCAGCCGCCCGCTGCGGTATGGACGGTGGCGCCGCGCGGATTCGTGCACCCTTTGCCGCGCGTCCGGGGGATCGTGTGCTCGTGTCCCCGAGTCCGTCCACCGCATCGCCCAGCACCCCTCCGGCCAGCAGCCTCGAGACCGACGCCGCATCGCTGCGCGCGGCCCTGTGGCGCTACCTGCGGGTGCTCGGCGCCGACGCGGCGACCGCGGACGACCTGGTCCAGGAGGCGTTCGTCGTCGCGTTGCGGCGCCGGGACTTCGATGCGAGCGTCACCGCGGCGACGTTCGCGTTCCTGCGCACCACCGCGCGCCATCTGTGGCTCAAGTCGCGCCGCAGCCGGCCGCCGCAACGAGACGTCGACGAGGCCGACCGCGTCTGGGACGCCCAGTGCAGCGACGGCGGCGGCGACTATGTCGACGCGCTGCGGCGGTGCCTCGCCGGACTGCCCGAACGCAGCCGGTTGCTGCTCGAAGCGACCTACGCCGAGCGACGCGGCCGCACGGCCTCGGCGGCGGCGCTCGGCATTGGTTCGCAGGGCATCAAGAGCGCGCTGCGCCGGCTGCGCACGTTCTTGCACGGTTGCATCGAACGCCGGCTCGGAGGTGGATCATGAAGGCGATGAGGAACGCCGCGGAGGAACGTCTGCTCGATGCGGCCATGGCCGAGGTGTTCGGTCGCGAACCGGTTCGCGCGCACCGGGCGCTGCATCGGTACCTGGCCGCGGCGCTGCTGCTGCTCGGCGTCGGCGTCGTCGCGCTCACGCTGTGGCTGCCGCGCGACGACCGGGCGCCGGCGACGATGCAACAACCGGCGCAGGAGCCGCCGCTGCCCGACGAGGTGTCCGCCGAGGACGAGGCCGGGTTCGCTGCACTGCCCGCGGACACCGTCAATCTCGTCGCCTGGCTCAGCGGACCCGAGCAAATGCGCTGGCTCCTGCGGTTTCGCGGGCTGCGGCGGCTCGTCGTGCTCGGCATGCCGTCGGGAGCGGCCAGTCAGTGGGCAGGTGCGAGCGCGCAGGACACGGCGCTCGCGCCGCTCCGCGCCTTGACCGCACTCGAAGAGGTGCAGCTGCCGTTCGACTTGGTCGTGCGACCCGAACACATCGCCGCGCTGCGCGAGCTCGGCAGCCTGCGCACGCTCGCATTCGGCAATGTCGTCGCGTCCCCGGAACTCGCCGATGCCGTCGTTGCGCTGCCGGCGCTGCAGGAGCTCCGGCTCACGATGGTCGCCGCCGGCGCGCCGTTCTTCGCGCGGTTGGCGCGCGCGGGCCGGCCGTTGCGCGGCCTCGAACTCAACGCCTGCCCTGGCCTCGATGCGGACGCGTGGCACGCCATCGCCGCACTGTCGGGTCTGCGCCGTCTCGTCGTCACGTGCCAGCACGAGGGCACGACGCGCGTCGCCGGTGCGACCCACAAGCTCGGCACGCTCGGCGACGAGGCGTTCGCCGCGTTCGCGGCGCTGCCCGACCTGCGCGAACTCGGGCTCGACGAGTCGAGCTTCGACGACCGCATGCTGCTGCGTCTGCCGAAGGGCCTGCAGCTGCTCGACCTCGGCGACCGGCCGATGGGTGCGCTGGCGGCCGACGCGCTGCGGCCACTCGCCGCGCTGCGCGACCTGACCTTCGGCTGCGGTCTCGATGCGGCGGTGGCGGCCGAGGTGCTCGGCGCGCTGCATCTGCAGCGGCTCGACTACCGCGGCTGGCTGCAGCCCGAGGTGCTGCGCGCGGTCGCGGCCCAGCCCGGACTCGTCGAGTTCGCCGCGCGGCTGCGTGCACCGATCGATCTCGCGCCGCTCGCGACCGCACCGCGTCTCGC
>DASUFY010000007.1:0-37241 GCA_036274315.1 Planctomycetota bacterium | reverse complement strand
CTCGCGCCTCGACGGGTAGCGGGCGCCAGAAAACCTCGTAGCGAAGCCGGCGCGCGGGTCTTCGACGACGGGTCCGGCTCCCGCGACGGCGCGCGCGGGCAGAGAGCCATGTCCTGGCGCCACAGGCAGACACCCCCATGTTCCGATCACTCCGTTCCTTTCTCTCCGCCGCCGCCGTCGCCACCGCCCTGTTCGGCTCCACCCCCGGCCTTCGCGCCCAGACCGGCGAACGCAGCCGCTGGGATCAAGTCACGCTCGGCAACCAGTACGCCGGCATCGACGTCATCGGCTGGGCCCGCAGCCGCAACACCGGCACCGAACGCCGCGTCGACGAGATGGCGCAGACGCAGCTGCGCCTGCTCGGCATCGCCGTCGAGATGCAGCGCATCGCGGCCACGGCGATCAGGAACGGCTCGAGCTTCTGGGGCTCGACGGGCTTCCGCCGCGGCGGGTTCACGGTGCGCAACGACTCGCTGACCAACACGGGCACCGTCTCCTACACGAGCAGTGCGAGCGTCTTCGCCGCCTGGCCCACGCTGGCGATCTACATCTTCGGCTTCCCGATCACGGTCGGCGCCACCGCGAACCACACGGGCGTCATGAACATGCAGCTGCAGAACCTGACGAACATGAACGCGAGCACGCTCAACGGTTCGATGGACTCCTACGCGTCGGGCTGGGCCGCCGCATCGGCCGGCATCCCGGGCCTCATGGCCGGGGCGGCCGCCAACCTCACGCTCGGTCACCAGCACTTCGGCGGCCTGCTCGCCGCCTACACCAACTACATCACGACGGCCAATCTCGACTACTCGATGACGCCGGTGCAGCTCTACCTGTTCGTCTTCGCCCAATTCGGCCTGCTCTGGGGTGAAGTGACGCTGGTCAACACGTCGCTCGGCGCCCGCAACCTGGCGCCGTTCATGCCCTGATGCGCCGCCGGCGCCGGCCGTGCATTCGTGGACTCCGCTTCACGAGAGGCCGGTGCCGAAGCGGTGCTCGAAGCCGCCGACCGGCAGCGGCGCCGCCGTTCCCGCGGCATCGACGAGCGCGACCCCGTCGGCCACGGGCACCACCGTGCCGATGCGGGTCAGGGTGACGTCGCCGAGTGCCGGCAGCGCCGCGAGCGACGCCAAGGCCGCCGCCGGCGCCGCGAACAGCAGCTCGAAGTCCTCGCCGTCGTGCAGCGCCTGCGTCGCGGTCGCCTGGCCGCCATCGGGCAGCGACCGGCGCGGCAGCCGCGCCGACTCGACGCGCGCGCCGACGTTCGACGCGGTCGTCACGTGGTGCAGGTCGCGCGCGAGCCCGTCGGAGAGATCGATGCAGGCGTGCACGGCACCGCTCGCGGCAAGCGCCACGCCTTCGCGCCAGCGCGGCTGGAAGCGCAGATGGTGGCCGTGGCGCGAGCCGCCCAAGGGACCCGTGACCACGAGCGCGTCGCCGACCTGCGCACCCGTGCGCAGCATAGGCGCGCGTCCGTCCAGGAAGCCGAGCCCAGCGACGTCGAGCACGATGCCCTGAGGTGAGCGCGAGAGATCGCCGCCGACGAGGCTCGTGCCTTCGCCGTGCGCGAGCTCGAGCAGGCCCATGAACAGTGCCTGCGCCGAGGCCTCGTCGAGATCGTCGGGCAGCGCCGCCGAGCAGAGGCAGGCGATCGGCCGCGCGCCGATCGCGCCGAGGTCGGAGAGCACGCGCGCCAGCGCCTTGCGACCGAACCGGCCGATCGGCGCCTCCTCGCGGCGGAAGTGCACACCTTCGATCGTCTGGTCCGACTTCAACACGAGCCCCTCGCCCGCCGCGGACCGCACGACCGCCGCATCGTGCCCGATGCCGACGACGACAGCCGCGTGCTGCCTGGCGTGGGCCTTCAGGAAGGCGATCAGTGAGGACTCGGAGAAACCCACGCGGCGACCTGGCCCGCATCGTCGTGCATGCCGCTGGCCGCCGCAAGCCGCTGCCGGCCGCTGCGGGCCAGCGGCGCGCGGTGGCTGCATCGACGCGCGCCGAGCACTCACTTCGCGGCGGCGCGACGCGCCGACAGCAGACGCATCGTGAACGAACGCGTGGCATCGGTCGGGTGCACGGACGTGATCGCGACGATGCCGGCGCACAGCGCGAGCGGCGAGTGCGGATCGGTGACCAGGATGTGGCTGCGCAGCGCGGGGTCGCCGTTCACGAGCAGTTCGTGCGGCAGGGACCAGACCGGCACGGTGCGGTCGCCGACGGCGACCGCGTCGGCGGGACCCGCCTCGTCGAAGTAGGCACGCGTCGACATGCTGACGCCAAGGTGCAACACGACCGACCAGATCGACGGCGGATCGACGACCTCGTACAGCAGGCCGCGCAGGATCGCGCTCCGGCGCACGACGCCGAGCAGCTGCCCGAGCGCGACCGTGGCGCGGAAGGACTCGGGCCAGTCCTCGGGGCCCTCCGCGAACAGGCCCTTGCCCTCGCGCAGACCCTCGCCCCGGCAGGCGCGCGACAGGCCCCGTTCGAGATGGTCGCGCCCCAGCACGAGGTGCTCCGTTCCGAGCAGCTCCCCGGCGCCGTCGTGCACGGTGGCGACGACGTGCACGAGGTCGTGGGACCGGCCATTGCGATAGACCGCGCCGGAGGGGTCGATCGACTCGACCGCCACGCGCAGGAACCAGTCGCGGCGCGTCTCGCCGACGTCGAGTCGGAGGCCGAACAGCACCTCGTCGCCGGCTTCGATGCCGAGGTCCGGCCGCAGCCCATCGAACCCCGCCGGCAGCTCCGGTGTCGTCGAGAACGACGCCGGCACGGCGACCACGGGCTCGCGCGCCGCCCACTGCGGATCGAGCTCGCCGCTCGCGCAACCGGCGACGGCGAGCAGCAGGCAGGGCCAACGCGTTCGCGCGGCTGCGGCGGCAGGGGGTGCGGGCATCGGCCGCACATCATAGCGAGCACCGGCGCGCCGGCGGCGCGGGGTCGGACGCGGGCAGCGCACCGGCGACACGGCGCGAACGCACGTCTACGATGCGGCCCCGCATGGCCACCCGACGCAAGACCACGAAGAAGGCCGAGGCGAAGTCGCGCGGCCTCGCCGCCGCCGACACGGTCGGCGACGCCCCGGCCGACGTGCAGAAGTTGCAGCGCCGCATCGAACACGACGGCGGCGCGGTGCTCGCGAGCTACCGGGAGCCACTCGGCAGCCATTGGCTGGTGCTCGCCGCCCTGCCGATCGACAAGGTGCAGCCGACGCCGTACCAGCGCGACCTGTCGCCGGCGCACGAGAAACGCATGGTGCACGTGCTCGACAAGCTCGGCACCTACCTCGACCCGATCATCGCCACTCCCGAGGACGCCGGCATCTGGTGGACGCCGAACGGCAACCACCGGCTCGCCGCGATGCGGCAGCTCGGCGCCCGCGCGATCACGGCGCTCGTCGTGCCCGACCGCGACATCGCCTTCCAGATCCTCGCGCTCAACACCGAGAAGGCGCACAACCTCAAGGACAAGGCGCTCGAGGTGATCCGCATGGCGCGCGCCCTCGCGGCTGCGGACGGCGGCCGCAGCGAGGCCGAGCTGTCGCTGCAGTTCGAGGATCCGGTCCTGCTGACGCTCGGCCCGTGCTACGAGCGCGATGCGCGCTTCTCGGGCGGTGCGTATCGATCGGCGCTCGGGCGCGTCGAGACGTTCCTCGACGAGCCGCTCGGCAAGACCCTGAAGACGCGCGACAAGCGTGCCGCGCTGCTCATGGCGCTCGACGAGAAGGTCGCCGCCGTGATCGCCGCGCTCAAGGCCCGCGGCCTGCAATCGCCCTACCTGCGCGCGTTCGTCACGGCGCGCATCAACCCGATCCGGTTCGCCAAGACCGTCGACCTGTCGCCCGAAGAGCTGCTGCAGAAGATGACGGCCGCGGCGGCCAGGTTCGACGCCGGCAAGGTCGAGCCGGAGCAGATCCAGGCGAGCGCCGGGCCGCCCGACGAAGCCGAAGCGTGACGGCGCGATCCGGCCTTCACTTCGCGGTCGCGGCACCGAGCCGGAACACGAAGCTGCCCTTCTGGTCGCGCATCTGGCGGATCTCGGGGATCTGCAGCGGCGTGCAGCGATTGCCGCTGCGCTGCTCCATGGCCCGCGCGATGTCCGCGCCGAGGTAGCGGGCGACGACGATCCGGTCCTGGCGGTCGGCGCTCGGGGTCAGGTGTTCGAGCAGCGCCTCGCAGAACGGCGACAGCAGAGCACCGTCGCGCGCCTGTTCGTCCGAGCCGGCCGAACACAGGAACTCGCGGCTGAAGTGGTGCTGCCAGCCGGTGCCCTCGCGCGCGCCCTCCGCATCCCTGCCGAACACGTTCGCCGCGCCGCGCGTGCGCTCGCTGTCGAACACGGCCCCCGCGTGACAGCAGTCGAGCACGACGAGCACGTGCTTGGCCTGGCAGCGCGTGACGAAGTTGAGCAGATGCTCGCGCAACAGGTAGTTGTGGCCGCGCTCGAGCGAACCGGTGACATCGGCCGCGGCGAGGCCGAAGTGGAAGCCGTCGCAGGCGCCGTGTCCGGCGTAGTAGAAGAAGACGGCGTCCTCCCTGCCGGCCGTGTTCTCGATGCGTTCCAGCTCGTCGAGGATGCGCGCCATGGTGGCCTGCGTCTCGGCCAACCTCGTGATCGCGCCGTCGCGCGCCCACTGCGCGTCGTTCGCCCGGAGCCGCGCAGCCACCGCGTCGATCTCGCCGACCGGGTTGCGCAGCCGCGCGAACGACGTGCCGTCGTACGCGCCGCCGATGCCGACGAACAGGCCGTGCACGCGCTCGTAGATCCCCGAGTACTCGCTCGCGTAGCGCTCTTCCCAGGGTGCGCTGCCGGCGACGCCGTCGCCCTGCCGCGAGGCATCTCGCGCGGACAGCTGCACGAGCGCCCAGGTCGCGATCAGCAGCACCGAGCCGGCGACCGCCGCCAGCAGCACAGCGCGCCGCGGTCGGGGCTCGGGCAACCGGACCCGCAGGGCGGTCAGCGCGTCGACGAGGTCGTGCATCGTCGCGTAGCGGGCGATGCGGTTCGGCAGCACGCACTTCTGGATCACCTCCGCGAGTCCCTTGCCGACGTCGGGCCGCAGCACGCGCAGATCGAGTTGCACCTGACCGGGCGCGTACGGATCCGTGCCGGTCAGGCAACGGTGCAGCGTGCAGCCGAGCGCGAACACGTCGGCGCGCGCATCGGCGGCCTGTCCCACCATCTGCTCCGGCGCCGAGTAGTCGGGCAGGCAATTCGCGATCCCGGGCTCCAGTCGGCGGTCGTGCGCCAGCGACGAACCGGCGCCGGGCAGCGCGAACTCCTTGGCGAAGGTCCACGAACCGAGTTGCACACCGCCGCCGGCGAGCACACGGATCGACGACGGTCCGACCGCACGATGCACGATGCCGCAGGCGTGCACGGGGATCAGGGCCTGCCCGACCTGCACACCGAGCTCGATCGTCTCGGCGACATCGAGCGTCCCGCGCTGCAGTCGATCGGCGAGGCGTTCGCCCGACGGCAGGTCGAACACGAGCAGCGGTCCCTCGCGCGTCTCCTCGACCCATTGGATCGGCAGGATGTTCGCATGGCGGATCTTGGCCAGGGCTCGCGCCTCACGCAGCAGGCGCTGCCGCACCGGCGCCGACCAGCCATCGAACACGCCCTCTCCCGGCAGCTTGAGCATCACCTCACGCTGCAGCACGTCGTCGACCGCGCGATAGGTGCGCTCGATCGGGCTCTCCGACAACGTCTCGAGGATCGTGAGACGTGGCGGCAGGGCTGGGCGCGGCGTTTCGGTCATGGCCTCACGACGCCGAGCATAGGGCCTCGGCGCGGCCGGTGCAGCGCGGCGCGGCGCGGAGTCGCCACCGCCTACTGCAGCACGACGCGCAGCGTGTCGCTGAAGATCAGCGATCCGATGCAGCTGGGCGGACCCAACGCGACGCCCTGCACCGCGAACACGAAGCCTGCGAAGCCGCCGACGCACGGCAGCGGGTAGACGATCGACGGACCCGGCATCAGGACGAGCGCGGCTGAATCGACGCCGACCTGGCAGCTGGGACAGATCTGCAGGGGCGAAGCGAGCGGCAGGCCCAGCAGCACGATCGTCGGATCGGGTCCCGCGTAGAGCAGGCCACCCGCGATGTAGCTGCCCGCGTGCGGGATGCCCGCGCCGTAGATGCCGAACCCCCCGCAGCCCGTCGGCAGCACCGAGTAGCCGCCGCCGGCAGTGCGTGCATCGTAGCTCGCGTCGAACACGTCACCGTTGCGCTCCCAGCCGACGAGGTAGCGCGGCGGGTTCGTCGGCTCGCCGCTGCCCCCGCTGTGCGCCGAGCAGAGGTGCGGGCTGCGATTGTCGGGCGCGCTGCTCGTCGAGGATGACAGGTAGGCCAGCGCTTCGACGACGCCGACCGTGACGCCGGTGCCGCTCGCAGGCAGGTCGAGTGTCGCGGCGACGATGTCGTACGGAAAGAAGAACCACTGGCTCGAGAACGCGAGCGCGAAACGGCAGCCGAAGCTGTCGACCGACGGCGACTCGTCGACGCTGGAGCCGACCGTGACGGTGCTGATGTCGGTCGCCGGGACAGCGGGACCGGTCAGCGACCGCACGCCGACGAAGATGTCGCTGTCGCCGCCGCCGACGTCCTGCTGCCAGGCGACCATGAAGTAGCGCACGGCGCCGAGCGGGTCGGTCAGCGACGACACCGATGGCACCCGCATCGCCTGCGTCGGATGCGAGAACCAGTCGGCCTCGGGCCCCATCACGGCGCCGCTGGCCGCGACGAGCACGCCGCGGATGCGGTGCGGCGCCGCCGTCGACTGCGCGGGCACGGGCCAGACTATCGGCCACGCCTGGCCGTAGCCCGACTCGATGCCCGCACAGTTGGCGATCGACGGGAACGAGATGTTCGTCGCGCCCGTGCCCAGCGTGACCTCGGGTCCGAACGTCGTCGCGGCGCCCGTGACCTGGCGGCCGAGGATCGTCGCCGACGTGATGCCGCCGCGGTGCCACGTCACGTAGTAGCGCACCGGCACCGCCGACGAGTTGTCGCCGCCGACGTCGGGGTGGCTGCCGCCGTTCTGGCTGATCTGGAACTGGCCGCTCATCGTGTTCGTGCCGAGCACGCGCAGGCGGCCCCAGATCTCGCCGGGCCCCGGCAGCACGCGCTGCGCGACCACGAGGCAGCTGCCGAGCTGGCGGTGGCTCGCGATGCGCGGGTCGACCCAGGAGTCGGTCGTGTAGTCGACGTAGGTGAACGTGCCCGCGATCAGCGTGCCGTCGGCGTTCGCGAGCTGCGTGCCGACATCGTGGTCCGTGGCGCTGAAGTCGCCTTCCCACGACAGCACCCACTGGTTGTTGACCGCGTCGTAGGCGGCGTCGCAGCTGTGCTCGTAGTAGGTCGACGCGGCGACGGTCGTCGTCGTCACGAGCGGATCGACGACGACAGGGAACCGCGCGGCATCCAGCGCGCGAGCAGGCACCACGATCTCGATGCCGCCCGTGCCCTCGCGCATCGGGAGAGCCGTGCGGCAGCCCGCCGCATCGACGAGCACGGCCCGCCCGTAGTGTACGGCGCCGAGTTCGCCGACGAACGCGAACCCACCGCCTTCGGCGACGGTCGCGAGCTCCGTGGCGACGCCGAGAGTGAGCGTGAGGTCGCCTCCGCCAAGCCGCGTCTCGAGCAGGAAACCCTGCTCGGCGCCCTCCATCGTCAAATCCCAGGTCTCGCGCAGTGCGCCGCGCTCGAAGCTCGAGCGCGCTTCGCCGGAGCGCACCGCCGCCGGCGCCGGTGCGAGCGCCACCTCGGTGCCACCGGCAGAAATCGAATGCACCGTGAACACGACGGGAAGGTCGCGCGGCGCCGTCGAGCCGAAGAACGGCACGTAGGTCGCCGAACCATCCGTGAACCGCATCTTGTAGGTGCGGCCAATGGCCCACAGCGAGCCATCCGCCGACCGGTCCCACGACACGCGGTCGTTGGGCAAGCCAGTGCGCGTGCGCGGCGCCCGGTTCACGGGGGACTGGGCCGCCGCGGGGGACTGGGCCGCCGCGGCGGAGAGGAGGAGGAACAACGCAGGCAGTGTGCAGGTCGTGCGCATGGTCGTGATCGCGGGGGTCGGACACGCCGGCCCCGACCCCTGCTGGATGACCGCGAGCGCCGCGCCGTCACACGCGCCGTGACACGATTCCGCGCACGATCATCCACTCGTCGGGCGCACCCCATTCACCACCGCCCGACTAGTCGTGGTCCGATCCCTTCGCCGCCGGGCCGATGCCCGCCTCCTCCAGCAACAAGGCGAAGCGCGCCAGCCCGCGGTGCACGAGGTTGCGCACCGCACCCTCGCTGCGCGCCATCGCCGCGGCGATGGCGGCGTAGTCGAGACTGGCGATGCGCCGCAGCGAGACGGCCTCCTGCTGGTCGGCGGGCAGCGCGTCGAACGCAGCCTCGATGCCGCGCAGCGTCTCCTGGCTCTGCAGCTCGCGGCTCGGCGTGCACAGGCCGCGGCAGCCATCGAGCACGGAGCTCGCGCGCATCTCGTCGAGCGGCCGTTCGCGCGCCGGGTCGCGGCGCTGCGCAGTGACGAGGCGCACGCGCTCGCGCAGCTTGTTGCCGGCGATGCCGAAGAGCCAGCTCCGGAACGCTGCGTCGCCGCGGAACTGCAGGCGGTCGAAGCTCTCGAGCGCGGCTCGGCAGACCGTCTGCACGAGGTCCTCGCCGGTCTCGCGCTTGCGCAGCGCCACACCCATGCGCAGCCGAACGAACGCCTCGAGCGCAGGCATCTGCTGCACGAGCAGGGCCGCCAGCACGTCGCGGTCGGGGTTGGCAGCCATCGGCGAGGGACCGGGCTCGGTCATCGTGGCGGCAGTCTAGCCCGCGGCCGGACGCGCGCGGGTATCGTGCGAAGGAGCTGACTCATGGCCCCCCACGACGACGGGTCACCCGCGGACATCGAAGCACTGCTCGCCGACGCGATCGCCGCGGAGGAACGAGGTCCCGAGGCGTTGGCGGCTTTCCTGCTCGGAGTCGACGAGCGGCAACGCGACCGCCTGCGCTGCCTGCTCGCGCGGCTCCACAACGTGCCCGGGCCCGGCATGGCGTGGGCGCCATCGGGCCTGCCGCCGCGGCTCGGCGACTTCCGCCTGCTGCGCCGCGTCGGCGGCGGCGGCATGGGCGTCGTCTACTACGCCGAACAGGTCTCGCTCGGACTGCCCGCCGCCGTCAAAGTCGTGCGCTCCGACCTCCTGCCACTGCCCGGCATGCGCGAGCGCTTCCGGCGCGAGGTCGAGGCGGCGGCGGCCGTACGGCACAACGGCGTCGTGCCGATCCTCGCCGTCGGTGAGCAGGACGGCGTGCCGTACTTCGCCATGGCGTGGGTCGACGGACGCAGCGCGGCCGAGGTGCTGTCGGAGCTGCGCGACCGCCGGCCCGGGGAACTCGACGGCGGCGACCTGCTCGCCGCGATCGATCTGGAACGCCGGGCCGCCGGCGGCGCAACCGCCTTCGCGGGCAGCTACTGGCGGGCCTGCACGGCGCTTGTGCTGCAGGTCGCCGAGGCGATCGCACACGCCCACGCCCACGGCGTCGTGCACCGCGACCTCAAGCCTGGCAACGTGATGTTCGGTGCCGACGGCCGGGCAGTGGTTCTCGACTTCGGTCTCGCACGCATGCGCGGCGACGTGCGTCTGACGCGCACCGGTGCGGGCGCCGGCTCGCCTCTCTACATGTCGCCGGAGCAGCACCGCGGCGAAGCCACCGACGAGCGCACCGATGTCTATTCGCTCGCGACGACGCTGGCCGAGCTGCTGACGCTGCGGCCGCCATTCCCGGCCGACGACGTCGAACAGCTGCGCGCACGCGTGCTCGCGGGCCAGTTCACGTCGCTGCGTGCCGCCGACAGGACCCTGCCGCGCGCGCTCGAGGTCGTCGTGCACAAGGCGATGGACCGCGACCGAAGGCGGCGCTACGCCGACATGCGCGCGTTCGGCGACGACCTGCGCCGCGTGCTCGCGGGCGAGCCCATCGCCGGTCGCCCGCTGCCGCTGTACCTGCGTGCGGGTCGCTGGGTGGCGCGGCACCCGGCGCTCGCCGGTTCGCTCACGGTGCTGGCGGCGGTGACCGTCGCCGTGCCGGCGGCGCGCTTCGCCGAACGCGCGCACGCAGCCACCTCGATCGCGGAGGCCAGGGATCGCGCCGAACGCGAGTTCGGGTTGTCGCAGCGCACGCTCGCGCGCCTGCTCGACCGCTTCTCGAGCAGCACGTTCCTCAACACGCCGGGCAGCGACACGGTCGCCCTGCCGCTGCACCAGGACGCCGTCGACGGCTACCGCGCGCTGCTCGCGGAGGCGTCCGGTGACGCGCGACTGCACGAGCGCCTCGCGCAGAGCCTCGGGAACCTCGCCGCCGCGCAGGCGCGAGCGGGTCTCGTGGCCGCGGCCGAGGCGACGTTCGCCGACAGCGTCGCCGCGTACGAGTGGCAGCAGCCGCCGTCGCAGGGCGCACGCCGTGCCGCGTCCCTGCAGCGCGTGCTGTGGGGCCGACTGCTGCTCTCGCACGGCCGCAACACCGAGGCGCGGGCCCTCTGTGGTCGCGCCGCGACAGACCTGCGCGACCTGCACGCCGCGAACGACGACCCGGCCATCGCGGTGCAACTCGCCGACGCCTGGTCGATCCTGGCACTCATCGCCGACGCCGAGGGTACCACGGCCGAGGTCGAACGCCTCTATCTCGCCGCCTACGACCTCGTGCGAGGCTGTCGCACAGCTCATCCGGGCGATCGTTCGCTCGTGGTCCCCGTGGCGAAGGCCACGACCAACCTCGCGACGATGCAGCAGCGGCACGACTGCGCGCGCGCGAGCGAGTTGTTCCGCGACGCCGCCGATCTGCTGGCCGCACACGACGACGAGGGCATCATCGATCCACAGGCCCGCACGACGCTGCTCGCGACCGCACTCGCCGGCCTCGCCTACACGCTGCCGCACGGCGAGGCGGTGGCGAGCGAAGCGGCGATGCGGCGCTCGATCGGCATCGTCGACCAGCAGGTGCTGGCGTTCCCGGCGACGCCGGGCTACCTGCACGACCTCGCCGCCTACGAACACAACTTCGGCAACCTGCTCGAGTGGTGGGGCCGACCGTTCGAAGCGCTCGACTGGCTGCAGCGCGCGTGGCAGCACGAACAGCAGTTCCTCGCCGTCGAGCCGCACCACGCCGACGGTCTGCGCAACGCGAACAACCACCTCATCGACCGTGTGCGCATCCTGCAGCAGCTGCACCGCGACGACGAAGCGTTCGCGGCCGCCGAACTGTGGATGCAAATGCCGGGGCCCGAGGCCGCGCTCGCCGCGGCGCGTGTGTTCGGCGCCGCGCTGCAGCGCGCGCCCACGGCGACCGACCGCGAGGCGCGCACCGCACGGCTGTTCGACCTGCTCGCGGAGGCGAAGCGCCGCGGCAGCGCGACGGTGGACTGGCAGACGTGCGATGCGTTCCGAGCCGTGATCGACGATCCGCGGTTCCGCGCGATGCTGCGTTGATGTCCGGGCGCAGCTCGCGACGGACGTGCACCGGGGTATGTTGGCGAGCATGCGAACCCACCGCGGACCCTCGAGGCGCTCCCGGCACGACCGCACCGCGGTCGCCGACCCGCAAGCACGGCGGTCGTGGCCCCCACGATGAAGGTCTGCATCGTCGGTGCGTCCGGCAAGCTCGGACGCTACATGGTCGAGCACGCGCTGGCCCGGGGCCACGAGGTGGTCGGCGTGTGCCGCGAGCGCAGCGTGGCCAAGCTCGACGCGTTCCGGACACGCATCACCGTCGTCGCCGGGGCGACGAACGACCGCAAAGTGATCGAGAAGGCGGTCGCCGGCTGCGACGGCGTGCTCACCGTGCTGGTGCCGTGGGGAGTGCGTCAGTACGCGACGGGAACGGCCCAGGCCGTGCTCGACTTCGCTCGCCCCGGGGCGCGGCTCGTGTTCTCGTGCGGGTGGCACATCACGCGCGACGGCAAGGACGTCTACTCGCGCGCGTTCCTCTTCGCCCTGAAGGTGTTCGGCTGGCTCGCGCGGCTCGCACGGTTCGCCGATCTCGGCGACCAGGTCGAAGCCTGCCGGCGCGTGTTCGCGAGCGACACGCGGTGGACGGTCGTGCGCGGCAGCGACCTCGAGGAGGGCTCCAGCCAGGGCCTGCCCGTGTGGAGCCGGCACGTCGGCGACCCGATCCTGAAGAGCAACCGCACGCGGCGCGTCGACTTCGCCCTGTTCATGGTCGAGGCGCTGCAGGACGACACGCTCGTGCACGAGGCGCCGGCGATCGTCGGCCGCGAGACGCCCTCGGCCATCGCCGGCGGCGCGGCGCGCGATTGAGCGAACCGTGCGCGCAGGCCGCGGCCAGGTCCCGATCAACCCATCTTCGCGCGCAGGTCCACCAGCTGCTGGTCGTAGGCGTCGAGTCGGAACACGCCGGAGCGCGGGTACTCGAGGTCGAGGATCACGTACACGCACGGCGCCATCATGGCCGTGAACACCAGGCAGTGCAGCCAATCGACCTTCGCCGCACCGGCCATGCCATGGCCGGCCAGCAGCGCGCAGCCGAGCGCCAGCAGGAACAGCAACGCGAAGATCAGCGGCGGCGTGTGGTGCAACGCAGCCGCCGTGCGCGTACCGGTGATGTCGAACATCGTGTTGAGCGCGCCGAGCACGAGCGTCTTCGTGGCGGCATCGCCCTTCGCCTCACAAGCGGCGACGGCCACCGCCCAGATCCCCTGCTGCAGCGCGTCGGTGTGACGCAGCTCGGCCATCGCCGCGTCGACGTCCGGCAGCACGCGGTAGGTCTGCAACCGCGAATCGAGGTACTGCCGCAGCCGTTCGCGCAGCCGGGCCTGGGCTTCTGCGGGCAGCAGATCGAGGCGCAGCCAGGCGGTGCCGATGTCGTTGCACTCTTCGGTGACCAGCGCGCGGCGCACGTCGAAGCGCGACGCGGCGCCCGAGAACGTGAACGCGACCATGAGCCCGAGCAGGGCGAAGACAGCCGCGTTCATCGCGCCCACGCCATGCGTGGCCTGCCGGTCGACCGCACGCCGGCGCAACCCGCCCCGGTGTCCCAGCGCCGTCGCCAACAACATGCCGACCACCAGTGCGAGGGTCAGCGGCAACGGTTCGGTCAGGATCGGCATGCGCGCGGCATGATGGCCGGGCGCGGCGCCGGCCGCAACGGCGGCGGCCGAGCGCGTTGCCGGCGGGACTACTCGATCGGCCGCAGACCGATGGTCTGGCTGATGGCGTTCGAGGCGACGAAGTTCATGTTGGAGTCCGCTCCCAACAGCTGCACGAAGAACTGCAGGCCGTTGAGGCTCGGCGTGATGACGAGCGGGTAGGAGAACGTGTTGCCGGTCGGGATCGGGATCGTGATCGCCTGCGTCGTGGGGTTGTTGAGATCGACGAACAGGTCGGCGAACGGGCCGAGGTTGCTGCACGGGAAGCAGTAGGAGAACGAGATCAGGTAGGCGAGCGAGACCAACGTAGTCGCTTGGGTGAAGCCGTAGTCCATCGTCGTGTTGCCGACCAAAGCCGGTGTGGGCGTGATGCCCAGAAGCGAGTTGGCCGAGCTCGAGAAGACGCCGAACGCGCTGCGCCCGAACCACGACATCGCCGCGTACGGCGGCGTCGCGTTCAGGTACACCCTCAGAGGGGCGCCGTTGCCGGGGCTCATCAGGTGCAGCACGGTCCCGCCGCCGACGTACGCCTGCGACGTGACGTTGCCCTCGAAGTCGACGGACACGGAGTCCGCCGGCGACCAGTAGATCGCGGACGCGAGCGTGCGGTTGGCGAAGAAGCGGAACAGCCCCGGCCCCCCCGCCGCATCGGTGCCGGCGACCACGACGCGGTCCGCGTGACCGACTCTGCCGTCGATCGCCACGTCCGCGGCCGCGATCAGCGGCGGCGACGTCACGCCGGCGGCGAGCAGGCCGAGACTGCTGTTGAACTGGAACATCACGCCGTTGCCGTCGACGACGAAGATGTCGCCGTTGCTGCCGTCGACGCCGAGGTAGGCCGAGGACGCCCCCGTGAAGTTGACGAAGGTCCCGGTGACGGCGCCGTTGGGCGCGTGCCGTTGCAGCGAGATGTTGAAACCGTTGCCGACGAGGGTCAGGAAGCCACCGGCGAAGCCGTCGACCTTGAGATCGACGACTTGCACGCCGAGCGGCGGCGCGTAGCGGACGAACGGCGGGTTCCAGGGCACGAACGGACCGGCCAGGAACGGCGACAGCAGCTCGTAGACCAACGTCGTCGCCGGCGCGACCTGGCTGTTGCGAGCGAGCACGAGCACGGAGCCGCTCCCGTGGTCGATGGGCTCGATCGCGAGCACCTTGCCCGGGATGTCGTTGCGCACCACGGTCGAGACCGAGGTGAGCGTCGCGTACGTGACGAACTCCCTGGTGATGGTGCTGAGGTTCGCCGCATTCGGAACGCTCGCGGCGTAGTAGTCGCCGTCGGGACGGCTCTGGCCGTTCGCCTGCGAGGCGAGGGCTGGGAGCAGCAGGGAGAACAAGAGGGTCAGGGGTCGCATGCGTGGGGTCCTTGGAGAGGGTTCACCCCGACAGGACCAACGCACCGGCGGCGTCACGCGGAATCGCGCCCATTCCGCCGCGCGGCAGCGGCGCCGGCGCGACGGCGCACGACCGTCACTTCGCCGTCGCGAGGTAGTCGACGAGCCGGTCGAACGTGCCCGCCCAACCCTGCGTCATCGAACCGTGACCGTCGTCGAACGTGCGCTGCTCCATCGGCGACGCGTCGTGCGCGCTCGATTGCAGCGTGATCACCGTGCCCTTGCCGATGCCGGCGTGCGGCTCGAACGTCACCGTCGCCAGCATCTCGAGCGGCCAGGTCGCATCCCACGGCGCGCGGATCGAAGCACCGCGCTCGTCCGCGAACGACACCACGAACACGAGCCGCTCCGGCGGCGTGATCTCGCGGAACACCCACTTGCCCCACGAGTCGGGCGCGCCCGGGAAACGCATGCAGTAGTGGAAGACGCCGCCGGGCCGCAGGTCGAGCGACGTGGCGCCCAGCGTGCAGCCGGGCGGGCCGAACCACTTCGCGAGGTGCTCGCGTTCGGTCCAGACGCGATAGACGAGTTCGCGCGGCGCGCCGACCACGCGCCGCATCGCGAACGGCTCGACGGCGAGATCGCGGGTGCCGCGGGCCAGCGCCTCGACGTGGCCCGCGAGCCGGGCCAGCGTCTGCTTGCCACCCTCGGCCGCGTTGTACTCGCGGATCACGAACTCACGCACCTTGCTCGACGAGAACACCGCGCGCATGGTCAAGCGCGTGCGCCCGGACTCGCCGGGCAGCGCCTCGAACGTGACCGTCGTCCGGAAGTCGACCTCCTCGTGGTGCGTGTCGCCGCCGTGCGCGTAGACGAGCCGCGACGGTGCCTGCACCTCGAGGAACGTGATCCAGTTCTCGTAGTCGTGCCCGTCGGGGCCGTGCATCGTGAAACGCCACTGGCCGCCCGGCCGCACGTCCATGTGGTGCGTCGTCGTGGTGAAGCCGGTCGGCCCCCACCACTGCAGCACGTGCTGCGGGTCGGTCCACACCTTCCACACGAGCTCGCGCGGCGCTTCCAGGATGCGGGTGGTCACGATCTGCCGGTCGGCGGGGACTTCCTCGTTGGTCGGATCCATGGCTTCGATGGTTGTAGGGGTTCGTCAGGTCTTCTTGCGTTGGCGTGCGCGCGTCGGTTTCGCCGGGCGCGCGGCTGTGGGGCGCTGCAGCTCGGCGAGATAGGCTTCCATGCGGTCGAGGCGCGCGTCCCACAGGGCGCGGTAGGCCTCGATCCAATCGACGACGCTGCGCAGCCCCTCGGGCCGCAGCCGGCACGGCCGCCATTGCGCCTCGCGGCTGCGCGTCAACAGGCCGGCCCGCTCGAGCACCTTGAGGTGCTTGCTGATCGCCGGGATCGACATCGCGAACGGCGCCGCGAGCTCGGTGACGCTGGCCTCGCCGTCGCGCAGCCGCGCGAGGATCGCGCGCCGCGTCGGGTCGGCGACTGCGGCCAGGGTCGTGCTCAGCGTGTCGGTGGCGGCCATGCGTGCGTATTTAACCTAGTAGTTAAATACACGTCGACACCCTTCCGCGCAAGGGGGTGGCCACCCACCGCGCGGGTCAGCGCGGAGCGATCGTCGAATCGAACACGCGCACCTTCTTCCAGCCCGACCGGTTGGCCTCGATGAACGCGAGGTGCGCGGGTGCGGTCTGGTAGGCATCGTGCGCGGCGCGGTCGCGGAACCAGACGTGCAGCGACACATCGTAGTCGCGGTCGTTGACGTCGCGCACGAGTTCGGGGTCGCGCGTGCCCGCGACCAGCCGCACGACGCCCGGGATGGCGGCGAGCCGCCGGTAGCACTCGGCGACGAGCGCGGCCTTGGCCGCCGGCGAAGCGTCCTGGAGCTGGAAGTAGACGTCGTGGACGAGCTGCACGTCGTTGGGCATGGCGGTCGGGGCGGCGGCGCAGGCCGCGGCGGCGAGAAGCGGGAGCAGGGCGGGAAGGCAGCGCCGGCGCGCCGCACGGGATCGGGACATCACTGCCGCAACGTAGCCGCTGGCCGTTCGCGGCAGAAGCGTGCCGGGAGCAGGCGGGCTCGGGCGCCGTGGTCCGTGCGCGGCCTTGCGCGGCGAACGCGGTTACGCGGTTGCCCGCAGCGGCTATCACGGGCTCGAGCGCCGTTCGTCGAGCTCCAAGCCGGCCACCTCCCATCCACGGACCAACCCATGAACCTGCGCACCGTTCCTCTCGCCGTGTTCTGCCTCGTCACCGCTGCAGCCGCGCCCGTGTCCGCGCAGGACATGATCGGGCTGACGTTCTCCGGCGAGATCTACGCCGTCGACTCCATGACCGGCGCCAGCACGTTGCTCGGCGCCGGGCTGTATGGGCACACGTGCATGGCGCGCGACGACGCCGGCGTGCTGTGGACGGTCAGCCGCACGTTCCTCGGTCCACAGCAGTTCTTCCTCACGCGCCTCGACCCCAGCACGCTGAACCTGCAGATCGTCGCCAATTGCCACGCCATGCTCGCGCTCGCCGACGCCGGCAACGGCGCGGTGTACGGCGTCGAATCGGCCCCGGGCGCCAACCAGCTCGTGCGGCTCGACACGAGCACGGGAGCGCGCACCGTGATCGGATCGACGGGCGAGAACATCACGGGCATGACGAGCTTCCAGGGTCTGCTCTACGCCTGGGGCCACAACTCGGGTCTCGGCACGATCAACACCGACACGGGCGTGTTCACCGACGTCGGCGTCGGCAGCGGCGCAACGGACGTGCAGTGGCTCGCCGTGCGACCGGACGGAGCGCTGATCGGCGGCGCCGACTCCTTCTACACGTTCGACCCCACGACCGGCGTGCCGACCCTGTACGCGCAGGGCAACCCGTACCTGCACGGCGCGGAAGCGACCGGCATGCTGATTCCGTACGGATCCGGCTGCCAGGGCGTGCAGCTGGCCGGCAGCGGAACGCTGCTGCCCGGCAGCCTGTTGATCACGCGGTCGACCGGCTATCCGCCCGGTGGATCCGTCGTCGGCATCGGCGGCGCGCTGATCTTCGGCACGAGCCGCACGAGCTTCGCCGGCGTGCCGTTGCCGTACGACCTCGACCCGATGTTCGGCACGAACGGCTGCTCGCTCTGGGCGAGCATCGACAGTGCGGCGCTCGGCTACACGACGGGCGGCACGGCGCCGAGTCTGTTCTTCCCGATCCAGATCCCGGCGACGATCGCCAACCAGACCTTCTACCTGCAGCACGCCGCGTTCCACATCACGGGCGCGACCTATTGGAGCAACGGCCTGCAACTGCACGTCGGCTCGTAGACGGCGGCGCATCGGCGGGCTGGTGCGCGCCGCGACGCCGGGATTCCGCGTTACGCGCAGGGGCCGCTGCGGATGACAGGGCAGACCCGGAGCTGCCGATGACCTCACGTCCCCTTTGCTCTCTCGCCGCCGCGGCGCTCGCGCTCACCGTCCTCCGCGCCCAGACGCCCCCGTCCGAACTCGACCTCACCGAGCTCGCGCGCGACCTCGTCGTGCCCGTGCACACGGCGACCGCCGACCCGGTCGGCGGTGCCTACGGGATCTGGGCCGCCGGGCCGACCTACAAGGCGAGCTTCCATGACGGCTTCACCTTCTATCCGCTGCTCGGGCGCTCGGCGCCCACGCACCTGCCGCTCCAATGGCGCACCGAGTCCGTCATGGTGGGCGCAGTGCAGCTGCCGCTCGATGGTGTCGCCCGTTGGTCGGGCTGCCACTTCGAACGCGCCGGCACCGCCATCGTCGAGACCTACGACGTGCGGGCCGACGGTGTCGAACAGACCTTCACGCTGCGGCAGCGGCCGGCCGCGGCGGGCGACCTCGTGATCACGGCGCGCGTGAGCACGCCGCTCGCGTGCACGGCCGCCGAGCCCGCGGTCCAGGAGCTGTGCTTCGCGGACCGGGAGACCGCGGTCATCCGCTACGGCCGCGCTTCG
The DNA here is from genome assembly GCA_036274315.1 of Planctomycetota bacterium. Lineage (GTDB taxonomy): Bacteria > Planctomycetota > UBA1135 > UBA1135 > UBA2386 > DASVAL01. Next base: position 18,761 of record DASUFY010000007.1, on the reverse strand, counting down.
GCGTGCGACGCCGCGGGGAACACCGCCGCAGTCACGACGAGCTGGGACGGCAGCCGGATCCGGCTCGTGCTGTCGGGTGCGTTCCTCGCCGAAGCCGTCTATCCCGTCGTCGTCGATCCGTTGATCGCCGCCGTGACGCTGGCCTCGAGCCTGCCCACGGTGTACGGCCCGGCCGCGATCACGGCGCGGCCCGAGACGAACGGCAGGATGGTGATCGCCTGGTCGCGCGAGGCGACCGCGAGCGACTACGACGCCTACGCGCTCCTCGTCTCGCGCGACTTCACGAGCGGCACGTGGCTCTACACGGACCTGCAGGCGGGCTGGTCGTCGTTCGACGTCGACGCGACCTACGTCGGCTCGGGCGCCAAATGGGTCGTCACGCAGCGCCGGCACTTCGGCAGCAACAGCGACCTCGTGCGCATCTACCTGCACGACGTCGCCAGCACCGTCGTCAACAGCGGCGTCACGCTCTACCCGAGCGCGCCGTCGGGTTTCCAGGACCTCGAGCCCGTCGTCGCCGGCAGCCGCTACGGCGGCATGGCGCTCGTGGCGGCGACCCGCCGGCACACCGCGAGCGGGGTCCGCACGATCGTCGGCATGCGCGTCGACGCGCTCGCGCAGTCGCTCGGCACCGACGTGAACTTCACCGCGGGCTTCCTCGAGCCGCTCAGTGCGCCGCGCGTGACGCCGATGACGCTCGGCACCGGCGGCTGGGTCGTCGCGGCCTGGGGGACTTCGGGCATCCGCGTCGCCAAGGTGCCCAACACGGGCGGCGCATCGGTCGCGACGCAACTGCTCGTGCCGGCGGGCACCGTGATTCCGAGCGCGTCCACGCGGGCGATCGCGGGCACCGACGGACGCTACCTGCTCGCCTACTGCCAGCGCGTGGCCTACGTCACGTCTGGCTCGATCTCGTTCGCGGACGAGCTGCTTGCGCTGCGCTTCGACTGGGCTGCCAGTGCCAGCACTCCGACCGCGCTCGGCACGAGCATCGTCGCCACCCAATCGGGGCCCGGCCCGGTCTTCTCGTTCGAGGTCGGCGGCATGGAGCACGACCTGCTGACGCGATCGCACTGGGGGCTCGGCTTCACGCGGCCCGCGCAGACCGGCCGCATCGTGCGCCTCGGCTTCAGCGGCGGCCTGGTCGAGATCCGTTTTGTGGTCGGGCAATGCGACGTCGCGTTCGCGCTCGCGGGTGGGCACGGCTCGTTTCCGGTCGTCGACACGGTGGACACCACGAGCGGCGTGACGATCCTCGGCAGCGAACTCGAGTATTCGAACGACGCGATCTCGGTCGAGTACGGCGCGAGCTGTGCCGCGGCCGGCGTCGTCGCGTCGAGCGACCCGCCGTTCGCGGGCAGCGAGTTCTTCCACGTGCGCGTCGCCCACGTGCTGCCCGGCGTGCCGTGCGTGTACGCGCTGTCGGACACGATGGGCAGTTTCGATCTCACGCCGCTCGGCTTCACGGGCTGCACGCTCAACATCGGTCTGCCCGTGCTCGGCACGCTGCTCGCGACCGCCGACCTCGGCGGCAACGCGCAGGTCGTCTACTCGCTGCCCGACACGCCGGCGCTGATTGGCGACGTCTTCAGCCAGTGGTTCTACTTCGACCCCGCGGCGGCGCCGGTGCCGTTCCGCGCACACAGCGGGCTGCTGCACCAGATCCGGTGAGGGTGGAGCTTCATCCCAGATGCCGCGCTGCCGCTGCGACGACAGGCCGACTCGCCGGAGCAGCTGCCGGCCTCGTGCGCGCCCAGCTTCGTGTCTGCAGGGCGGCGCGAAACGCGGCAGCCGCGCACGCACGACGCACCCGCGCCGGCACGAACCGCGCACTTCCGGTGTGACAGGATCCGCGGCCGCTCCCTTCGGGGGCAGCCACGGAAAACCCATGACACACCCGAAGAACCTCGTGCTCGCGGCCGCCCTCTGCACCGCGCCCCTGCTGTCCCAATCGCTCAGCCCCGGCCAGGACCCCGCCGGACCACTGGCGGCGGCGCCGACGTCGCTGCCCTGGCCGGACCGCGTGTCCACCGGGATCGCGGCCGACGGCACGCTCTGGGCCGGCGCCGAGTCGTGGAAGGCGTCGTTCACCGCGAACGGCGCGACGTTCCACCCCTTCCTCGGCAGCGACGCGCCCGATTGCGCCGCGACCTTCGCGCTGCGCGCCGTGCGATGCGGCGGCGAGGAACTGCCGCTGCTGCCGGGCCTGCCGGAGCTGCGCGAGCTGTGCGTGCGCTACGAACGCGGTGCCGTGCGCGAGCTGTTCGACCTCGGCACGGCGGGACTCGAGCACCGGTTCGTGTTCGACGGGTTGCCGAGCCGCGGCGCGCTGCAGCTCGAGGTCGCCGTGACCAGCGACCTGACGGTCGCGGGCGACGCCACAGGCCACGCGCTGCTCGGCCCCCGCGGCGGGGTGCGCTACGGTCGCGCCACCGCGATCGACGCGCGCGGCCAGCGCTGCGCGCTCACGACGGTGCTGGCCGGAGGTGCGCTGCGCATCGACGTGCCTGCCGCCTTCGTCGCCGATGCCGTGTTGCCGCTCGTCGTCGACCCGCTCGTCGGTTCGATCAACACGGTCGCCACGTCGACCAAGGAACTGCTCGCGACCGACATCGCATTCGATGCGAGCCTGGCCCAGTTCTTCATCACCTACGAGCGGGCCTTCAGCGCGACCGATCACGACGTCTACGTGGTCTGCGCCGACTCGAGCATGGCGCCCGTGTCGACGCTGACGATCGACTACACGACCGAGAACTGGACCCAACCGCGCATCGCGACGCTCGAGGCGCACGACCTGGCCTGCGTCGTCGCGCAGACGAGCACCGGCAACGTCGCGCCGTTCGCGATCAAGGGACGCATGGTCACCGGCGGCCCGACCCCGCAGACGGGCGCCGTGATGTTGCTCGCGAGCGCCGCCAACCACGACTACGTGCAACCCGACATCGGCGGCGACAGCGATCCGATCGGCTCCGACCACTTCCTGCTGGCCTACGAAGAACTCTCGACCTCCGCCAACGCCACGTTCCTGTTCTACGAGCGACTCGATGCCAACGGTGTGCAGTCGAGCGGGCATCTGCTCGGCACCGGCGTCGGCTTCACTCGTCGCGTCGCGGTCAGCAAGACCTGCGGCCGACCCGGCGGCGGCACCGAAGGCTGGGCGCTCGTGCACCGGCGCGAGCTCTACCAGCAGTCGGCCGGCAACCTGCGTGTGTCGTTCGTGAACCGCGACGGCTCGCTGCGCGACAACGTCGGCCCCTACGAGTTCGTCGACATCACGGTGACGACGCCGAACGCGGGCAGCGAATGGGACGTGTCCTCGCCGACCGACGACGCGCTGGGCCGCAACTTCCTCTGCGTCGAGCGGCGCGTCGACCCCGCGAATGGCCGGGCGGCGATCTACGGCACCGCGTTCGACTGGTTGGGCAACATCGTCACGCCATCGACGAATCTGCTCGGCAACGGCGTCGACCGCCGCCTGCCGCGCGCCGACTGCGACGGCGCGCGCTTCGCGTTCACCAACGACAACAACTACTCGCCGACCGATCACGATGTGCGCATCTCGACGGTCGCGTTGGTCGGCGGCCAGCTGCTCACGGAGGCCTACGACCTGCCGTCGGTCGCCAACGACCTGGACACCGCCCCCGCGGTCGTCGCGATGCGCGGCTTCCAACCCAACAGCTTCGGGCTCGCGTGGGTGCACTCCGACGGCACGGCCTGGTCGATGCAGTGCGAGCGATATCTCGGGCTCGCGGCGGGCGGGATCTCGAGCCGCAACACCGCGTGCGGGCCGATCGGCCTGATCGCGGTCGGCATCCCACAGCTCGGCGGCAACTTCTCCATCGTCGTCACGAACGTCACCGGCCTGCCCGCGATCATCGGCGGCACGCCGACGTCGGTGCCGGTCGGACCGTGCCCCGGCTGCACACTCGGCGTCGACGGCGTCATCCTGGTCGGCAGCCAGGTGCTCATCAACGTGCCGTTCGACCCGATGCTCGTCGGTGCGACGGTGTCCTTCCAGGGCCTGCAGGTCGACGGCGCGCTCGGCGGCTGCCTCGGCCAGTTCCAGCTCGGCAACACGCTCGACGTGACCGTGCAGTAGCGCGGCACCGACCGCGTGCGCGCGGCCGGGCGCAATCGGCGCCGGGCCGTACGCCGAGCCGCCGATGCGACGGCGGCGACCGCGACCCCCACGCGTCGATCGCACCGGCTTCGCGCAACTGGCGCAGCGCGCGCCCGATTCGCTGATAGACTGCGGCGCCTTCGCCTCGCCCCTACGTGGTCCCAAGCCGACCGACCGTTCTGCACGTCTTCAACTACTTCGCCCCGGACTTCACGGGCGAAGGCATCTATGCCACGAAGATGTTCGTGCATCTCGCGTCGCTCGGCATCGAGAACGAGGTGCTGGTCACGCGCTCGCATCCGAGCGTCGCCGGGGCGTGCGCGAGGCTGACGACGCCGGCGCCGCACACGATCCACTATCTGCCGTACCGGCTGTCGCGCCGCTCGCCCGAGCTGCAGCTCGCGTTCTGGCTGCTGCGCCACGGCCGCCGCTACAACGTCGTGCACTACCATTCGCACTGCGATCGCAGGTTCCTGTCCTTGCTCGTCGCGCGCACCCTGGGCCTGCGCGTGCTCATGTCGTGCACGCTCGACGACAGCCCCGGCGCCGTGCTCGGCAGCTACAAGCCCGGATTCCGCTGGCTCGCGAAGCGGCTGCTCCGTCTCGTCAACACGTTCGTCTCGATCAGCCCGAAGCTGCACGGCGACCCCGGCGGCGTGGTTCCCGACGACCGGCACCTGCTGATCCCGCAGGGCGTCGAAGTGCCCTGCGCACCGCGCCACGAACGCTGCCGGCTCAGGCAGGAACTCGGCGTCGGCGACGAACACCTCGTGCTGCTGTTCGTCGGTGCGCTGTGCGAGCGCAAGAACCCGATCTTCCTGATCGAGCAGCTGCCCGCGATCCTAGAACGGCACCCGCGCGCCTCGCTCTACCTCGTCGGACCGACGACCGAGGACGCGTACGCACGACGGCTCGTGGAACGCGCGAACGAGCTCGGCCTCGCGCACGCGGTGCGCTTCGTCGGCTTCACGGCCCGCACCGAGGATTGGTACGCGGTCGCGGACCTGATGCTGTTCAGCTCCACGAACGAGGGCTTCGGCAACGTGCTGCTCGAAGCGATGGCGCACGGCGTGCCGGTCGTCGCCCGCCGGCTGCCGGGAGTGACGGACTCGTACATCGTGCACGAGGAGTCGGGCATGTTGTTCGACGACACCGCGGACTACCTGCGTTCGGTCTACGCACTGGCGGCGGATCCCGCGCTGCGCGAGCGCGTCGGGGCGAAGGCGCGCGCGGTGGCGATCGAGCGTTTTCCGCTGAGCCAGGTCGCACAGCGCTACGCAGCCCTGTACACGAGCCGCTAGTGCGCGACCGGTCCATCACACTGCTCAACAACCAGGGGCTCGACCAGCACGGTGGCGGCGTGCGGATCCTCGAACGGCTCGCGGCCCACTTCGCCGGCCGCAACACGGTGCGCATCATCGCGGAGACCGAGGCGCGCGATCGCCCGTTCGAGCAGCGCACGTACCCGCCCGCACCCGCGCCGCGCGGCCCGTCGTGGCGCTGGCAGCCGCTGCGCAAGGTGCGTCACCTGGCCCGTGTCGTACCGCCGCTGTGCGCCGGCGCCGACGTCGTGATCTGCCTCGATCCGCACTTCGTCGCGGCCGTCGCCGAGATCCGGCCGCGGCTGTGTGTCTACGTCTCGCTGTCCGCCGTGCCCCGGCAGGAGTGGTTCTCGGAGCGCGGTGCGACGGCGCTGCTGCGGGCCGTGATGTACGCGTGGATCGAGCGGCGCATGCTGAAGCGCGCCGACTTGCGCATCGTCGCGAGCCGGTTCCAGGCGCGCGAGATCCGTCGCTTCGAACTGCTGCCCGGGTTCGCACCGCTCGTGCTGCCGCCCGTTTTCCCGGTGCCCGGCGCCGTGCGCACGAGCGCGGCCGAGCCGCACATGGTGCTCGTGGTCGCACGGCTCGTCGCCCTCAAGAACGTCGAACGGGTCATCGAGCTCGCTGAACTCACGAGGGACCTCGACTGCCGCTTCGTGATCGTCGGCGACGGCGACCGGCGCGAAGCGCTCGAACGGCGCGCGCGCCCGCTCGGCGACCGTGTGCACTTCGCGGGCGGCGTCGAGGCGGGGCCGTTCTATCGCGAGGCCACGCTGCTGCTGCACATGTCGCGCTACGAGAGCTACGGCATCTCGCTGGTCGAGGCGATGCAGCACGGCGTCGTGCCGCTGTGCGGCGCACCGGGCCGCCGGTGCAGGACGGCGACCGCCGAGATCGTCGTCGACGGCGTCTCCGGGCTCTGGTTCGACCTCGATGACCTCGGTGCGGCGGAACGTGCGTTGCGGCAACTGCTCGGCGACCCCGCGCGCCGTGCGGCGCTCGCCGCCGGCGCGCTCGCGCGCGCCCGGGAGCTGCTGTCCCGCGACTACGGCGGCGAGCTCGAGCGCGTGCTCGAAGGTGCCGCGCGATGACGACGGTCGGCCGGGTGTTCCGCCACGCGTTCGTGTTCGGCACGGCCCCGGCGCTGCAGAAGCTCGCCGCGCTGCTGCTGCTGCCGTACTTCACGCACTTCCTGACGCCCGCTGACTACGGCGTCATCGAGGTGATCACGTTCTGGACGAGCCTGTTCCTCGTGCTGTTCGGCTGCGAGTGCCGTGCGGGCCTGCTGTGGCGGCTGACGGCGACCGGCGGGCCCGACGCGAGGCGGCGTGTCTTCACGGCCGCGCTGTGGTTCATCGTGGCGGTGGCGTCGCTGGCGGTGGTGCTGTTCGTCGCGATCGGGCCGATGCTGCTGCAAACCCAGTTGCTGCGGGCGCCGGAACCGTCGCTGGTGCTGGTCCTCGCCGGGTGCCTCGGCTCCGACATCGTCGGCATCGTGGTCGTCGCGGCATTGCAGGCCGAGCTGCGGGCAGCGCGCATGGTCACGCTCGGCCTCGTGCAGTTCACGGTCGACGCGCTGCTCAAGATCCTGTTCGTCGCCCAGCTCGGCATGGGCGTGCACGGCTTCTTCCTGGCGAGCGTGATCGCCTCGGCCGCCAACACGCTGCTGGCGTTGCTGTCGGTGCGCGGCCTGCTGACGCCGCACGTCACGGCGCTCGATCTCCGGCGCGAGTGCGCCGCGATGCTGCGCTACTCCGCGCCGCTGCTCATGGGTTCGCTCGCGTACCTGCTCGTGCGCAAGATCGATCGTCCGATGCTCGCCGAGGCGCTGTCCCTGGCGGCGCTCGGCGTGTACGGCCGGGCCTCGCGGCTCACGCAGCTCGTGCTCGACTTCTACGTGCTGCCATTCCAGCGCAGCTTCGACGTCTGGCGGCTCGAGGTGCACGAACGGCGCCTGGACCTCGCCCAGGTCGCGCGCGTCTACCGGTTCTTCATGCTCGGCGCCGGGCTCGTCGCGACCGGCGTCGCGACGTTCGGCTGCGACCTGTTCACGAGCCTCGCCGATCCCGACTTCGTGGCCGTGCGCGAACAGGTCCCGCTGCTCAACGTCGCGGTGCTGTGCCAGTGCGGCGCCACCGTCGTCGCGTCGGCGTTCTTCGTCACGCAGAGGACCAGCACCTGGATGTGGATCTTCCTCGTCGGCCTCGCGATCGAGATCGTGGTCGTGCTGCTGACCGCGAGGCCGCTCGGCATCCCGGGCGTCGCACTCGCGCTGGGGTGCACGCATGCGTTCCTCTACGCGGCCGCGGCGTTCTTCGGCCGGCGCCTGTGGCCGGTGCCCTACCGGCACGGCGAGGCGGTGCTCGCGATCTTCGTCGCGAGCGCGGTGTCGCTCGCGCGCGTCTGGCTGCCGGCCGGCCCGTTCTGGCTGGCCGTTTCGATCGACGCGGCGCTCGTGCTCGGTTACCTGACGTTCGCCGTGCCCTTCGCTCGAGTGAGCGCCGCCGAATGGTCGATGCTGCGTTCGCGGCTCGTAGCCCGCTTGTCCCGGCGATGAACAATCCGTCGACGTTCAACCCGGAGTTGTTCGCCCACGAGCCGGGCCGCGCCTACCGATGGCAGGTGTTCCCGCGCGTCACCGTCGCGACGATCACGTTCAACCGGCTCGCGCACACGAAGGTGTTCCTCGCGAGCCTCTACCAGAAGACGCAGACGCCGTTCGAGCTGCTGATCCTCGACAACGACAGCCAGGACGGCAGCCGCGAGTACCTGCGCGAGTTCGCTGCGAAGACCTCGAACGTGCGGCTCATCGAGAACCCGAAGAACGTCGGGCTCGGCCGCGGGCTGATGCAGATCCGCGACGAGGTCGATGGCGACCTGCTGGCCTTCTTCGACAACGACATCGAGATCCTCTCGGCCTACTGGATCGTGCACCTGCAGAAGGCCTATCACGCCTGGCGCCTTCACCGCGGCGACCGCCCCGTCTCGTTCGGGCTGCGCATGGTCAACCAGGAGGAGTACGGCTTCCGCTCGGCGTCGCGCATGGAGGTGCTGTCGATCCCGTCGTCGCAGAACGACCTGCCGCGCACGTCGTACGCGAAGTTCGGCAAGGACGACCCCGAGCCGTCGCGCCGACTCGAGGAGGAGGTCGTGCTCGGCTGGACCGAACACCTGTGTGGCGGCGCCTGGTCGTGCCCGGTCCCGCTCTACAAGCAGATCGCCTGGGAACGGCTCTACCCGAAGTTCCTCGGCGGCGAGGACGGCTTCTACACCGCCGAGTGCAAACGGCTCGGGGCCGACGTCGCCTACATCGAGAACGGTCCGATCGTGCGGCACAACGACTGGCCGTACACCGAGGACAAGATCAAGCTCTACGAGCGCCTCACGCAGACCCGCGCCGTGTTCGACTGGCACTACTTCGTGCAGAAGGTGCGGCGCCTGTTCGGGCGGCGCGGCTGAGCCCGGCGCGGCGTCACAGCCACCGGTCGCCGTCGATGCGCGTGAACCACGGTGCGCCCGAGGCGCTGCCGCGCACGAGCAGGCCGAGGTCGTCGGCGACGGGTTCGAAGCCGTACGCGTCGAGTGTCGCCGCAGCAGCCGCGGGAACGGACAGCAGGCGCACGACGCCGAGTCCGAGGCTCGCCGCGTGGCCGGCACCGGCGAGGCCGAGCGCGGCCAGCACCTCGTCGTCGTGGGCCGGGAACACGTCGATCTGGCGCAGCTCGCCGCGTTCGGCCCGGAACGCCGCGTAGCCGCGCAGCGTGCCGCTCGCGTCGCGGCACGCGATCACGGCGTTGCGCGGCTCCGCGAACAGCAGCCATTGCAGCATCGCGCCGCTGCGCCACAGCGTCGTCGCGTGGGCCTCGCGCTGCGCCTGCCACAGCGCGTCGAGCTCGCCGGTGGCCGCCGGCAGCACGGCGCACGCGAGCTGCGGCGCACCGCCGGGACGCCCGCGGCGCAGTTCGCGCGCGAGCGTGCGCAGGAACCCCCGGCCGCGTGCGCGCCAGGCCTTGCGCACGGCACCGTACGGCTGCCGCGCGTGCGCGAGCAGGTGCCGGCCCGAGGCGGGATCGACGCGCGTGTAGCCGCGCTGCTCGAACATCGCCGCGGTCGCCGCGTTGGGCGTGGCGTTGATCGCGAGCTCGGCATCCTGGGCGTCGAACGCGGCGACGAGCGCACGGCCGATGCCGCGCCCGCGCGAGCCGCCGTGCACACACAGCGCCGTCGCCACACACGCGAGACCGGGCCGACCGTCGACCTGGTAGCGGACCGGGATGCTGCCGAAGAAGCCCAGCAGCGCGCCGGCGTGCTCGTGCACGAAGCCGCGCGCGACCGCCGGCGTGCACCACGGGTTGTCGTGCCACTGCCGCCGGAACCGTCGCGGCCAGTCGATGTCGGGCCACTGCGATCGCAGCAGCCGCTCGACCGCGGGCAGGTCGGCGTCGCCGAGCGCGCGCGTCTGCTCAGAGGCCATCGAAGACTCCCGCGAGGCGCGCCGAGCGTTCGAGGAACGCGAGCCGGTGCGCCGAACCGTCGCCGATCGCGATGCGCCGCAGCAGCAACGGATCGGTGCCGCGCCCGTTGCTGCCGAACCGCGTCGACAACGCGCCGCGGAAGCCGCGCCCGGCGAGCAGCCGCCGGTCGCGCGCGCGGTGACTGCCATAGGGCGACGCGAACAGCGGTGCGACCGCGTCGCCGAGCGTTGCACGCAGCGTGCTGTCCGCGCGCGCGAGGTCGGCTTCCTTCTCGGGTTCGCTGAGCGTGGTCCACGGATGGTGCCTGGCGCCGTGCGAGCCGATCGCGACGCCGAGCGCGCGCAATTGCTCGAGGTGTTCGGGGCCCAGGTACAGTTCGCGGCACAGCGCCGGCTCGTCGACTCCGGCGGCATGCAACGCGCGGCCGAGCCGTTCGTGCGCGAAATCGCGCTGCGCGCCGGGCAGGCGCAGCAGCACGTGCTCGACGAACCGCCGGCGCCAGCGCGCCGGCACGAGGTCGGCCAGCAGTTCCCGCGTCGCATCGGCGCCGAGCCGATCGAGCGCCAGGAACAGCCGGTGTTCGCACAGCAGCTCCGTGCGCGCGAGGCAATCCGTCGCGACGAACAGCGTCGCCGGTAGACCGGCCCGGTGCAGCACGCGAGCGGCTTCGAGGTTGTCGAGATAGCCGTCGTCGAACGTGATCGCGATCGTGCGGCGCGCGAACCGCTCGCCGAGCGCACGCCGCTGCAGCGCCTGCTCGAGCTGGACGACCTCGAATCCGGCGCCCGCGAGCCGCGCGACCTGCGCGGCGAACACCTCGGGCGTCACGAACGGCACGCCACCGTCCTGCAGGAACCCGTGGTCGCCGCGCGCGCAGACCCGGTGGTACGTGAGGATCGCGAGGCTGCCGCGCAGCATCTGCGAGCGCTGGATCAACTGCCAGTAGATCCAGCTGGCGTCCGTGAACAGGCTCACCGTGTGCCGAGCAGGTAGCGTTTGGCGCGCAGCTTGATCTTGTCCCAGGTGCTCTTGTCCCAGTTCCACGCGACGTAGCGCTTGGCCTCTTCGAGCTCCCGGATGCTCATGTGCTCCGTCGGCTGCACGGCCTCGAAGCCGCCGTAGCGCTCCCAGTCGGTCGACGCGAGCTTGCCCTGGGCGACCAGCGTGTCGTGCAGCGGCGTGCCCGGATACGGCGACAGGATCGCGGTCTGCACCGAGTCCGGCCGCGTGCGCTTGAGGAACGCCAGGGTCCGGTGCACCGAGTCCCAGGACTCGCCGGGCAGGCCGAGGATCAGGTGCAGGTGGCAGCGCAGGCCGAGTCGTTTGGTCAGCGCGATGGTCTGCTCGAACCGGTCGAGCGAGACGGGCCCGCCGGGCTTGCCGACCGCGGCGAAGATCTCCGGGTCGCCGCTCTCGAGGCCGTAGTGCACTTCGCGGCAGCCGGCCCGCTGCATGAGCTGCAACAGCTCCTCGCTGACGACGTCGTAGCGCGTCTCGCAGACCCACGCGACGCGGATCTGCCTTCTGATCAGACCCTCGCAGATCGCCGTGGTGTGCTTCTTGTTGACCGTGAAGACCTGGTCGCGGAAGCAGATCTGCTCGACGCCGTGCTGCGTCACGAGGCGTTCGATGTCGGCGACGACGCGGTCGGGGGAGCGGTAGATGAAGCGCTCGCCGAAGCCGAACGGATACGGGCAGTAGGCGCACTCGTATGCGCAGCCCTTGCTCGTGTAGACCGTCATGTAGCGGTACTTCTTGCCGAAGAAGAAGTCCGACTCGTAGCGGTCGAAGTCGAGCAGGTGGTAGGCCGGGAAGTCGATGAAGTCGAGGTTCTTCATCTTCTGCGCCGCCGGCGTCTTCTGCAGCGCGCCATCGTCGAGGTACCAACAACCCTCGCGCGCCGCTTCGAGCTCGTTGAAACGCAGGTGTTCGACGAGGCCGGGCACGAGCAACTCCTCCTGCCCGTCGAGCACGAGGTCGGCGCCGCCCTCGCGCAGCACGCGCTCGGGAAACACCTTCGCCGTCGGACCGATCACGATCGTGCGCAGCGAAGGCACGACCTGCTTGATGCGCTGCAGCAGCGCGAGGTCGTGCGTCAGCGACGGGATGTTGACCGCGGTGACGAGCACCTTCGGCTGCTCGGTGCGCAGCGCGCGTTCCAGTGCGGCCCAGTCGAAGCGCTGCTCGCTCTGCAGGTCGAAGTAGCGCAACGCGATGCCGCGCAGCTCGAGCCCGCGCGCGATCCACAGGAAGGGGAAGTACGGGATCTCGTAGTACTCGGGGTCGTGCCCGGCGTAGGCCCGCGCACTCGGCTGCGACGTGCCCATGCCGCCGGCCCATTCGCGGAACACGTTCTTGCCGGCGGGGCTCGGCAGCTGCATCAGGAACACGTCGGGCATGGGTCGGAACGCCCGGGCAGGGCGCGCGAGAAGCATACGGCGGTTCGGCGCGCGGGGATCTCGCCCGGCGCGACCGGCGACTCGGGCGGGCACGATCCCCGGCCGCCCGCGACCGGTCAACCCGTTGGCACCGGGCAGGCGGACCGGTGGAGCGTTCCCGAGACCGATGGCACCCGTGATCCGGATCGGAGGTCGCGGAGGACTGCAACTGGCCCGTCGTCAGCGGCCGTCGCCCGCGCACGGCAGGCTCGGCTCACTGCCCGCGCAGCGAACGCAGCAACTCCCGGTAGTCCTCCCGGTCGGCGAGCACGGCGAACTTCGGGGCCTCGAACTGCGACGCGTGCTTGAACCCCGCCGCGGCCGCGTGCCGCAGCGCCTGCACCGCGCCGACCGCGCAGCGCTGCTCGAACGCCGCGCGCTCGGCGGCCGGCGCCGCCTCGTCGGCGCGCGAGCCCGCGATGCACCGCGCGTAGAAGTCGGCCGCGTACCAGCTCGCCCACAGGTTGTTCGCGAGCTCGGCGAGGCGCTCGGCGCACGACGCTGCGGCGCGATACTCACCGCGCGCGAGCAGCATCCTGCCGAGCTGCAGGTCGGCGTCGACGAACACTTCGCACCACACCGACTGCCCGGGCGCCTCGGCGAAGGCCGCGCGGCCCACGGTCACCGCCGCTTCGAGCGCCGCGCGCGCTTCGTCGGACCGATCGAGGGCCAGCAGCGCGCCCCCGAGGGCGCCGCCCGCCTTCGCGCTCAGGAAGCGGTAGATCGGTACGGCCGGATAGTCGCGCACCAGCGCTTCCGCAACCGCGAGCCCGACGCGAGCCTGTCGCTCTGCGGCCACCGCGTCGCCGGCGAGCCGCAACGTCCTCGCATAGCTCGCGAGCTGATGCGCCTTGTAATCGCGCAGCTTGCGACTGCCGGGCTCGGCGGCGAGCAGCAGCTCGAGCCCGGCGAGCACGCGCTCGTGCGCGGCGATCGCTTCGGGGAAGTCGCGCAGTCGCTCCAAGCATGCGGCCAGCTCGCTGAGCGGCGCGAGCATCTCACCGCGGTGGCCAGGATCGCCGGTCGCGTCGGCGAGCAGCGCGTCCATGATCCCGACCGCCTCGCGCAGATGGCCGCACTGCCGCTGCCAGTCGACGCGCGTGGAGAATGGGTGCGGGTGCGCGCGCCAGCAGAGCGTCTGCGCGAGCAGCTCGCGCAGACCGCGGTCGCCTCCGCTGTCGTCGACCGCGCGACGCAGCCGGCCCTCGAGCTCGAGCGCCCGCGCTTCGAGCTGATCCCGCTGCTGCATGCTGATCGTGATGCGCAGCCGTTCGATACAGGCCCTTGCGAGCTCGCGGAACAGCACCCAGTCGCGCGGCGAGTCGGCGCACAGGCTCTCGTACCGGTCGATCGCGTCCTGCGCCGCCGCGGCGGCACCCGCGGCGTCGCCGAGCTGCGAGCGGATGCCCGCGAGCCGGAGCAGCGAGCGCGCCGACTCGCGCCCGAGCTTCGCGTCGTGCTGGCGCGAGGCGAGGAACGCCGTGTGGAAGTTCGCGGCGCGCTCGAGCAGCGCGCGTTGCACGGGCTGCATCTGCGGCACGTCGTTGAGCACGCTCGCGCCGACCTCGGTCAGGAACTCGTCGACCGCGCCGAAGGCGAGGCGGAAGTTGTCCTCGGCGAGCTCGGCTTCGTGGTCGGCGCGCGCCTTCTGAAGCAGGCTCACGCCGAATCCGGCCGCGAGGGCGACGACGAGCGCCGCGCACGCCGCCGCGAGCGCGCGGTTGCGCGCCACCCACTTGCGCAGCTCGGCCCAGGCGCCCTGCTCGTAGGCGCGCACGACACGCCGCTCGAGCGAAGCGCGCAGGTCCTCGGCCAACGCCAGCGCGGAGCCGTAGCGGGCGCCCGGCTCGCGCGCCATCGCCCTCTCGCAGATCGCGACGAGCTCGGCGGGTGCGGTGCCGCGGCCGACCTCGAGCCGTGGCGGCGGCCCCGCGCGCACGGCGTCGAGCACGCTCTGGCCCTCCGGCACTTCGCGGGTGTACGGCGGTCGCCCCGCCATCAGGTGGTAGAGCATCGCGCCGATCGCGTAGACGTCGGTCGCGGGGCCGATCGTCGCGACGTCGCCGAGCGCTTGTTCGGGCGCCATGTATGCCGGCGTGCCGACGACGTCACCCTGCTGCGTGCGCAGCGGCGAACTGTGTCCGGGCGCGAGGCCGGCGCGCGTCGACGACACCGCGTGCGCGGGTGCTGCGACCACCCGCGCGAGCCCCCAGTCGACGACGTAGGTCTCGCCGTAGCTGCCGACCATCACGTTCGCGGGTTTGAGGTCGCGGTGCACGACGCCGCGATCGTGTGCGAACGCCACGGCCTCGCAGACGCGCAACAGCACCGAGACGGCGCGCGTGAGGCTCCAGTCGTCGCGCCGCGTGTGCACGAACTCGATCACCTCGCCGAACGTGCGGCCGCGGATCAGCGACATCGTGAAGAAGGCGCGGCCGTCGTCGCCGACACCGAGTTCGTGCACGGGCACGATTCCGGGGTGGTCGAGTTGGGCCGTGATCTGCGCCTCCTCGAGGAAGCGCACGACGGCGTCGCGCTCGCTCCGCCCGTCGCTGCCTGCCGCGTGAAGGCGCGGCAGCACCTTCATGGCCAGCGGCCGCCGCAGCTCACGATCCCAGACCTGGATCACCTCGCCCATGCCGCCGCGCCCGAGTTCGCGCTGCGCCACGTAGCGGCCGCCGGAGCACTCGTCGCCCGACTCCGGCTGCCACAGGTTGATGCACGGATCGAGATCGCCGCCGAGCTCCCGCCCGAGCCGCGCGTAGACGCCGCTCGAGGCAACGCCACTCTCGTGCAGGCTCGCGAACTCGCGTTCGACGATCGCTTCGAACCCAGGGTAGAAGCTCTGGTACTCGGCGAGCGAACGGCGCCTGCCGGTCGTGCTGTCGTCGCGATAGCGGCGCAGGAAGGCGATTGCGACCGCCTCGTGCTCGGGGTTGCGGGCTTCGTCCACGGTCCGCATGATACGGTGTCCTCGCTCAGCCATGGCCAGCCTCGAACCAGCGAGCCCGAGTCCCGAGCCGCCGGGGCAGCTGACGTCGTTCCACGTCCAGCGTGCGATCGGCGGCGACCCATCGAGCCTCGAGTGGGTCGTGCTGCGCCTGTCGCCGCTGCTGCGCGCCCAGGCCGCCTATCGCCTCGGCGCCGAGCTGCGCGGCCTGTACTCGGCCGAAGACCTCGTGCAAGAGGCCTGGCTCGTGCTCCTGCCGCGCCTCGGCACGCTGCAGGCCCGCGACGGCCGCCTCACGCCCGTGCTGCTCAGGTTCCTCGCGACGACGCTCTTGCACCGGGTGCGCAACCTCACTCGAAAACACGTCACGGGCAAGGCGGCCGCGATCGCCATCGAAGAATCCGTCGATTCGCTCGCGGCCGAGACGAGCGAGGTGCTGTCGAAAGCGGCTCGACTCGAGGCCGACGCCGCGGTGCGAGCCTGCCTCGACGAGCTGTCGCCCGAGGACCGCGAGGTGCTCGTGCTGCGCGGCATCGAGCAGCACTCGATCAAGACCTCGGCGCTGCTGCTCGGCCTCGGCGAGGAGGTGGTCGCGAAACGCTACCAGCGGGCGCTCGCCCGCCTGCGCAGTGCGCTGCCCCACTCGGTGTTCGACGAACTCGGCAGCGACTGAGCACACGGCGCGGACCGGATTGGGGCCCATGACGGCCAATGTCGGGACCGCCGCCGATTGGACCTGGAATCGGGCCCTCCGGCTGGTGGCGACGCGAATCCGCACCGGCGCTGTCCAGAACGTGCGCGTCGCGACATGGAACCGATGGCCGCGCCTCGCCGCGGCCTCTTCCCGAACCAGGACGGCCCATGAACCGCACACTCTTCCCGACGCACTGCCTCCCCGCTCTGCTGGCGACTCTGGCTGCCCAGCAGCCCCCGGTGCCGGACGCACCCGTGCACGGCACTCTCGGCGAACGGGGGCGGTTCGCGTGCCGCGTACCGATCCACAGCGCCGAACCCGACGGCGGCAGGGTCTACGGGACCTGGGCCGCGGCCGACAGCTACAAGGCCTCCTTCCATGGCGACGTGACGTTCGTGCCATACCTCGGCAGCTCACGGCCCACGAACCTGCCGGTCGCCTGGCACTCGCTGTCGGTGCGCGTCGGCGAGCTCGAACTGCTCGATCGCAGCGCCGCTGTCGCCGAGCACGGCGACTACCGGTTCGAGCTGCGGCTCGGCCGGGTCAGCGAGACCTGGGACGTGCTCGAGCAGAGCCTCGAGCAGCGTTTCGTGATCTACGAGCGCCCGGCGGCCGCAGGCGACCTCGTCGTGCGCGGCCGCATCGACACGCCGCTGCACGCCGCACCGTTCGCCGCCGCGCACCGCGCCATCGACTTCGTCGACGACGATGGCGCCGCGATCGTGCGCTACGGCGAGGCGTTCGCGGTCGACGCGCGCGGCGAGCGCACCCCGATCACGACCGCGTTCGACGGCAAGGTCGTCGAACTGCGCGCGCCGGCGGCCTGGCTCGCGGGCGCGGCGTTCCCGATCGCGATCGACCCGCTGCTCACGCGCGTGACGCTCGACCTCAACGTGCAACCGTCGTCGATCGACGTCGTGCGCGAAGACACGTGGAACAGCATCATGACCGTCTACGCGCGCGCCGCCTCGGCGACCGACTACGACGCCTACGCCGTTTTGACGGACCAGTTCTGGAACAGCCCGACGGTCGTCTTCACCGACATCACGAGCTCGTGGAGCTCGCCGGTCACGCAGGTCGCCGCGGCGGGCGACCCGCAGAGGTTCTGCGTCGTCTTCGAACGCGACCTCGCGGAATACCGCGTGCGCGCGCACATCCACGACGCCGCCGTCTTCACCTTGAGCACTAGCATCATCGGCCTCGCGGGAGTGAGCGGCTCGCACGACTGGCGGCCCGACGTCGGCGGCCAGGTGTTGAACACGATCGCTTTCACCTCGACGGGCAACCAGTTCCTGATCGTCTACCAGCGCGACGTGATCGTCGGAGCCCTCCCGAACTCGGGGGCGAGCGGCATCTACGCGCGCACGCTCGACGTCAATGGCGTGATCGGCGCCGAGGCCGCGATCCTCTCCGTCGTGCCCAGCGTGGACGCGGAGTCGCCGCACGTGAACCAGCAGGCGCGGCGGTCCGGGTCCGCCGCGCAGCACACGACCTGGTTCGTGGTCTACCAGCGCTACATCGCCGCCCTGACGACCTGGCGCAGCGTCGGCGTGCTCGTCGACGACGCGAGCGGCGTGCAGGCCGGCGGGTGGGAGTCCTCCGGCGGCAGCCCCGCCAGCCATCGCATGACCCCCCGCGTCGCGGGACAGTCCGGCCGCTACCTCGTCGCCTGCGTCGAGACCGACTACGCAGTGGCGCCGTTCAAGACGATCGCGACGACCGGTTATCGGCTGCTGACCGAACGCGTCGACTGGAACCCGGGCGCCGCGCCCGTCAACCACCCGACCAACGTCGTCGACGGTCCGAACGCCCAGGACTGGATCGCGCTCGACGGCGCCGCCTACGACCAGAACACGCAGTCGCACTGGGCGCTGACGATGCACAACACGCGCGCGCAGGGCGGCGACGGCCGCGCCACCGTGCTGCGCACGGGCTTCCAGGGCCTCGAGACCGAGCGCCAGGTCCTGCACGCGCCGACGCTCGCGAACGAACAGGGCATCGCCGGCGGCGTCTGCTTCGACCCCGACAACGACCTGTTCGTGATGTCGTTCGCGCGCGTCACGGCGACCAACGACACGCTCTACGGCAACAAGCTTCGCTACGCGACGGTCGCGGCGCCCATGGCCACCGGAGTGAGCTGCTCGACGGCGCAGCCGAGTTGGGCCGGCTCGCAGCAGATCGGCGCCGAGTTCCCGAGCGTGCGCCTTGCGAGCGCGCCAGCGAACCTGCCCGCAATCCTCGCGATCTCGCTCGGCACGCTCGACATCAACCTCTCGGCGATCGGCATGACTGGCTGCCGGCTGCTGATCGACAACGGCGCGCCCAACTACGTCACCGCGCTGGCGACTCCCACCTCGGCCTCGGGCAACGGCTCGATCCCGCTCGCACTGCCCGAGACGCTGCCGATCGCGACTCTCTACTTCCAGTGGTTCCACTTCGACATCGGCGCCAACCCGCTCGACCTCGTGAGCACGCAGCGCCTCCGCGTCGACATCGTCAAGTGATGATCCCATGAACCGCGCACTGCTCTCGTCCTTCTGTCTTCTCCCGCTGCAAGCGCCGCTCGCGGCGCAGCAGCCGCCGACCACCGCGACGCTCGGCGAACCGGCGCTCTGCGCCTGCCGGGTGCCGATCCACAGCGCCGAACCCGACGGCGGCAGGGTCTACGGGACCTGGGCCGCGGCCGACAGCTACAAGGCCTCCTTCCATGGCGACGTGACGTTCGTGCCATACCTCGGCAGCTCACGGCCCACGAACCTGCC
>DASUFY010000006.1:0-68891 GCA_036274315.1 Planctomycetota bacterium | reverse complement strand
GCCTGGTAGCGTTCGCCGCCGAGGCCGAACAGCGCCAGCGTGTTGCCGAACAGGCCGGGCGAGCCGGACACGAAGATCGCCGCGATGCCGCCGATCAGCGCGAGCGGCAGGTTGACCATCACGAGCAGCGCCGCGCGCGTCGAGCCCAGCGCGCCGTTGAGCAGCATCAGCATCATCAGCACGACGATGCCGCCCATGAGGAAGATCGTGCGGCTTGCCGACTGCTGCGCCTCGAACTGGCCGCCGAAGGCGACCGTGCAGCCCGCGCTCGTGACGATCGGCTCGACGCGCTGCCGCACCTCGGCCACGAGCTGGCCGAGGTTGTAGCCGTCGGCCACGTTGCAGCTGACCACGGCCTTGCGGCGTGCGCCCTCGCGCGCGATGAGGTTCGAGGTGCGCTCGGGGCCGATGTCGGCGACGTCGCGCAGCCGCACGCTGGCGCCGCCGGCGCCGCGCAGGACCAGTTCGCCGACCTGAGCCATGCGTTCGCGCTCCTCCTCGTGCAGGCGCACCGTGATGCCGTAGCGCCGCACGCCCTCGTTCACCTCGGCGACGGTCTCGCCCATCAGCGCATCCTTGACCTGCTCGGCCGCGGCGGCCGGGCTCAGGCCCACGGCCGAGAGGTCGTGCGGGCGGTAGCGCACCGGCAGCGAGGTGATCATGACCTCGCGATTGGCGGCCACGTCGCGCGTGCCGGGCACGGCGCGCAGCACGGCCTCGATCTGCTTCGCGAGGCGCCGCAGCACCGACAGGTCGTCACCCTGCACGACGATCGCGATCGCTGCCGGTGTGCCGGACAGCACGTGCGAGAGGCGGTGTTCGATGGGCTGGCCGATGCTGGTCGTGATGCCGGGCACGCCGGCGAGCACGGCGTCGATGCCGGCTCGCACGGCGCGTTTGTCCAGACCTGGCAGCAGCGTGACCTCGATCTCCGAACTGCTCACGGGTTCGGCGTGTTCGTCGCGCTCGGCGCGGCCCGTGCGCCGGACCACCGACCGCACCCCGGGGATCCTGGCCAGGTGCTGGTCGACGCCGATCGCGAGGCGGTCGCTCTCCGCGAGCGAGGTGCCCGGCGGCGCCATCAGGAACACCGTGAACGTGCCCTCGTTGAATTCGGGCAGGAAGCTCGTGCCGTAGGTCGAACCGAGGCCGAGGCTCGCGACCGTCGCGAGCGCGGCCCCGGCGAACACCGTCTTGCCGTGTTGCATCGCCCAGCGCAGCGACGGTTCGTAGCGGCGCTTCAACCAGCGCACGAGCAAGCCGTCGCCATGGCCCTTGCCGCCGCCGGCCCCGACCCCGGCGAGACGGCCGAGCAGGAGGCGGCACAGCGCCGGCGTGACCGTGAGCGCCACGAGCAGCGACGCGAGCGTCGAGACGATGTAGGCGATGCCGAGCGGCCGGAAGAACCGCCCTTCGAGGCCCTGCAGGAACAGCAGCGGCACGAACACCATCACGATGATCGCGGTCGCGAAGACCATCGGCTGCCGGATCTCGTTGCTGGCCGCGAACACGAGCTGCGTGACACCCTCGCGCTCGGCGGGCGGCTTCGTGGCGTTCTCGCGCAGCCGCCGGAAGACGTTCTCGACGTCGATGATCGCGTCGTCGACGAGACCGCCGATCGCGACGGCGAGGCCGCCGAGCGTCATGACGTTGATCGACAGGCCCCAGGCCCACAGCACGAGCATCGCCACGGCCAAGCTCAGCGGCAGTGCCGCGAGCGTGATCAGCGTGGTGCGCACGTCGAGCAGGAACAGCACCAGGATCAGGAACACGAAGATCGCCGCGTCGCGCAGCACCGCGACGAGGTTGTGCACCGAGAGCTCGATGAAGTCCGCCTGGCGCATGACGTGGCGGTTGAGCACGAGGCCCGCCGGCATCGACTTCTGCGCCTGGTCGAGTCTCGCATCGATCGCCTCGGTCAAGCGCAGCGTGTTGGTGCCCGGCGACTTCTGCACCGACAGCACGACGGCCGGCAGGCCGGCCTCCGACGCGGTGCCGCGCTTGGGCGCGGCGCCGAGCACGACCTCGGCGACCTGCCCGATCGTGATCGCGCTGCCGTCCTGGTAGCGCACGATCGTGCCCGCGATGTCGGCGACCGAACGCACGCGCCCCGTCTGCCGCACGGGCAGTTCGAGTCCGTTGACGTCGGGCAGGTAGCCGGCGCCGGCCGTGCTGTGGGCGGAGCGCGCCGCGTCGACGACGTCCTCGATCGTCAGCCCGTACAGCTGCAGCTGTTCCTGCCGCACGTTGACCTGGTACTCGGGCAGGTCGCCGCCGATCGCGACCACCTGCGCCACACCGGGCACCGCGAGCAGCAGGTTGCGCAGCTCGAACTCCGCGTAGGCGCGCACCGCCATCGGGCTCTGGCTGCCGTCGGGCGACGACACGGACAGGAGCATGATCTCGCCCGTGATCGAGGTGATCGGCGTGATCTCGGCGTGGGCGTTGGCGGGCAGCGCCTCGCGCACGCCCGTGAGCTTCTCGGCGACGAGCGTGCGGGCGCGGTAGATGTCCTCGCCCCACTCGAACTCGACCCAGACGATCGACAGGCCGATGGCGCTCGAGCTGCGTACGCGGCGCACGCCCGGCAGTCCGTTCGCGGCGCTCTCGATCGGGAACGTGACGTTCTGCTCGACCTCGTCGGCCGCGAGCCCCGGCGCTTCGGTGAGCACCACGACCGTGGGCGCGTTGAGCTCCGGGAACACGTCGATCGGCATGCGCGGGATCTGGTGGATCGCGAACCCCAGCACGAGTGCTGCGAGCAGCAGCACCATCGCCGGCTGGCGCAGCGAGAACGCGATGAGGTCCTTGAACATGCGCCCTACTTGTGGTCCTCGTGGAACGTGCCGTCGGCATGGAAGTGACCACCCTTGCTCGCCGTGCCCGAGGTCGCCAGCATGAGTTCGTAGGCGCCCGCCAGCACGACCTGGTCGCCGTCGACGAGGCCGCTCTTCACCTCGACCCAGCGGCCGTCGTCGAGGCCGAGGTCGGCGTCGACCCGCATCACCTTGTCCGGATCGTCCGGGTCGCGGCGGAAGAACACGCGCGCGAGGCCGTCCTGCATGATCGCCGACAGCGGTACGGCGAGTTCGGGGGCAGCGCCGGTCGCGGTCGCGACTTCGAGGAACGCGGCGATGCCGGGCCGCGCGAACGGGGCCGCCGACGTCGGGGTCACGAACAGGTCGATCGTGCGCTGCTGCGGGTCGGCCTGCAGCCCCAGCTGCAGCGGCCCGGTCAGCTGCATCGACGGGTCGCCGGCGTCCGCACCCGAGGGCGCGACGATGGTCGCCGGCAGACCGTCGCGCAGGCGGCCGAGGTCGCTCTGCAGGCCGCGGGCCCGGAAGCGCACCTTGCCGAGATCCGTCACGGTCAACACGAGCTCGTGCGCCTCGACCCAGGCGCCGCTCGCGACCGGAAGGTGATCGACGAGGCCCGCCGCGACGGCGTGCACCTCGATCACGCCGAGCGTGCGCCAGCGCGGTGCCGGCGGCGACACGCCGGGCGGCGACGACGCGAGCTGCTCGACCTGCATGCCGAGCATGGCCGCCGCACTCTCGAGCAGCAGGCGCGAACGTTCCGCGTGGGCGCGTTCGTTGGCCTCGAGTTCGGCGAGCCGCGCCTCGGTCGAGCTGTGGCTCTCGGCGGCTTCGGCGCGCTGCGAACGGACCTGCGCCAGCTGCACGCGCGCCTCGGCGAGCGCCTGGGCCTGGCCGCCGACGCTGCGCTGGGTCTCGGTCAGGCTCTGCACACGTTCTGCCATGACGACCAGCGCCTCGGCCAGGCTCTGTTCGTGCGCTTCGTGGGCGAGCAGCAGCGGCCGCATCGACTCGATGTGGGCCTTGGTCACGGTCAACGCGGTCTCGAGTTCGCCGAGTTCGCGCTGCAGGCGGCGCCAGTCCGGCGAGTCGATCGTGTAGAGCACGTCGCCGGCAGCGACGGGCTGCAGCGGCACCACGCGCACCTCGACGCGTCCGGCCATCGGCGTGCGGTGTTCGTAGCGCGCCTGCGGCAGCAGCTCGAAGTGACCCGGCAGCCGCATGGTGGTGGCGACGCGGCGGCGTTCGACGGTCACGAACTCGATGCCGAGGTTCCTGCGCACTGCTTCGGGCACGTCGATGCGGTTGGTCGCGGGGGGTGGTTCGTCGTGGGCGTCGTCGGCCGCGGCGGGGCGGCGGCACGCCGGAACGAGGCAGCTGCACGACAGCAGCAACGGCAATGCGCGGTTCATCGGTTGGTCTCGGCGGCGGGGTTGGTGGTCGTTTCGCTCCAGAACAGCGAGTTGATGGCGATCGTGGCCTGTGCTTCGGCGAGCTTCGCATCGAGCGCCATGACCTCGGCCTGGTGGGCGCGCGTCAGCGCATCGAGGATCAGCAGCGGTTCGAGCTGGCCCAACTCGGCGAGGCGGCGGCCGTCGGCGACCTGCTGTCGCGCGAGCGGCAGCAGCTCCGTGTCGATGAGCGCGCGCTGGCGCAGCGTGGCGGCGAGGTGCAGTTCGTCCGCGGCGAGCTCCTGTACGAGCGCTTCGTAGCCGTTGCGCAGCACGAGGGCCTGCAGGTCGCGTTCGGCTTCGGCCCGGTAGATCTCGGCGTCGTTGCCGCTGAACAGCGGGATCGGCAGCGAGAAGCCGAGCGCGAGCCGCGGCTGCGCGTCCTCTTCCTCGAAGCCCGGTCGCAGCACGAGGTCGGGCCATTGCTTGCGCACGGCCAGCGCGAGCGCGGCTTCGGCGGCGTCGTGCGCGCCCTGCAGCAGCAGCAGGCGCGGGCTCGTGAACAGGCGCTGCGCTCGTTGGCCGGCCTCGACGTGCGCGTCGATGGCGAGTGCGGGCAGGAAGCGCACGGGCGCCTCGGGGTGCAGACCGAGCAGCTGCTTGATCGCGAGTTCGGCGGTCGCGAGCGCTGCTTCGGCGAGACCGAGTTCCCCTTCACGCTGCAGGCGTTCGAGCGGGAACGCGCGCACGGCCAGTTGCGTCAGCGTGCCGGCGTTGCCGAGCGTCGTCGCGATGGTCTCGAGCTGCCGCAGGCGTTCGATCTGCTCGCGCAGCAGCCCGACGCGCTGCTGCGCCGCGCTCCAGCCGACCCAGGCCGCGTCGAGCTGGTTCTCGGTGCGCGCCTCGGCCACGCGCGCCGCGAGCCGCGCGGTCCGGTGGTGCGTGTCGGCGAGGTCGCGCTCGAGGCCGAGGCGGCCGTTGAGCGGCAACGTCAGCGCGATGTGCCCCGCGGCGAGCCACGGATGTGCGACGTCTTCGAGGATGCGCGAGAAGTCGCCGCCGAGCTCGGGATCGACCCAACGACCGGCGTGGTCGCGTTCGATCCTCGCGACGCCGGCGCGCAGGCGCGCCAGCCGGCAGTCGGGGTTCAGCAGCACCGCGAGCAGGCGCGCCTCGCGCAGGTCGATGCCGTCCTGCAGATCGATCTGCGCGCCGAGGGGTGCGTCGGCGCCGAAGGCCGCCAGCGTCGCCGGGTCGGGCAGCCGGGCCGCGAACTCCAGCGCGTGGCGGCGCAGGTCGACGGGGGCCGGGGAATACGAATGGCACGCGGCGGCGACGGTGGTCGCCAGCATCGCCAGGGCACGGGTCTTGTACATGCGGAGTCGACAACGGTTCGGCAACGACGCGCCGCGGGGCGCGCACCACGAGCGCCTGCGCGCTCGACGGCGAACGGTCGACTAGATCAGCAGCAGGGTGAACCGGCGCAGCCCGGTGCGCTGGTCGGTCCGCGGTGGGCCCGTCGGCGGCGGGTGCAGGCCGAGCGGGTCGGGCTCGGCATTCGTGAACGCCGCTGGGCCCGCCCACGCGATCGCGGGCGCGGGCAGCACGATGCCGTTGTGCGCCGGGCGCGGTGCCGGCAGGATCTCGATGGCGACGCTCGTGTGTTCGCAGCCGTGCCGCGGCGCCGCGAGCGGCGTGGGCGGGTCCGTCGTGGCGGCGCCATCGTGCGCCGGTGCCGAGGCATGTTCGTCGTGGTGGCAGGTGCCCGGCGCGTGGGCCAACTCCAACCAGCCGACGCCGTCGGCGTGGGTGCAGACCACGAGCAGCCGCGGCAGCACCGTGCCCAGCAGGCACGCGAGCGCGACGGCGAGAACGCGCGGCATTGTGTGGCGGGGCAGTCTGCTCATGCGACGGACAGGCTATCGGCCGGCGGTGGCCTTCGGCTTGTCACTCTGTCGGCGCGCGGCGGGGGAGTCAAGCGTCGGGCGCCGGCGAGGCCGCGCCGCGGTGCCGCTCGCGGCGCAGCGGGCTCGCCGCAGCATTCCTGTAACCGGGATCCCGGGCCCTCGCGCCGGGCCGCCCGGCTGCGTAGACAGGGCCTCTCCCGAATCCCGAGGCTTGACCCACGAGGCCCTCCGTGTCCCGCATGCGCACCGCGTTCCTTCCCCTGCTCCTGCCGACCCTGCTGCTCGCGCAACGTCCCGACGCGGCCGCGACGCCGCCCGACCCCAACGCCGTCGACGACGAGGCCGTCGCCTTCTTCCTCGACGAGGGCCTGCAGCGCTCGCAGGTCATGGACCACCTGAGCTGGCTCTGCGACGTCTACGGCCCGCGCGTCACGGGCTCGCCCAACCTGCGCAACGCGCAGAAGTGGGCCGTCGATGCGTTCACCAAGATGGGGCTCGAGTCGCGCACCGAGAAGTGGGGGCCGTTCGGTCGCGGCTGGCGCTGCGAACACGCGTCGATGGAAGTCACGGGCGACAACCCGTGGCCCGTGCTCGCCTATGCCAAGGTCTGGTCGCCGAGCCTCGACGGCCGCGTCGAAGCCGAGGTCGTGAACGTCGCCGATCTCTCGGCCGACGAACTCAAGGCCATGGACCTGACCGGCAAGGTCGTGCTCATCGAGTCCGCGCGCGACGTCAGCGAGCCGTTCGACGGCATCAGCAAACGCCACGACGCCGAGAGCCTGCTGCGCCTCGCCGACCAGCAGCGCGCCGAGACGCAGCGACCGCGCGAACGCGCCGCCGCCGCGGCGTCGCAGAACGACTTCCGCATGGGCTTCCAGCGCCGGCAGCAGATGATGGAGATCGTCAACGGCAAGCGTCCGCTCGCCATCGTCGACCGCGCCAGCAAGGGCGACTACGGCACCGTGTTCGTGCAGGGCGCGAGCGCGATCGCCAGGCCCGACGCGGCGCCCAACGAGCGCACGCGCGCCAGCGACGTCGACGCCGACGTCATCCCGCAGTTCACGATCGCCGTCGAACACTACAACCGCATGTGCCGCCTGCTCGCCAAGGGGCGGCCGGTCAAGGTCGCGCTCGAGCTGCGCACGACGTACTTCACGGACGAGCTCGACGCCTACAACGTGCTCGCCGACCTGCGCGGCGGCGATCCCAGGATCGGCAACGAGTTCGCGATGCTCGGCGCGCACCTCGACAGCTGGCAATCGGGCACCGGTGCGACCGACAACGGCTGCGGCAGCGCCGTGGTCATGGAGGCCGCGCGGCTGATCGCCGCGTGGTGCCAGAAGAGCGGCATCCGGCCGCGGCGCACGATCCGCGCCGCGCTGTGGAGCGGCGAGGAACAGGGCCTGCTCGGTTCGCGCGCCTACGTGCGCGAGCATCTCGGCGAGTTCGTCGACACCACGTTGAGCACGAAGCCCGAACACGCGCTCGTCGCGGGCTACTTCAACCTCGACAACGGCACGGGCAAGGTGCGCGGCGTGTACCTGCAGGGCAACGAAGCCGTGGCACCGATCTTCCGCGCCTGGCTGCGACCGTTCCACACCCACGGTGCGTCGACGTTGACGCTCGACGACACGGGTGGCACCGACCACCTCTCGTTCCACGGCGTCGGCGTGCCGGGCTTCCAGTTCATCCAGGACGAGGTCAGCTACGGCACGCGCACGCACCATTCCAACATGGACGTGTGGGACCACGCGGTGGCCGAGGACCTGAAGCAGGCGAGCGTGATCATGGCGACATTCGTCTGGCAGACGGCGCAGCGCGACGAGAAGCTGCCGCGGCAGCCGGCCCCGCCGCCGCGTGTGGGCCGCCGCGGTGCCGGCGCGCCGCCCGCGGGCCGTTGATCCGTTGCGCTGCGGCCAGCCGCGGCGAAAATGAACGCATGCTCCGCCATGCCGCCGCGCTGTGCCTCTGTCTGCTCGCGGCCTGCCGCGTGGGCCAGGTCGAACCGAAGGCGCTGCTCGGACCGGCCCCGCAGACCGTGATCGTCTGGCCGCAGCTGCCGCCTGCACACGCCGAACAGGGGCCGTCGCTGCTGTCCGGGCTCGACGCGGCGCTGCGCAGTCGCGGCTACGACGTGCGCTCGTTGTCGGTCGGGCGGCAGATGCTCGCCGAAGCAGGCCTGCTCGCGGGGTCCGAGCCCGCATTCGCCCGCATCGGCGCCGTGCTCGGCATCGACGCGGTGATGCAGCTCGAGGTGGGCGACTTCACGGTCGGCGGCGATCGGCTGCAGTGGGCGCGTTGGGATCTCGGCTGGCGGCTCGTCTCGACACAGGGGCACGGCGTGCTGTGGCAGTTCTCGCACCACGGCAACTGGCAGCGGCGTGGTGTCGACACGAGCGACCCGATGCGGCCGTTCGATGCCGAGCCCGAGATCGTGCCGTTCGGGGGCCGCGGCGCGCCGGACTTCCACGACGTCGCCGACCTCGCGGCGTGGCTGCACCGCTTCGCGATGGAGCACCTGCCGAGGGCGGGTGCGTGAACCTGCCGGCGGTCGCCTATCCCGGCCTCGCGCTGCACGCGCTGCTCGCGAAGCTGCCGGCACCGCTCGGCAGCCTGCCGTCGCCGGACTGGCTGCGGGCGCTGTTGCGCGCCGATGCGCAGGCACCCGTGCGGGCCGTCGAGGGCGTGCGCACGGCCGTGCGCGACCTGCTGCGCGCGCACGGTTACCGGCCGACGGGTCGCGGCAAGCCTTCGTCCGAGTACCTGGTGGCGGCGATCGGCGACGGACGACTCGGTTCGATCAACGCCGCGGTCGACGCCGGCAACGCCGTGTCGCTGCACTCGGGGCTGCCGATCAGCGTCGTCGACCTCGACCGCTGCGAAGCACCGCTGCGCGTCGACGTGCCCACCGACGGCAGCAGCTACGTGTTCAACCTCGGCGGCCAGACGATCGACGTGGCGGGGCTCGTGAGCGTGTTCGACGCGTTGGGCCCGTGTGCCAACGCCGTCAAGGACGCCCAGCGCACCAAGACGGGCCCCGAGACGACGCGCGTGCTCGCCGTGGTCTGGGGTGTGGCGGCGCCGCAGCCCGGGCACGCCGCTCACACGGCGGCGTGGCTGCGAGAATTGTTCGAGCGACTCGGCGCCGCGGTCGAACCCGTGTCGCCGTGAGCGCCACGCGTGCTCTCAGCTGGCCATCCAGGTCGCCTGCTGTTCGCCGGCCGTCTCGAGGTAGTCGGCGCGCAGCCGTTCCCTGAGGAACTGCGCGTAGAGCGCCTGCACGATCTCGTGCAGCGCGAGCCAGTTCGCCGCCCGATCGGCCGTGCGGTCGGCCTCCGACTCGCATTCCTCGGCGTCCTCGGGCAGCTTGACGCCGCCCAGCGACAGCGTCGGGGCATCGAGCGTCGCGCTCCACTGGCGCGAGCCCTCGGCGATCAGCAGGCGAGCCTTCCTGAGCCGCCGTCCCGAACGCAGCGCCGTGCGCGCTTCGGCGGTGCGCGTCGGCAGGCCGCGGCGCAGCGTCTGTTCGGTCTCGTCGTCGCTCGGAGCGGCGAACGCGAGGAAGTCGTCGAGCGCGACGCCGACCACGCGGCCGCCGGGCAGCGTGAACTCGCCGCCGTCGGTCTCCCACCGGAACCAGATCCAGGTCAGGAACTCCTCGCCGAGGAAGCCGTGCGTCTCGGCGCCGTCGGGTGACTGGCTCATGCGTCGACTCCGTTCTCGGGTTCGTGTGCGGGCACGTGCTGCGGCCGCGCGCGCACGCGCGGCGGTTCGCCGGCCGCCGCATCCGGCCAGCGCACGGGATCGATGTGTTCGAGTGCGCGCGCCGCATCGGCGCCGAGCCCGGCTCGCAGCCCGCAGCGCAGCGGGTTGGCGCGCTCGAGCGGCACCGCGAACGTCTCGAAGAACAGCTTGCCGAACGTCTCGATGGCGCCCTTGCTCGTCGCGAACAACAGCACGGTCCGGCGGTCGTGGAACAGCAGCGCATCGACGAGGTGGATCGTCGGCAGCACGCGCGGCAGCAGCTTGCCGGTCAGATCGTCCTTGAGCTCGCGCCGTTCGCGCGCCGAGAGCTTCTTGCCGCGCGCCTTCTCGGCGGCGTCGCGATGGATCTGCAGCCACTTCATCGGCAACACCTTCTTGTCGATGCGAAAGCGCAGCCAGGTGCCGACGCCGCCATCGAGGTCCTCGAGCGCGAAGCTGTCGCCGGTCGGATCGGCCGGCGTCACCCAGCCCGCCGACACCTCCTCGCTGGCCGCGTGTTCGATCGTGCGGAACCGCCGGTCGGCGAGCGCCTCGGCGAACGCGGCGTCGCTCGGGTCGAGGATCTTGCCCTGCCAGAAACACGCGACGACACCGCCGCTCCTGCGGATGGCTGCCATTCCCCCTCCTCGTTGGTATGGCTGATGGGTGGTGGGCCGACGACGGACCGGGGTCCGGCCGAGATGTGCGCGCCGCGCGGCGCGCGAGGTCAGTCCTTCTTCGTGGGGGCGGGGGCCTGCTTGACCGGCACCAGCTGATCCGTCTTGTCGGACTTGCCGTCCGCGTGGTCCTTGGCCGAGCGTGCATCCTGCAGCGACTGCTTCGTGGTGCGGTACTGCTGCTCGAGGTCCTTGATGCGCGCCGCGGCGCCGGCTTCGTCGGACTTCGACAGCCGGTCGATCTCGGCCTGCAGCTGCTGCATCTTGCGCGTCATCAGCGCGATCGCCTCGTCGGTGACCGCGGCGTCGCCCTCCGGAATGGGCATGTTCGCCGGCGGCCGGAACATCTGCGGCAGCATGTCGAGCACATGCTGGTCACGGACCACGATGTCGACCTGGCCCGCGTTGACCGCGAACTGGGCCTTCTGCAGCATCGCCTGATCCGCGGTGTAGGGGATCTGCACCGCACTGCCGATCACCTTGTCGAGTTCCGGCGAGTTGCCCTTCTCGATGTGGTCGGTGCGCAGGATGACGTAGCCCTGCGCGTTGCGGAACGGACGCGACTGCTGGCCGGCCGGCGTGTTGAACGCGGTCAGTTCGACGAGCGAGCCGAACGACGAGTTGCGCGTGACCTCGATGCTGCCATCGGGCTGGCCGCCGGTCAGGATGCCGAACGCCTTGGCGACGTCGGCCATCGGCTTGCCCTGCTGCAGCTGCGAGAGCGCTTCGCCGAGCTGGGCCTCGCCCTCGCTCTCCTCGAACGTCGACGCCACGGCTTCGATGCGGATCAGCTCGAACAGGGCGCGCTGCGACTGCATGCTGTCGTCGCCGGACGACGGCAGGTCCTTGAGGTAGTTCTTGACCTGGTCGAACCGGGCTTGCGTGATCGGGCGATGGTTGACGAGCGCCAGCACGTCCTGGGCGAAGGCGTCGCGCTCGGCATCGCCGGCGATCTGGGCGAAGCGACGCGGCGCCGGAGTCGGTTTGGGCAGCACCGTGGCGGCGACGCCGGCGTCGATCGCCCGGTAGTCCTGCTTGTGTCGCGTCAGCTTGGCGTTCAGCTCTTCCTTGGCATGGGCCGCGCGGTCGCGCACATAGAGGATCTCCTGCTCGAGGCGCGCTTTCTGCTTGGCCAGTTCCTCGAGCTGTTCCGCCGGCGTCTGCTGGGGGCGGTCCGGATCCGGGGTTGCGCCAGTCGCGGGCTGGCCCGGCACGAGCGGGGTCTGGCCTGGAATCGGCGATTGCACCTGGGCCGTTGCGGTGGCGGCGAGCAGGAGCAGGGAACCAAGGGCAATACGAGAATCCATGTGGAGGCGCGTGGACGAGCCGGGGGCTACATTGGAAAGGGGGGCGACCATCAGACCGGAGCGCGACCGAACGTGCAAGGCCCGGCGTTCCTCCCGGTTCTCGTGGGTGTGCCCGCCGCCGTCGTGGCCGCGGCGGTCGGGGCTAGTGCGCTGCCGGCAGCAGCGAACGGAAGTGCGCCGCCACGGCCGACAGGATCGGATCGATGGCCAGGGCCGCCGTGTAGTGGCCGAGCGGCACCTGCAGCCGCGCGGGACGACCGAGGCCCTCCCAGAGCAGGTCCTGGTTGCGGCGAGGCACGACGGTGTCGAACTCGGCGCCGACGAACAGCACCTTCGCCGTCGGCACCGACGCGGCGAACGCGAGCGGCTCGTGGTGCAGGAACTGATGCAGCTCCCACTGCAGGTGGTCGGCGCCGACGCCGTCTTCGCGCCGGCGCCAGTCGACCCACGACTGCACGCGCGTCTCGCTGCTGTGCAGCACGAGACCGGCGAGGTCGCCGCCGGACAGGCAGATCGCGACGCCCGTGAGGTCGGGTTCGAGCGCCGCGAGCACGGTCGTGACCATGCCGCCGATCGACAGGCCGAGCGCGAACAGCGCCGGTGGTGGAACATGGTCGGGACCGCGCAGCCAGGCGAGCAGCAGCCGCTGGTGCAGCACGGTGCGCCGGAACAGCGCATCGAGTTCGGGCGCGCGTTGCGGCGCCTTGAGCGCCGAGCCGGCGCGCGCGCAGAACGCCACGTCGAAGCCGCGGTCGAGCATGCGTTGCGCGACCTGGTTCATGAGGTCCTCGCCGCCGGCGAGGATCGGCACGATCAGCACGAGTGGCTGCGGCGCGCGCGAACCCGGCACCCGGCGCAGCTGGAAGTGCACCGTTTCGCCGCTGCCGACGAGCACGCCCGAGGAACGACCTTCGCCGAGATCGGTCAGCGACTCGAGCTCGGGTGTCGCGACCGGCGCGGTGTCGAGCGTCTCGGGTGCGAGCTCGATCGCGGGGCGCGCGTGGTTCGGAGCGGCCGAGAACGCGCAGCCGCCGAGTCCGCACGCCAACGCCACCATGACCACCCGGGTTCGATGTCGCGTCGGCAAGGGCGTCCTGGGGCTTTGGGCTGCGCGCGCGGCCCGGGCCACATCAGAAGATGTGCACGGCGTAGAGCACGAGGCCGGGCGCGCCGTCCATCGGCGATTCGAAGACGCTGTATATCGACGACGTCGACAGGAAGTCCATGTCGTCGCCGGCCGCCAGGTGCAGGCTCGTCGTCGGCGAGGGTCGGTAGGCGAGGTCGGCGCGCACGTGTTGTTCGTTCGTTGCGTACTCGGTCCGCGCACGCAGCTCGATCTTCAGGGTAGGGGACAGGGCCCAGTCGATCGACAGTTTCCCGGTCTCCTGGCTCGTGGCGATGCGGATCCCGGACCGGATGTAGGCGACCTCGATGGGGTCGTGCAGGTCGCTGGCGTGCACGCGCAGCGACAGGCGCCCCAGGCGGCGCCCTTCGTCGTGCGTCTGGCGGTACGGTTCGGAGAGCGGCACGTTCTCGGACCGGAAGTCCTCGAAGTCGACCTGGAGCTGCTGCGCCAGCGGCAGCCGGCGCACGAGGTGTCGCAGGGAGCTCTGCAGCAGTTCCTGGCCGTGTTCGTCGACCCACTGGTCCTGGGCCTCGACGAGCGAGACCTCGCTCGTGAGCAGCGGGCCGCGATCGGGGTCCGCGTAGCGCGTCTGGAGCAGCGGCATGGCGACTTCGCGCCGCACGCGGCGCTGGTCGGCGGCCACCAGGTCCTGCACGAAGTGCAGCGTCTCGCGCTCGATCGGGTCGTCGATGTTGCACAGGTCGGTCGAGCTCATCGACCAGGTGTGGCGATTGAACGCGTCGAGCTGCGGCCTGGGCGCCGCTTCGTTGTCGCGCGCGCGCGTCCTCGGCGTGGGTTCCGCGAGCAATGTGCGCGGCTCGACGTGGGGGCCGTCGTCGCTCGGCATCGGCTCGGCGGGCGGCAGGTGTTCGAGGCCGACGTGCAGCACGTGGGTGAGGCAGCGCGCGAGCAGCGCGTCGTCCGGTGCGGCGAGCGGGCCGGGGGAGCTGCTGGGAGCCAAGGCGGTCGGCTGCGCGACACAGCCGGCCAGCAGGCATACAGCAATGCCGAGCTGGAACCTCAAACCTGCTCCCTGACAACAAAGAACGCAAACAGACTTGCCGGCTGCATCGGCCTGCCGAGCCGAGAAGCTGCAGTCGCTTCCGTCGCGCGCAACCGGAGAATACCTCGCCGATCGGCGGTGGTTACGCCCTGCTCCGGCTGCCGCCCATGCCAGCGGTGTTTGCTCGCTGATTTTTTTCGGCGCGACCGATCAGTTCACGGCGCGGCGCCGCAGGCCGTCGGCAGGCAGGAAGCGCGCGCCGAGCGATCGCGCCAGTTCGTCGAGCGTCGCGACCACGGTGGCGAGGCCTTCGCGTCGCGCGAACTGGGTGATGCCGCCCGTGAACGGCGGGAAGCCGATGCCCATGACGAGGCCGAGATCGACGTCCTCCTCGCCCGCGACGATGCCCTCGTCGACGCAGCGGTAGGCCTCGTCGACGAGCGGGTAGATCAGCCGGTGCACGAGTTCCGAGCGCGAGGCCTGCCGCGGCGGCGTGCCGCGCCGCTGCGCCAGGGTCGCGACGATGTTGCGGCCCGGGCCGCGGCCGGTGCCGTCGGCGCCGTAGATGCCGCCGCCGCTCTTGCTGCCCAGGACCCTGGCATCCGCCATCGCCGCGAACAGCTCGCAGGGCTCCATGCGCTGCGGGAAGGCCGCTTGCATGACCGAACTGACCTTGGCGGCGACGTCGAAGCCGATCTCGTCGAGCAGCCGGCAAGGCCCCATGGGCATGCCGAAGTCGAGCATCGCGGCGTCGATCGCCTCCGGGCTCGTGCCCTCGACGAGCAGGCGCGCCGCTTCGTTGACGTAGGGGGCCAGGCACCGGTTGACGAGGAAACCCGGCGAGTCGGTGGTCACGACCGGGAACTTGCCGAGCCGGATCGCGAGGCGACAGGCCGTTGCCACCGTCGCGTCGCTCGTGCTCCGGCCGCGGATCACCTCGACGAGCGGCATCTTCTCGGGCGGGTTGAAGAAGTGGATGCCGACGACGCGTTCGGGCTGCGGCACGTCCGCTGCCATGGCGGTCACCGACAGCGAACTCGTGTTGGTCGCGAGCACCGCGGTCGCGGGCAGACCGCGCGCGACGGCCTCGGCCATGAGCCTGCGCTTGACGTCGAGATCCTCGACCACGGCCTCGAGCCAGAGTCCGGTGTCCTGGAGCTGGCCCCACTCGGTGCCGACGGCCAGGCGGTCCTGCACGGCCTGTGCCTCGTGGCGCTCGAGGTGCCGGCGCCGCACCTTCTTGATCAGGTCCTGCTGCAGCCGCGCCTTGCCGCGCGCGAGGGCCTGCAGGTCCACGTCGCACAGGCGCACGCGCATGCCGTGCCCGGCAAAGAGGCCGGCGATGCCGGCACCCATGACGCCGCCGCCGACGACCAGCGCGCGGTCGAGCGCCTTCGCCCCGTCGGCCTTGCCGAGCCGCTTGCTGCGTTCGGTCAGGAAGAACAGGTGCGTGAGGCCCTTGCTAACCGGCGTGACGATCATCTGGCCCAGCGTGCGCGCCTCGGCCGCGAAGCCGCGCGCGCGGCTCTGCGTGAACGCGTCGAGGCAACACTGCAGCGCCGCCTTCGGCGCCGGGTAGAAGCGGGCCTGGCCCTTCTGCAGCGCCTTGCGTGCCTGTCGCACGGCCAGCGAGCGCAGCGGCGTGCGGCTGAGCCAGAAGGCCAGGCCGCGCAGCCGGCGGCGCGGCCGCTTGCGGCCGGCCTGCACGAGCTTGTCGAGTTCCTGGCGCGCGGCGGCCAGCAGCTTCGGCGCCGGCACGAGGCGGTCGACGACACCGAGGCGCTTCGCCTGTTTGCCGCGCAGCAGTTTGCCGTTGAGGATCAGATCGAGGGCGATCGGCAACCCGACCAGGCGCGACAACGTCTGCGTGCCCCCGAAGCCCGGCACGATGCCGAGCTTGACCTCGGGCAGGCCGATCTGGGTGCTGCGGTGGTCGCTGGCGACGCGCACGTCGCAGAACAGCGCGAGTTCGAGGCCGCCGCCGAGGCAGGGGCCCTCGATCGCGGCGACGACGGGCACGCGGAGCTGCTGGCAGCGTTGGTAGATCGATCGGCCGCGTTCGGCGGCGGCTTCGCCGCTGGCCACCGTCGTGATGTCCTGGATCAGGCGGATGTCGGCGCCGGCGCAGAACATGCCCGGGCCGGGGCCGGTCAGCAGCACGCCGCGCACGCGCGCGTCGCGCGCCAGCGCCTGCAGCGCCGCATCGAGCGACTCGAGCCGTTCGAGCGTCAGCGTGACGACCCCTTCGTCGGCCTCGCCTAGCCGCAGCGTCGCGATCCCTGTTTCGTCGACCGTGCAGTGCACGGTGCCGGTGGGTCCCTGCCCGGTGCTGGTCACCTGCTGGGCTGCTTCCTCGTCTTCCAACGTGCTCATGCGGCCTCCAACACGACGGCCTGGCCCTGGCCACCGCCGACGCACAGGGTGGCGAGTCCGTAGCGGTTGCCGCGGCGCCGCAGTTCGTGCGCGAGCGTCAGCACGAGGCGGGCTCCGGTGGCGGCGATGGGGTGGCCGAGCGCGATCGCGCCGCCGTTGACGTTGAGCCGCGCGGGATCGAGCTGGCCGACCGCACCCGGCAGGCCGACCTGGCGCCGGCAGTAGTCCTCGTCGGCGAACGCGCGCTGGCAGGCCAGCACCTGGGCGGCGAACGCCTCGTTGATCTCGATGAGGTCCAGGTCCGCGAGGCCGATGCCTGCGCGCGCGAGGGCCGGCGGCGTGGCGTGCACGGGACCGAGTCCCATCGTCGCCGGCGACAGGGCGGCGGTGCCGTGGCCGCGCACGACCGCGAGCGGCGACAGACCGAGGCTCTTCGCCTTGGCGGTCGACATGCACAACAGCGCGACGGCGCCGTCGGTGACCTGGCAGCTGTTGCCGACCGTGACGTCGCCCTCGTGGCGATCGAACACGGGCTTCAGCTTGCCGAGCGCCTGCAGCGTCTGTTCGGTGCGCACGCCGTCGTCGGCCGCGATCGCGGCGCGGTAGTCGGGCGGCGACACGATGGGCGCGAGTTCGCCGGCGAAGCGCCCCTGCTGCTGGGCCGTGGCCGCGCGTTCGTGGCTCTGCAGCGCGAATGCGTCCATGGCCGCGCGGTCGATGCCGAACTGCAGTGCCACCTGCTCGGCCGTGTTGCCCATCATCATGCCGGTGATCGGGTCGGTCAGCCCCTCGACGATCGCGATGCGCGGCTTCAGGCTGCGCAGGCGGAAGCCCGCCAGCGCGCGCACGCGCTGCACGGCCGACCTCGCCTTGCCGAGGCGTTGGAAGAACCGGACCAGGTCCGGGCCCATCACGAGCGGGAAGTTGCTCATCGACTCGGTGCCGCCGACGAGGAAGACCTCGCCTTCGCCGGCGCGCAGCCGCTGTTGGGCGACGAGCACGGCCTCCATGCCCGAAGCACAATTGCGCATCACGGTGACCGCCGGCGTGCTCTCGGGCAGGCCCGCGCGCAGCGCCGCGACACGGGCCACGTTGGCCTCGCGCGCGTCGGCGCCGGCACAACCGAGGATGACCTCGTCGATCGCGGCGGGCCGGATGTCGGTGCGGTCGAGGACCTCGCGCAGCACGTGCGTGGCGAGATCGGCCGCGGCGGCGCCCTGCAGCGCGCCATTGGCGCGGCAGAACGGCGTGCGGTAGCCCGTGACGATCGCGAGATCGCGGCAGTCGGCGTCGGCGGACGTGGCTCGGTTCATGGCTTGGGCCTCGCGTCGACGAAGCGCTTCTCCTTCATCTCGGTCTCCATGCCGATCTTGCGCAGCATGGACTCCAGGCCGAGGAACTCGACGTGGTTGGGTGACACTTCGATGCGGGTCCTGAACAGTTCGTGCACACGGTGCGCGGCGGCCTCGGGTTCGCAGCCGTCCTTGACGGCGAGGTGCACGATCATCTCGTCGACTTCGAGCGGGTCATCGTCCTTCTTGCGCAATTCGATCTGCCACTCCTCGACCTCGGGCATGCTGCCGAGCAGCATGGCGCAGTCCTCGAGGTTGACGAGCGTGCCCTTTACCTTGAGCAGCTGCAGGTCCTTGAGGCTCGACTCGCGCGTCAGGTCGCTGCTGATGCGCGGCACGGTGCGGCCGCAGTGGGGGCACGGCTCGTGCAGCAGGCCGCCGCGCACGCGGTCGCCGGTGCGGTAGCGGAAGACGGTGCTCGCGCGCGCCTGCAGCGGCGTGAAGACGAGTTCGCCGTCCTCGCCCTCGGGCAGCACCTCGCCGGTCACCGGGTCGACCACTTCGAAGTAGGCGAGGTCGGGATAGAGATGGTAGCCGGTGTAGGCGTTGTCCGGGGTCGGGCACTCGGCGAACGCCATGCGCGCCTCGGTGAAGCCGTAGGTGCCCGACACGCGCACGTCGTGCGCGCCCGTCTCGGCCAGCAGCTGGCAGATCTTGTCCTTGAGGCCCGGTGGCACCCGTTCGGCGCCGAGCACGACGCAGCGGATCGAACCCAGGTCGAGGTGCTCGGCCGCGGCCCGGCGCAGCAGGTGGTAGACGTAGCCGGGCACGCCGATCAGCGCTTCGGCCTTGAGCCGCGTGATCGCGCGCAGGTCGCCGCTGCTGCCCATGACCTTGCCGCCGCCCGTCGACAGCGCCATCATGCCCGTCGCCTGGCCCGCGAAGAACACCTGCCAGAAGGCCAGGTGCGGCGCATAGGGGAAGACGTTGGCGACGCGCCACTCGCTCTGCAGCCCCATGACGTCGACGAGGCGGACGCCGGTCTCGTTGAGGTTCTCGATGTCGTGCGGCGAGTAGAAGAACGGCACCGGCTCGGCCGAGCGGCCCGTCGTGAACGTCATGAAGCACGGCGCGAACTCGCGCCGCACCGTCTGGCGCACGGCCTCGACGCCGCGTGTCCACTTCTGCCACAGCAGCGGCAGCTTGCGGCGCAGTGGCCAGGCCGCGCGGATCGACGCGGGATCGGGCTGCAGGATGAACTTCTTGAAGCGCTGCGGGTCCTCGTCCGTCGGCAGCAGGTCGCGTTTGCACGACAGCGGCAACCGGCGCAGGTCGTCGGTGCCACGGATCTGTTCGGGGCGCACGCCGTGGCGGTCGAACAGGTCGCGGTACCAGGGCGAGAACGGGTAGAGGTACTCGCGCACGTAGCGCCGCAGCAGGTGGTTCTGCATCGCGCGCTGTTCCTCGCGCGATTGCCGCTGCAACCGGTGCCACGAATACATGCTCACGAACCGTCCTCCTGTCCCTGTACTAGGTTGTCGGCTGCTCCAGGTTGCGGTCTTCAGGCAACATCTGGCCGTGGTCGATCTAGAGACCGACAGGTCTTGCGCTGCGTTCTGGCGCGGTCCATCCCGATCCTCGTGAGAACTCCGCATCCGCACCAAGGCATGGCCCAGGACGGCACGTTCGTCGCGGCCGGCGCCGCGATGGAGCGGGCCCTGCGCGGCGACGACGGCGATCTCGGTCGCCCGCGCAAGACCGTGCTCGTGCTCGGCGGCGGCGGCATGCGCGGCTTCTGCCACATCGGCATCGTGCGCGCGATCGAGCGGCTCGGCCTGCAGGTCGACGAAGTCGTCGGCACGAGCATGGGGGCGGTCATGGGCGCGCTCTACGCGGCGGGCCTCGAGAGCCGGCAGATCGAGGTCGCCGCGGGCGAGATCTCGCTCAAGGACTACTTCCGGCTCAACCTGCTCAAGTTCCTCGTGCGCGGCTACCGGCATGCGTCGGTCTACAAGGGCCGCACGTTCCACGAGCTGCTCAGGAAGTGGCTGCCCTACGCGTCGTTCGAGGAGCTGCAGCGCCCGTTCTTCTGCAACGCGATGTCGCTGACGACGGGCGCCTCGCGGTTCTTCGGCCTGCCGGGCTCCGACACGATGCCGGTCGCCGACGCGGTCTACGCGAGCGCCTGCCTGCCGACGATCTTCGAGCCGATGGGCATCGAAGGCGACCACTACGTCGACGGCGGCATGACCGAGACGCTGGCGCTGCGCATCGCGCGCGCGCGGCGCGCCGACCTCGTCATCGGCGTCGACCTGTCGCACCGCGACCTGCACACCAAGGTGCCCTACAAGGCGAGCCTGCCGCACATCCTGTTCCAGACCTACGAGGTGATGGGGCAGGCGCTCAACGAACACAACCTGCACCGCTACGCCGACGACCGCACGATCATCATCAAGCCGAAGGTCTCGCACCTCGGCCTGCTCGACATGCCCGACGTGCAGGAGATCGTGCGCCTCGGCGAACGCGAAGCGCTCGAGGTGCTGACCACGCACCCGCTGACGCGCTACCTGTGCCGGCCCGAGGTCGTCGCCGAAGAGGACCGCATGGTGCAGCGCCCGCGCGACCACGTGCACCTCGACGTCGACATGAACGCCTGCATCCACTGCGGCATCTGCGCCGCGACGTGCGTGACGCAGGGCTACGCCGCGGTGCCGCTCGGCGACGTCGTCAGGAAGCTGCACAACTACGAGTGCACGCGCGACATGGCCTGCGAACGCAACTGCCCGACCGGCGCCATCCGGCTGCAGAACATCTAGCTCGCGCCGCAGGCGCGAGCGCATGTCGCGCGAGCGGTTGCGCCGCCAGGCGCAAGCGCCTTGCGCAACATCTAGCCCGCCGCCGGCATCTCGTCGACGCCGAGCAGCCCGTGTCGCCGCCAGCCGATCGTCAGCATCCACGTGTGCGCGTCCGTGACAGGGCGTGGCATCGCTTCGATGCCACGCACTGTCACCGTCTCCCGGAACCCATCGAACCACGGCGCCGAAGTGAACGTGTCGATCGCCTGCCGCACGCTGACCTCGCGCCCCTGCGCCGCGTGCTTCTTCCCGTTTGCCAGCACGTAGCGCAACGCGTTCCGCACCTCGCGCGGCGTCTTCAAGATGCGGTCGTGGTACCGATCCGCGAACACGGCGCCACGCCGAACCCAGAGCCTGTCGAGCGCCTTCGCGACGCGGATCGCGAGCCCCTGCAGGCCGCGCGAGAGCGCGCCGCGGTCGCGCGCCTCGACGAGCAGGTGCAGGTGGTCGTTGAGCACGGCGTAGTGGGTGAGGCGGAAGCCGTTGCGATCGCAGCCGGCGGCGAACGCCGCGCGCAGCGCGGCGTACTCGCGCCGGCTGCGCAGGCGCGGCAGCCCCCGCAGCAGCTTCAGGGTCACGTGGGCCGGGAACCGCGCCGCGAGCCGAGCGCGCGGCGCGTGGCTGACGCCGGCCTTGTCGCCGTTCGGCTTGCGGCCGGCACCGGCGCGGCGGCCGCCGTTCTGGCGGAACGGCAGCACGCGCTGCTGCGGCTGCTTCAGGTTCGGCTTGCGAGCGCGGCTGGCCATTGTGATTCGGCAGATATTAGCTGCGGCGCCGGATCCGTCAAGCGGCCTTGCGGGGGTGCATCGCCCTGCGAGTCCTCCGGACCGGGGACGACCTCGAGGGGCCTGCGTTACCGGTACGGCGCGGCGGGCTATTCGCCGCCGACCATGTCCCGTTCGAGCTTGGCCCTTGCCATCGCGGCGCTGGCACTGCCCGCACTCAGCCTCGTTGCCCAGTGCGGGATGGTGACCGTCTCGGGCGGTCCGATTGCCGGGGTCGCCGCTCCGATCGGTTCGAGCTACCCGTGGCCGCGTGTGCTCGCTTCGACCGAATGGGATCCCGACGGGGTGGGCCCGGCGGCCCCGGTCGTCGTGCTCGGTGGCTACTTCTCGCTCGCCGGCGACATCGCGGCGCAGAACATCG
Organism: Planctomycetota bacterium; assembly: GCA_036274315.1. Taxonomy (GTDB): domain Bacteria; phylum Planctomycetota; class UBA1135; order UBA1135; family UBA2386; genus DASVAL01. The sequence goes on along the minus strand of DASUFY010000006.1, from coordinate 47,254 downwards.
TCGCGATCGATCGGGCATCCGGCGCCTGTTCGGCGATCGGGGCTGGTTTGTCCGGGGCGGTCAATGCACTCGTCGCCGGTCCGAGCGGCGAACTGATCGCCGGTGGCGCGTTCTCGCAGGGTTCGACGTGGCTGGGCGCCGTCATGCGATGGGACGGAACCGCGTGGGCCGAAGTCGGTCCGGGGGAGTTGGAGGGCACGGTCGAGGCGATGGTCACGTTGGCAAACGGCGACCTCGTCGTGGGAGGCAACCTCCTGCTGACCGGATTCCCGACCAACAGTTCCGTCGCGCGTTGGGATGGACACCGGTGGTGGCCCCTGGGTTCTGGCCCTGGCTACGTCATCGTCGAGTGTCTCGCGGTCTTGCCGAACGGCGACGTCATGGCTGGCAGCGGCGCCGGCATGATCAGGTGGAACGGCGTCACATGGGTGGCGGGTCCCGGGTCCTGGCCTTCCAACGTGACCGGGTTCACGTTGCTGGGAAACGGCGATCTGGTCGCCGTCGGCGACGGCTACCACAAGGTGGCCCGGTTCGTTTCCGGCACCTGGACCTACTTGCCGGATCCCCCGTTCGTCCCGTACTGCGTCGCCGCCCTGCCCAACGATGACATCGTCATCGGCGGGTCGGCTCCTTCCTCGGCAGACAGCGTGCTCCGGTGGGACGGCGTGTCGTGGACTCCGTTGGGCGGCTCCGCACCACGCGACAGCAGCATCGGTGAGGTGCGGCACCTCGCCCGATCGAGCAACGGCGACCTCATCGCCGGTGGTCTGTTCCAAGCGATCCAAGGCGTCGGTGCGTCGCGTGTCGCGCGTTGGCACAACGCGAGCTGGTCGCCGCTGGTGCGTGGCACGAGCGGGAGCATCGACGCCATGGTGGAGGCGGCGAACGGCGACGTGATCGCCTGCGGTGCGTTCCACGAACTCGGCGGCGTCGCCGCGCATCAGGTCGCGCGCTTCGATGGCCAGCAGTGGTCGGCCATCGGACCCGGCACGAACGGGCAGGTCTCCTACGTGCTGGAGCGGAGAAACGGTGATCTGGTCATCAGCGGCTCGTTCACCGAATCGGCCGGCCAGGCGGTCAAGAAGCTGGCGCGTTGGAACGGAACTGCATGGCAGGCGATCGGGTCGGGGCTGACGCTGGTCGGGCCGCTGGCCGAGTTGGAGAATGGCGATCTGATCGTCGCAGGATGGGTTGCGCAGGGAGGCGTCTCGTCGGTCGTCGCTCGATCGAATGGAGCGTCATGGGTGCCGCTCGGCTCGGGCCTGTCGGGAATCGTCCGGGCGCTGCAGCCGGCGCCGAACGGTGAGTTGTTCGTCGCGGGCCTGCTGACCCTGGGCGGGTCCAACCCAGCGCCGGTGGTGCGTTGGAACGGCAGCGTATGGACGGCGATGAACGGCCTGCCCGTAGCCGACGTGCGATGCCTGGCGCTCGCCCCGACCGGTGAAGTGCTGGCGGGGGTCACTGCGTCGGCCACGGCCCTCGTCGATGCGATGTGGAAATGGAACGGCACGACGTGGTCCACGGTGGGCACCGGACTGCTCGGCAGGGCCGACGAGATCCGGTTGCTGCCCAACGGTGACGTGCTGGTCTCCGGGGCGTTCCTGCTCGGTGGCAGTGCGTTGACGTCGATGGCACGTTGGGACGGGAGCAACTGGTCCGAGTATGGGCCGGTCGGCAACGCGCCGATCGAGCTCGGTCCCGTGACCCGGAGCGGCGACATCTGGCTGACCGGTGCGTTCACGACCCTCGATGGAGTCATCTCGTCGCGCCACGCCCGCCTCGAGCCGCAATGTCCCGCGTCGACGGCCTCGCTTGGCACCGGTTGCACGAGCAGCGGCGGGCCCGTCGAACTCGCGGCCGATTCCCTGCCGTGGCTCGGCAGCACGTTCCGAGCCGTCGCGACCGGCATCCCGAACGACGCGCTCGTCGTCGGCGTGCGCGGCCTGCAGGCGACGTCGATCCCGCTCGCGACGCTGCTGCCGCAAGGCCAACCGGGTTGCCTGCTGCTGGCATCGGTCGACCTGCTCGATGTCCAGCTGCCGATGGCAGGAAGCGTCTTCCCGGTCATGACGATCCCGAACGCAATGGCGTTGATCGGCCGGACCATGCGCTACCAGGTGCTGCCCGTGCAGTTCGACGCAGCCGGCAACGTGAGCGCCGTCACGAGTTCGAACGCGTTGTCGCTCACGTTCGGCTCGCTCTGAGCACCGCTGCCAGTCGTGGGCCCTGGACGACGGGGACGCACCGAAGGCGCACCGGATCGCTCGCGGCTGCTACGATCGGGCCGCCCTCGATCCTCGATGCTCCGTTCCCTCCTCGCCTTCGCCTGCGCCGGCCTGCTCGTCGCGCAGCAGAAGCCCGAACCCACCGACCCCGACCCCGCGCGCGCCTTCTTCGCCGCGGGCGAGGTCGTGCACGTCGAGATCACGCTCGCCGAGACCGACCGGCAGCACCTGCGCGACAAGCCGCGCGAGTACGTGCCGGCCACGCTGTGCCTCGACGGCAAGACCGCGTTGCCGCGCGGGGGCGTCAAGCTCAAGGGTGCGGCCGGCAGCTTCCGTGAGATCGACGATCGCCCCGCCTTCACGGTGAACCTCGGCAAGTTCGGCGAGCCGCACCTGCTGCACGGCCTGCGCCGGTTCCACCTCAACAACGGCGTGCAGGACGACTCGATGCTGTGCGAGTGGCTGGGCCACGAGGTGTTCGCCGCGGCGGGCCTGCCGGCGCCGCGCGTCGCGCACGCGATCGTCACGCTCGACGGCAGGTGTCTCGGCCTCTACGTGCTGCGCGAGGCCTTCGACCGGCAGTTCCTGCTGCGGACGTTCGGCACCTGCCACGGCAACCTCTACGACGGCGGCTTCTGCCAGGACATCGACAGCGACCTCGAGAAGGACAGCGGCGACGGCCCCGACGACCGCAGCGACCTGCGCGCGCTGCTCGCGGCCTGTCGCAGCGACGACGCCGAACGCGCCGCGCGCCTCGAAGCGGTGGTCGACATCGCGGCCTTCGTCGACTTCACGGCGATCGAAGCGATGCTGGCCCACTGGGACGGCTACAGCCAGAACCGCAACAACTTCCGCCTCTGGTGCGAGACCGCGCCCGGGCGCGCGCACTTCCTGCCGCACGGCATGGACCAGCTGCTCGGTGAGGCCGACGCGTCCGTGCTCGCGCACCCGTCGGGCATCGTCGCGAGCGCCGTGCACCGCGAGCCCGCGTTCCGCAAGCTCTACCGCGAACGGCTGCGCGCGCTGCTGCCGCTGATGGCGCCGGCCCGGTGGAAGGGTGCGATCGAGACGCTGGCCGCCAGGCTGCAGAAGGAGCTGCGCGCCGTCGACGCCGCGGCCGCCGTGCAGCACGCCGCGGCCGTGCGTTCGCTGCTGGGCCGCCTCGAGGCGCGCTACAAGAACCTGCGGGTCCAGGTGCGCGCGCCCGAGCCCAAGCCGCTGCAGTTCCCGGGCGAGAAGCCGATCGCGCTCAAGGATTGGCGCTCGGCCGCCGAGACCGACCACGTGGTGCTCGCGAAGAAGGGTTTCCAGGGCGTCGCGACGCTGCAGATCGCCTGCCAGCCCGGCGCCGACGAACCGCGGCGCGCGGCGTGGCGCACCAACGTGCTGCTCGCGCGCGGCCGCTACCGCCTGCTGGCGACGGTGCGATGCGACGGCATCGCGGTGCCGCCGCAGGAGGACGGCGAGGCCGGCGGCGGCGTGCGGCTCGCGGTCGACGACGCACGCAGCGAGCGGCTGTCCGGCCGGCAGAACTGGCAGCAGCTCACCTGCGAGTTCGAAGTCGGCGAGTTCCAGCGCACCGTCGAGCTGGAGCTCGGGCTGCTTGCCAAGGCCGGCACGGCGTGGTTCCGGCTCGACTCGCTGCAGATCGCGCGCGTGCCGCAGTGAGCTCCGTGTGATGGGAGGATTGCCACCGCCGCCGCCGCCGCCCGACCGGGGCTGGAATCCGCGCGCGCACACCCGATCATGGCGATCCCGCTTCGCCCGCCTGCCCCAGCAGCGATCGATGCCGGATTCTCCGTTCCGAGCGGCGGTTCGGGCCGACCGTCGGCCACGATGGCCGTCCGCGCGCACTCCGACGGACCGGTGCTCGCCGGTCCGCCTGCTCCCCCGGCATGAAACGCAAGACCCTCGTCGTACTGACCCTGGTTGTCGCTGGCATCGGCGGCTCGATCACCTGGCAGGCGCTCAAGCCCAAACAACCGACCAAGGTCGTCACCGCGAAGGCCGAGACCGTGCCCGAGCTGCGTTCGGTCGTCTCGGCGACGGGCGAGATCCGGGCCAAGGAGTTCGTCGACATCCAGGCCGAGGTGGCCGGCGTCATCGTCGAGCTGCCCGTGCGCGAGGGCGACTCGGTCAAGAAGGACGACGTGCTGCTGCGCATCGACGACCTGCAGCTGCGGGCCGAGGTGGACTCGGCGCGGGCCCAGGTCAGCGCCGGCGAGGCCGACGCGCGCTCGGCCGAGGCCGGCGTGGCCACCGCCGAGGCCAATCTCGCCGGCGAGCGCACGGCGTTGGCGGGCGTCAAGCTCGAGCTCGAACAGGGTCGCGTGACGCGCGACCGCGCCGAGGCGTCGTTCAAGCGCAAGGAGGAGCTCTACCAGTCCAACCTCGTCGGCAGCGAGGAGTACGAGATCGCCGCGGCCGAGGCGCGGCTGGCGCAGAAGCGCTTCGAGTACAGCGAAGCCCGCATCGAGCAGGCCGAAGCCAACCTGCGCGCCGTCGCGGCGCGCGTCGATGCCGCCAAGGCCACCAAGGAGGCCGCGTGCAGCCGCGTCGATGCGGCCAAGGCAACGCTCGCGCGCGTGACCGACATGCTCGGCAAGACCGTGATCCGTTCGCCGCTGTCGGGGCTCATCACCAAGCTCAACGTCGAGAAGGGCGAACGCGCCGTGCCGGGAATCCAGAGCAACCCGATCTCGACGCTGATGACGATCGCCGACATGTCCGTCATCGAGGCCGAGATCCAGGTCGACGAGGCGGACATCGTCACCGTGCAGCTCGGTGCCGTGGCGCAGGTCGAGGTCGACGCGATGCGCGACACCAAGGTCGCCGGGATCGTCACCGAGATCGGCCAGAGCCCGATCCAGGCGACGACCGGCGCCAACCAGGAGGGCAAGGACTTCAAGGTGGTCGTGCGCCTGCAGTCGCCGCCCGCGGCGCTGCGGCCGGGTTTCACGGCGACGGCCGACATCACGACGGCGACGCGCACCAACTGCCTGGTCGTGCCGCTGCAGGCGCTGACGGCGCGCGAGATCGAACTCGACGCCGAGGGTCACTACGTTGCGCCGCCTGAGCCAAAGGGCGACGAGGCGAAGCACCCGCTGACCGCGGCGCAGCGGCAGAGGCTCGAGGAGACGGAAGGCGTGTTCCTGTGGCACGACGGCAGGGCGCACTTCCGGCCGATCAAGACCGGCATCACGGGCGAGATGGACATCGAGGTGCTCGCCGGACTCGAGCCCGGCGACGAGGTCGTCAGCGGTCCCTACCAGGCCCTGCGCACGATCAAGGAATGGGATCACCTCGCGATCGACGAGAAGCGCCAGAGCGAGGTCGGCCAGCGCATCGTGCGGAAGCGGCCGTGAACGCCACGAACGACACGCCGGACACCACGCAGCCCGCCGCCGGCGAGGTCATCCGGGCCACGGGCCTGACGCGAACGTTCGAGATGGGCTCGACGACCGTACACGCGCTGCGCGGCGTCGACCTCACGATCCAACGCGGCGAGTACGTCGCGATCATGGGTCCGTCGGGCTCGGGCAAGTCGACGCTCATGAACCTCATCGGTTGCCTCGACACGCCGTCGGCGGGCGAGTACTGGCTCAACGGCCAGCCCGTCGCGAGCTTGCCCGAACACGAACTCGCGCGCATCCGCAACCGCGAGATCGGCTTCGTCTTCCAGACGTTCAACCTGCTGCCGCGCGCGTCGGCGCAGCGCAACGTCGAGCTGCCGCTGATCTACGGTTCGGTGCCGCCCGCCGAACGCCGGCAGCGCGCGATCGAAGCGCTGCGCCAGGTCGACCTCGCCGATCGCATGGACCACCGGCCCAACCAGCTCTCGGGTGGCCAGCGCCAGCGCGTCAGCATCGCGCGGGCGCTCGTGACCAACCCCGCGCTGCTGCTCGCCGACGAGCCGACCGGCAATCTCGATTCGAAGACGTCGAACGAGATCATGGTGCTGTTCGACAAGCTGCACCAGCAGGGGCACACCATCGTCGTCGTCACGCACGAACGCGAGATCGCCGAACACGCGCGCCGCATCGTCACGATCCGCGACGGCGCGATCGCCAGCGACGAACGCATCGCCGAGGTGCGGGCGCCGTGAACGTCGTCGAATCGACACGCCTGGCGCTGGAGTCGATCTGGGCCAACCGCCTGCGGTCGTTCCTGACGCTGCTCGGCGTCATCATGGGCATCGCGTCGATCATCGCCACGGCGGCGGTCATCAACGGCCTCAACCTCTACGTCTCGGAGAAGCTGTCGAACCTCGGCAAGGGCGTGTTCACGGTGCAGCGCTTCGGACTCATCACGAACCGCCAGGACTTCCTCGACGCCGCCCGGCGCAACAAGCGGCTGCTGCCGAGCGACGCGCGCGCGATCGCCGAACGCTGCCCGTCGGCCGACGTCGTCGCGTGGGAGCAGCACGCGACGCGGGATCTCAAGCGCGGCGACAACGAGATCCGCGACACGGACATCGGCGGCATCACGCCCGCGATCCTCGAGATCGAACCCTACGAGGTCGAGCAGGGGCGCATGCTGATGCAGCACGAGCAGGACCGGGCCGCCCCCGTCGCGTTCCTCGGCAGCGACGTCGTCGAGCGGCTGTTCCCGGCCGTCGATCCGATCGGCAAGGAGATCCGTGTGCGGGGCCAGGCGCTGCAGGTCGTCGGCACGGCCAGGAAGAAGGGCTCGTTCCTCGGCTTCTCGCAGGACAACTACATCAAGATCCCGTTCAGCCTGCACCGCAAGCTGTTCGGCACCACGAGGTCGGTCAACATCAGCGTCAAGGCGGTCGACGCCGGCCAGCTCGCTGCGACCATGGACGAGGTGCGCGCCGTGATGCGGGCGCGCCACCACCTGCGGCCGGCCGATCTCGACGACTTCGGCATGCTGACGGCCGAGGGCATCAACGACCTCTGGCGCAGCCTGACGCAGACGATCTTCAGCGTCGCCTTGTTCGTGGTCGGCATCTCGCTGGTCGTCGGCGGCATCGTCATCATGAACATCATGTTGGTCTCGGTCGTCGAACGCACGCGCGAGATCGGCGTGCGCAAGGCCGTCGGCGCGCGCCAGCGCGACATCGTGCAGCAGTTCCTGATCGAGTCGGTGCTGCTGTCCTGCCTCGGCGGCGCCATCGGCGTGGCCATCGCGTTCGGTGCGTCGGAGCTGCTGAGCGCCTACACGCCGCTGCCGGCGCGCTTCCCGGCCTGGGCGCCGCCGACGTCGTTCCTGATCTGCACCGCGATCGGCGTCTTCTTCGGCATCCACCCGGCGCGGCGCGCGGCCGCGCTCGATCCCATCGAGGCGCTGCGTTCCGAATGAACCCGCCGAAGTTCGTCATCGCGACGGTCGAGAACGTGCGCCTCGCGCTCGACACGCTCGTGGCGCACCGCTTCCGCTCGTTCCTGACGGTGCTCGGCATCTTCATCGGCGTGCTGCTCGTCGTCACGGTCGCGTCCGTGCTCAACGGCTTCCGCCAGTCCGTCGTCGACCAGGTCGAGCAGTTCGGCACCAACAACATCTACATCTACCGGCTGCCGTTCGTGAACATCGGCCCGATGTCGCGCGAGATGCGGCTGCGCAAGCCGCTGCGGCTCCAGGACGCCTGGGCGATCCGCGACCAGTGTCCGTCGGTCGAGGTCGTGTCGCCGGGCGTCGCCGCGCCTGGCTTCCTCAAGAAGGCCAGCTACAAGGGCGAGGAGATCGACTCGCCGCGGCTGCGCGGCGTGTTCCCGGAGAACGCCGATGTCGCCAACCGCGTGCTCGCCGAGGGCAGGTTCTTCACCGAGCAGGAGAACCAGCACCGGGCGTCCGTCGTCGTGCTCGGCTACGCGGCGGCGGAGGCGCTGTTCCCCAACGGCGGCGCGATCGGCAAGGAGATCCTCGTCGGCGGCCGCAAGCTGACCGTCATCGGCACGCTCGAGAAGCGGCTCGAAGGCCCGTTCGGCAGCCAGAACGAGGAGGACACGCAGCTGCTCGCGCCCTACTACACCATCCTGCGCTTCTATCCGGGGCTCGACGACCACTTCATCGCCGCTCGCTCCGTGAGCGGCAAGCTGCAGGACGCGATCGAGGAGATCGCGCAGGTGCTGCGGCGGCAGCGCAAGGTGCGCTGGAACGAGGACAACAACTTCGAGATCGGCACCGCCGACACGATCGTGAAGTCCTTCGACGACATCGTCTTCGCGACGCTCGCGGTCATGTTCCTGCTGTCGACGGTGGGCTTCCTCGTCGGCGGCGTCGGCGTCATGAACATCATGCTCGTGTCCGTCAAGGAGCGCACGCGCGAGATCGGCCTGCGCAAGGCCGTCGGCGCCCGGCGCAGGGACATCATGGGGCAGTTCCTCGTCGAGGCGATGGTGTTGTGTGCGATCGGCGGGCTCGCCGGGCTGCTCGTCGCCGAGGGCCTGCTGGCGCTGGTCGGCATGCTGGTGCCGTCGCTGTCGGCCGCGACGCCGATGTGGGCGCGCCTGTTCGCGTTCGCGGGTTCGGCCAGCGTCGGCCTGTTCTTCGGCCTGTGGCCGGCGTGGAAGGCCGCGACGTTGGATCCGATCGAGGCGCTGCGCTACGAGTGAACGGCGCGGCGGTGTGCGCCTACGCCGTTCGGCGCAGCGAAGGCGGTGGTGTCGGCCGCTAGAGTCGGGGGCCGCGGGTCGTCGCCCGATCGACGACCGTGCGCAGGAACGGCATGGTGGTGTTCTGGGTACTGCTCACCGTGGCCGCCGTGGCCTCGCTGCTCGTGTCATGGGGTGGGGTGCGCTGGCGCTCGTCGACCCGCGAGTTGCTCGATCGACTGGCCGCGGCGCAGCGACCCGTGACGCCGACCGCGTACGACCCGCTGGAACTCGAGGGCCTGCCCGCCCCTGTGCAGCGGTACCTGCGCGCCGTGCTGCAGCCGCGACAGGCCATGGCGGCGGCCGTGCACGTCGAACACACCGGCACGTTCGACATGGGACGGCAGCGGCCGAACTGGCGTGCCTTCACGTCGACGCAGCGCATCAGCGCGCGACCGCCGGGCTTCGTCTGGGACGCGCGCATCAGGTTGCTGCCGGGCCTCGGCGTGTCGGTGCACGACGCCTACGTCGCGGGGCAGGGCGTGCTGCGGGCCGCCGTGCTCGGGCTCTGGCCCGTGGCCGACCAGCGCGGTGGCGTCGACCTCGCGGTGGGTGAACTCATGCGCTACCTCGCCGAGGCGGTGTGGCATCCCACGGCGCTGCTGCCGAGCCAGGGTGTGCGCTGGCGCGGTGTCGACGAACGTTCGGCCCGCGCGACGCTCGCCGATGGGGACGTCGAAGTGAGCCTGCTGTTCCACTTCGACGATCACGGTCTCGTCGACACGGTCTCGGCCGAGGCGCGCGGGCGTCTGGTCGGCGCAGAGTCCGTGCCGACGCCGTGGCAGGGGCGCTTCTGGAACTTCGCGCAGCGGTCCGGCATGCGTGTGCCGCTCGACGGCGAAGTGGCGTGGCTCTTGCCCGAGGGCCCGCGGCCGTATTGGCGAGGGCACATCACGGACCTCGCGCACGGCTTCGAGCGCTGACGTACGAGTTCGACACCGATCGCGCGCGGGTGGGGCGTCGACCGGATCGACTACGACTGCGCGCAGTGCGGCGCGGCAGCAGGGGCCGCCATTGGCGTGGCCGGTTCGCCGCCGCCGTGGGCGTCACCGTCGTCGACCCAGCTGAGCAGGTCGTTGCAGCGCAGCAGTCCGATCATGCGATTCTGGGCGTCGAGCACGGGCAGCTGGCAGATGCCGCGGCTGCGCATGACCATCACCGCCGCGGCGAGGGAAGCCGACGGCCGCGTGCTGGCGACGTCCTTCGCCATGGCGTCGCGGACGCGCAGCTCGGCGAGGCTTCTGCCGGTCTTGAAGGCCGCCATGCAGATGTCGCGGTCGGTGAGCATGCCGCGCACGCGACCGCCGTGGTCGACGACTGGCACGCAGTCACAGTCTTCGTCGAGGAGCAGTCTTGCTGCGGTGGCGAGAGAATCGGCGGCGGCGCAGCTGATGAGGTGCTCCGTCATTCGTTCGGCGACGCGCATCGTGGGATCCTCCGCTTGCAGGTCCTGGTCGGGACACGGGCCTCGGGTGGGACATCGACCTGGGCGCTGCCGTTGCGGGCAGCCCGACCGGTTGCGAAGCAATGGTTGCATGCCGATGTCCCCCCGATACTCGCTTGTTCCCTCGTCTACATGAGGCGCATGAAGACGCATTGAAATGCCCGTGAAGTCCACTTCACGCGACGCCCCGACGCGCGAGCCGCCGGCGCCAATCCCGCATCATGGGGTCATGCAGAGCGTTCGGCGCCAGTGCATGCGGGCGGCTCGCAGCAGCTCGAGCACCAGGCGCCGCGAACTCTGCGCCTCGTCGAGCAGATTGTGCTCGATGTAGAACCCGTAGAGGTGACGCTGGGTGCGGGCCATGCGCCGAAGGCGGAAGGCCTCACGCACGTCCGACATCTGCTGGTCGGCATCGCGGGGCCCGGCCGGGGTCGGGGTCTGGCTGTCGCGCGCCGCCTGATCGCTCGCCGCGCTCACCCGCCGCACATCGATCGCGGGCCTCACGTCTGCACCCGCCGTCTGCCCAGCAGTCCGACCGCGAACAGCACGAGGAACACGACGAACAACACCTGCGCAAGCCACGACGCGGTGCCGGCCAGACCGGTGAAGCCGAACGAGCCGGCGATGATCGCCAGGATCAGGAAGGCGATTGCTGCACGCAACATCTGGGAGTCCTCCAGCGAAATGGATGGCCGCGGCCGACGGCCGCGGCACCCTCGAGAGGCTACGAGGTGCGCGTGACCGACGCGTGAAATGCGGGTGAACGGCGCTTCATCCCCACGGCGAAGCAAGCAGCCGACGAGCGCGGCGGCCGCCGTTCACATGCCCGTGCCGCGCAGCACGACCCGCACCGTGTGTGCGATGAGCTTGAGGTCGAGCCACAGTGACCAGTTGTCGATGTAGTAGAGGTCCATCTCGACCCAGCGCTTGAACGAGACGCGATTGCGGCCGTAGACCTGCCACACGCAGGTGAGGCCCGGCTTGACGCAGCTGCGTCGCCGCTGCCACCACGAGTACTTCTCCACCTCGCTCGGGATGGGTGGGCGTGGACCGACGAGGCTCATGTCCCCTGCCAGCACGTTGATCAGCTGCGGCAGCTCGTCGAGGCTGAACTTGCGCAGCAGGCGACCGATGGGCGTCACGCGCGGGTCGTTGGGCACCTTGAACGCCGGCCCATCCTGCGTGCTCGCACCGCGCAGCAGCTCCTGTTGCGCGTGCGCACCGACTCGCATCGTGCGGAACTTCAGGCAGGCGAAGGCCGCGCCGTTCTTGCCGACACGCATCTGTCGGAAGAGCACGGGACCTCGACTCGTCAGCTTGACTGCCAGCGCGCACCCGAGCAGCACGGGCAGCAATGTGCACAGGCCGACGCCGGCGCCGATCAGGTCGACGCCGCGCTTCACCATGGTCGTCCAGTCCGTCGACCGGCGCGCCGCCGGCTCCAGCTTGCCGTCGGTCCAGACGGCTTCGATCGGCGGGCGTGTGCGGACCGGCGACAACGGCATGCTGAGCACGTTCGGCTCCATCTCGTCGTGCCGGTGCGTGGCGCTCTGTCCGGGCGAAGTGGGCGCACCGGCGTTCCGTACGAGGATCGACAGCGCATGGACTGCTTGGGGCATGGTGGACCTCTGTGGAAGAAGCGTCGCGCTCGCCGCGGTGCACCTGCACCGTATGGTTGGCTCGTGACGGGAACGTGAGATCGGCGTGAGAGCCCCGTTCATCCGGCCCCCGCGGTAGACCGGGTGTCGAGCATCACCATGGCTGTGTCGCAGCGTCGACGACGTAGACGAGCCAGGCCAGCAGCAGGGCGGTGCCGGTCAGGACCAGGGGCAGACCCAACGCGCGCCACGCCCGTTCGCCTGGGCGCGGGCGACGCAGTACGAACTCCGGGAGCGCATCGCGACAGGCCACCGCGTGCGCGGCGGGCACGTGTGCCGCGCGGCCGGGGCCGGCCGGGTTGCCGTGCCGCTCGGTCATGACAGCCGTGGGAGGCGTGATCATGGCAGCAGCTCGACGCGCACGAGGTGGCGTGATGCGCCAGTCTTCTCGAACGAGAACCGGGCGCGCATGTTCGCGCGCAGCTGCTCGAACGGAACGGCGGCGCCGCCCCTGGTGACGGCCACCGAGGTGGGCACGTGCTGCACGATCGTCTCGGTAGCGACGGTCACGGTCAGGTCGCGGCCAGCCAGATCGACGAGCGTGATCGTGCCTTCGACGTCGCTCGCACTCGTTTCGGCAGACCCGCCCTGCTCGGCCTTGCCGATGCCCAGCGTGTGCTTCACCGACGCGGCGTCGTCGGCGATCTTGTCGTCGTCGACGGTGATCGCCACGCCCTGCTTGCCGCCGGCGTGGGAGGTGTTGATCGCGAACCAACCTTGCACGTAGCCGACGGCGACGAGCACGAGGAACAGAAGGAACAGGGAGCCGAGGAGTCTCATGGGCGATGGTCGCGTGGGTTGAAGATGGGGGACCGGCTCAGAAGCCGCGCGGGATGTGACCGAGCAGCACGAGGACCAGCACGACGACGAGCACGGCGCCGAGAAGGCCGCTCGGGGCATAGCCCCATTGCCTCGAGTGTGGCCAGGCCGGCAGGCCGCCGAGCAGGAGAAGGACGAGGACGATGAGGAGGATGAGGCCCATGATTGGTTGTCTGCTTGTCGGAGGTTCGCGGGGGAAGAGCGGCGCCAGGTGTCTGGCGACGCTCGGAAGCACATTGGTCGCGTGTGCGCAGGCCTTCGCGGCGCGCACCCGCAACCGAGCATGCGCACACTCGTAGAACACGGCCGTGAGTTCGGAATGAAATGGGTGTGAGGTCGCCGTGACCGAGGGACCGTGCGACGTCTGCTGGCATGAAGCGGATCTCATTGGGATTTCACGGCGATCTCAGCGGCGATGCCTACGCCCGAGCCTCGAGCCGTTCCGGCGTCATCGAAGGCATGGATCGCCGTTCCCAGCAGTGGCCCGATTCGTCATGACACACTCCGCAGCAGCACCCGTCCGGCTCGGCGATGGCCGGCGCCATCGTGTTCGACGGCACGACCAACGAGCCGGCAGGTTCCGCTCGATCTTCCGCAAGTTGGCCGGGGGCACGCCCGAACCGGGCGGGTCGGCCTCTATACTCATGCGCCTCGTTGGCGACGCATGCGCATCCTTCTCATCGATGACGACACCAGGTTGGTGCAGGCCATGAAGGCCAGCCTGGAGCAACAGGGATACAGTGTCGATGTCGCCGGCAATGCCCGGGATGGAGACGAGGCGGCCGTGATCGAGCACCACGACGCGATCGTGATCGACGTCATGTTGCCCGATGGTGATGGCGTGGAGCTGTGCCGACAGTTGCGCCGCCAGAAGATCACGGCCCCGATCCTCATGTTGTCCGCGCTCGGTTCGACGACGGAGAAGATCGCCGGTCTCGATGCCGGGGCCGACGACTACATGGGCAAACCGTTCGAGACCGGTGAGCTGTTGGCACGCTTGCGCAGCTTGCTGCGCCGCTCGCAGGCGACGGAGGGTGCGACACTGCGATCGGGGGATCTGGTCATGGACCTGCAGGAACACAGGGTGTCGCGCGGTGGTGTCGAGCTGAAGCTGTCGGCCAAGGAGTTCGCCCTGCTCGAGTACATGATGCGCAACCCGAAGCGTCTGCTGACGCGCGCGATGATCAGCGAGAGCGTCTGGGACATGAACTACGAAGCGGGCAGCAACGTCATCGACGTCTACGTCTCCAGCCTGCGCCGCAAGATCGATCGCGGCTCGGCCCATCCGCACATCGAGACCGTCATCGGCAGTGGCTATCGCTTCCTCGAGCCACCCGACGCGAACGGCGGGGCCTCCAACGCCGGCACCAAGTGAAGACCGGGACCTCACCACGCGCCCTGGGGTGGTTGCTAGCGGCCGCTTTGGCGCTGGTCGTTGCGGTTGCGACGCTGGCCATGCTTGGCGTGCTCGGCGACGTGCCGCCGCGCGCCGTCGCGACGGTGGCCGGGTCGTTGCTGGCCCTCGTGGCACTCGGTTGGGCGCTGCTGGCGCGGGCGGCCACGCGGCTCGCCGCGGCCCGGGCCGAGTTCGCGGCACTGCGGGCCGAGCTCGACGAGAGACGGGCGAAGCTCGTCGAGTTCGCGAACCTCGAGGGGCGCTTCGTCGGCAACATCGCCCATGAGATGCAGACGCCGCTGGCCACGGTGCTCGTGCAAGTCGACCTGCTGCGGCGCTGCAGCCTCGACTCCGCCGCGGTGCAGGCGCACGCCAAGGGCATCGACGCCGACATCCGCCACCTGTCCGAGCTGGTCGACAGCTTCCTCCACCTGGCGCGACCGTTCGCGCATGCCGAGACGAGCGGTCACGTGCCGGTCGACGTGCACGACCTCGTCGTCGAAGCCGCGCGGCGTTCGCAGTCCATGGCTCGCGATCAGGGCATCAAGGTGGTGCTGCGGCTGGCGGAGTCCAGCAATGGCGATGGGCCCCTCGAGGTGCTGGGCGATGCGGTGCTGCTCGAAGCGATGTTCGAGCATCTGCTGCGCAACGCCGTGCGCCTGGCATCGCGCGGCTCGCGCGTGCACGTCGAGGTCCTGGTCAGATCCGAGGCCATCTTGCTTCGGGTGCGCAACGTCAGCGCCGGGACTGCCGTCGAGGACATCGCGTCGGTGTTCGAGTGGTTCATGCGGGCTCCTGGGCTGACCGCACCGTCTTCGGGAGCCGGGTTCGACCTCGCCATCGCGAGGCGCGTGGCCGAGGACCATGGCGGCTCGATCACGCTGCGCGACCCGCCCGGTGGCGGCTGCCAATTCGAGCTCACCTTGCCGCGATGGCGCGGCGACGAAGACCTGCCGCCGGCGAGCAGGATGGTGCCGACCGGGGCGCCGCTGGCGTGTTCGGGCTAGCGGCGCAGCCTGGCGATGGATCTCGGTTTTCTTCGCCTCCATGGTCGCCGTGCCGCGACTGGCCCCGGTGCTCGGGATCGGATATCGTGCGGGGTGGCGGAGACCTCCTCCGTGCTTTGCCAAGGAGCCCGTGCGCACGCTGCTGATCGACGACGACAGTCACTTCGCGGAAACGATCAAGGTCGGTCTCGAGCAGCAGGGTCACGTCGTCGATGTCGCATCCACGTTCGACGAGGGTGACGAGATCGCGGTCGTGGAGCGCCATGACGTGATCATCCTCGACGTCGTGCTGGGGGATCGTGACGGCGTCGACCTGTGCCGGAGACTGCGCCGGCGCAAGGTCGTCACCCCGATCCTGATGCTGACGGGCAGGACTGCGACATCGGACAAGGTCCGCGGCCTGGACGCCGGCGCCGACGACTACCTCACCAAGCCGTTCGAGCAGGAGGAACTGCTGGCCCGCCTGCGCAGCCTGCTGCGTCGCTCGAAGGCGGCGGAGGGTGTGATGCTGCAGTCGGGGCAGCTGCACATGGACGTGGACGCGCATCGTGTCACCGTCGGCGGTGCGGCGGTCAAGCTGTCGACGAAGGAGTTCGCTTTGCTCGAGTACATGATGCGCAACCCGGGCAAGCTGCTGACCCGGACGATGATCAGCGAACGCGTCTGGGGCGTCGACTACGAATCGAGCAGCAACGTGATCGACGTCTATGTCTCCAGCTTGCGGCGCAAGGTCGATCGCGGTTCGCCCACCCGACACATCGAGACCATCGTCGGCAGTGGCTATCGATTCGCGCACACGGTTCGGCCCGGCGGTGACGAACAGGGAGTCGCCCCGTCCCGAGCAGGCCCCGTCACATGAGGGCCTCGCGCTCTCTGCGGACGCTTCGGTGGGTCCTGGTGGGCGCGTTCGTGCTCGTCCTGCTGGCGGCCGCGCTCGCCTGGGGCGAGGCATCCGCGGCTGCACGGTGGGTCCTTGCCGGTGCCGTGGCGGCCACGGCGGCGGCCTGGTGGGCTCTGCATCGCCATGCGGCGCAGGTCGAGGCCCAGCGTGCAGAGTACGAACACATCGAGGCCAGGCTCGAACAGCTGCCGATCGCGCAGGATCGCTTCGTCGCCAACCTCGCCCACGAGATCCGATCGCCGTTGTCGATCGTGCTGAGCCAGGCCGAACTGATCCTCGGTTGCTGCGACGACCCGGTGGTGGTCAAGGACACGGCGAGGAGCATCGTGGACCAGGTGCTGCACTCGTCCGCGCTCGTCGATGGCTTCCTGCGGCTCGAGGGTCCGTTCGTGCCGGGGGACACGAGTCGCCACGTTCCCGTGCCGATGCATGACTCGGTGCTCGAGGCGGTGCGCCGGTGCCAGGCCGTGGCGCGCGGTCGCGGTGTGGGTGTCACGACCACGCTCTCGGAGTCGGATGACGAGGATCTCGCGCCGGAAGTGCTGGGGGATGCGGTCCTGCTCGAGGCGATGATCGAGAGCCTGCTGCGCCACGCCGTGCGCCGCACGCCGCGCGGAGCACACGTGGAACTCCGGGTCGACGTGCGCGGCGGGTCGGTCCTGCTTCGCGTTCGCGACCACGGCCCGGGCATCGCGCCGGCGCAGCTCGAGTCGATGTTCGACTGGTTCTTCCAGCAGCCGGGCGGGTCGCGTAGGGCTGCGGGTCCCGGTGTCGGTCTGGCGATCGCGCGGCGGATCGCGGAGCACCATCGCGGTACGATCTCGCTGCGGAACCATGCCCGCGGTGGCTGCGAGTTCGAAGTCTCGCTGCCGCGCTGGCGCGGCGAGACCCTGCCGCTCCACGGGGACGCGACCAGCGAGGCATCCGGGCAGCCGGATCCGCAGCGGCCAGGCGCTGCCGAGGCAGCCTTGCCATGACCATGACGACACCGGACCGGTCTTCCGACCCCGAGCTTCCCGCCGCGGTCGTCGAGGCCGCGGTCGATGCGCGCGAGCAGGGCCCGTCGTTCCCGATCGTCGGCGTCGGCGCGTCGGCCGGCGGGCTCGAAGCCTTCACGCAGCTGCTCACGGCGCTGCCGCCCGACGCCGGCATGGCGTTCGTCCTGGTGCAGCACCTGGCGCCGTCCCACCCCAGTGCGCTGGCCGAGATCCTGTCGCGCGCGACCAAGATGCCGGTCACGGAGGTGCTCGGCGAGTCGACGGTCGAGGTGGATCATGTCTACGTGATCCCGCCCGACCGCAGCATGGTCATCGCGCGGGGCAGACTGCAGCTCCTGCAGCGCGAAGGCCGCGGCATCCACCGGCCGATCGATCAGTTCTTCCGCGCGTTGGCGGCGGACCGCCGACACCGGGCCATCGGCGTGGTCCTGTCCGGTACCGCTTCGGACGGCACGCTCGGGCTCGAAGCGATCAAGGCCGAGGGTGGCATCACCCTCGCCCAGGACGCCACCGCCCAGCACGAAGGCATGCCGCGCAGCGCCGTCGCGTCGGGCTGCGTGGACTTCGTGTTGTCACCGGATGCGATCGCGCGCGAGATCGTGCGCATCGGCCAGCATCCGTACGGGGTGCCGGAGGCCGTGGCCAGCGGCACGCACGACGAGCCGAACCTCGCCCAGATCCTGCAAGTGGTCCATGGCGCCACCGGCGTCGACTTCACGCACTACAAGTTCAACACGTTGTACCGGCGGATCACGCGCCGCATGATCTTCTGCAAGGTGCAGGGCCTGGACGAGTACGTGGCGCTCCTGCGCCGCACACCCGAGGAGGTCGAGGCGCTCTACCAGGACATCCTGATCAGCGTCACAAGCTTCTTCCGCGATCCCGGGGCGTTCGAGAGCCTGAAGCGCACGGTGTTCCCCCGCCTGCTGCAGGCGCGCGCCGATCCCGTGCGGCTCTGGACGCTCGGCTGCTCGACCGGGCAGGAGGCGTACTCGTTGGCCATCGCCTTCGCGGAGGTCGCGGCGGCCGCCGACAGCACCGCTGCGCTCCAACTCTTCGCCACCGACATCAACGCCGCCGCCATCGAGAAGGCCCGCGCCGGCGTCTATCCGAAGGACATCGCCGAAGACGTCTCGCCCGAACGCCTGCGGCGGTTCTTCGTCGAGGTGGACGGCAGCTACCGGATCAGCAAGGCCATCCGCGATGCCTGCGTCTTCTCGCGGCACAACGTGCTGGCGGATCCACCGTTCTCCCGCATGGATCTGATCAGTTGCCGCAACCTGCTGATCTACATGGAGCCCGTGCTCCAGCAGCGCATCATGCCGGTGCTCCACTACGCGCTGAAGCCGGCGGGCTGCTTGTGGCTCGGCAGCTCGGAGACGATCGGCGCATACCGGGACCTGTTCGAAACCGAGGACCAGAAGCACAAGATCTTCGCCAAGAAGGCGGGCTCCGACGCGGGGCCCGGCCAGTTCCCGGTCCAGCACGGTGGCGAGGCGCGGTCTGCGTTCGTGCCCATCGCGGCGCGCCCACGCGATGCGGCGGATTTGCCCCGGGAAGCGGATCGCCTGCTGCTGCACAGGTTCGCTCCGCCCGGCGTGGTCGTCTCGCCGGCGCTGGACATCCTGCAGTACCGCGGCGACACCGGTCCCTACCTGGCGCCGGCGCCCGGCAAGGCCAGCCTCAACCTGCTGAAGATGCTGCGCGAAGGATTGCTCGTCGCCGTGCGTGCAGCCGTGCTGCGGGCCGGCGAGTCGGGCGCTCCGGTGCGCCAGGAGGGCATCCGCGTCAAGTCGACCGACGGCAACCGCGCCGTCGCCATCGAGGTGATCCCGCTCGAGGTGCACGACCGGGCGAAGGACAAGGGCTTCCTGGTCCTGTTCGACGAGGCGGGAGCCGCGAACGCCCAGGCGAGATCGCTGCGCGAGCCTGCAGCCGCCATCGACGCCGACACCGACAGCTCCCGCCTCGAGCAGGAACTCGCCGCCACGCGCGCCTACCTGCAATCGGTGATCGAGCAGCAGGAGATCGCCAACGAGGAACTGCAGTCCGCGAACGAGGAAGTCCAGTCGGCCAACGAGGAACTGCAGAGCACCAACGAGGAGCTGGAGACCTCCAAGGAAGAGATCCAATCGAGCAACGAGGAGCTGGCCACCGTCAACGACGAGTTGAACAACCGCAACGCCGATCTGCACCGGATCAATGACGACCTCGTCAACCTGATGGGCAGCGGGCAGATGGCCGTCGTCATGCTCGGGTCGGATCTGCGCGTGCGGCGGTTCACGCCGCTGGCCGAGAAGCTGTTCAACCTGATCCCCGCCGATGTCGGCCGTCGGCTGGTCGACATCAAGCTCAACTTCGTCGACCTGCCGGACGTGGAGGCGCTCCTGCACGAGGTGCTGCACACGGTCGCGCCGCAGGAGCACGACGTGCGGGACAAGCGCGGCCGTTGGTATTCGTTGCGCGTGCGTCCGTACCGGACCTCCGACGAACGGATCGATGGCC
Organism: Planctomycetota bacterium; assembly: GCA_036274315.1. Taxonomy (GTDB): domain Bacteria; phylum Planctomycetota; class UBA1135; order UBA1135; family UBA2386; genus DASVAL01. Next base: position 27,687 of record DASUFY010000006.1, on the reverse strand, counting down.
TGGTCATGGTGCTCGTCGACGTGGACCTGGCCAAACGCGCCCATGCCTTCACCGAGAGCATCGTCGCGACGGTGCGCGAGCCATTGCTCGTGCTCGACAAGGACCTGAGGGTGCAGTTGGCGAGCCGCGCCTTCTACGAGGCATTCACGGCGACGCCGTCGGACACCGTCGGCCGAACCCTGCTCGAACTCGGCGGCGGGCGGTGGAACGCCCCCGACCTGCTCCGGCGCCTGCAGGACGTGCTGACGCTGGACAGCGAGCTCAGTGACTTCGAGGTCGAACACGACCTGCATCCGGTCGGCAAGCGAACGATGGTCCTCAACGCCAGACGGTTGCTGCAGGGGGAGGAGTCCACCGCGTCGATCCTGCTCGCCATCGAAGACGTCACCGAACGCAGGCGGGCCGAGCGGGCGTTGCAGGCGTCGGAGGTCCGCTTCCGGCGGCTCTTCGAGGCGGCCAAGGACGGCATCCTGATGCTCGACGCAGCGAGCCACAAGATCACGCACGTCAACCCGTTCCTGACGGACCTGCTCGACTATCCGGCCGAGCACTTCCTCGGCAAGGAGCTCTGGGAGATCGGCGTGCTCGGTGACCAGCGGGCGAGCACCGCCGCGCTGCAGCAGCTGCACGAGCACGGATCGATACGCTACGAGGACCTGCCGCTCGAGGGTCGCGATGGCCGCGTGCATCCCGTCGAGCTGATCGCCAGCGAGTACACCGAGGGCGCCGAGGTGGTGATCCAGTGCACCATTCGCGACATCGCCGATCGCCACCGGCTGGAAACGCAGTTGCGGGCCCAGGCGACCGAGTTGTCGGACCTGCACCGCCGCAAGGACGAGTTCCTGGCGATGCTGAGCCACGAGCTGCGCAGCCCCCTGGCACCCATCGCCAACGCGGTGCAGCTCCTGGGTGCTCAGCAAGGCAACGAGAACCCGATCCAGCAGAAGGCCCGCCACATCATCGAACGGCAGATGGCGCAACTGCAACTGCTCGTCAATGAACTACTGGAAGTGTCCCGTATCACGACGGGCAAGATGAAGCTTCATTCAGCGCCGGTCCTCGTGAGCGACGTCGTCACCGCCGCATTGGAGACCGTGGGTCCGCTCATGGAGCAGTATCGGCACGAGGTCGTGCTGTCGCAGGCGCCCGAACCGATCTGGCTGCACGCGGACTCGGCGCGGCTCGAACAGGTGCTCGTGAACCTGCTCGGCAATGCCGCCAAGTTCACCAACAAGGGCGGCCGCATCTGGCTGACGGTGCGACGAGAGGACGATCGCTGCGTGCTGAGCGTGCGCGACACGGGCATCGGCATTCCGCCGTCGGAGCTGCCGAGCGTCTTCGACCTGATGACGCAGGGGGAACGCTCCTTGGATCGTTCCGGAGGCGGTCTGGGCATCGGGCTCGCCCTGGTCAAACGGCTCACGGAGAAGCACGGAGGGACCGTCGAGGTGGAGAGCACCGTTGGGCAGGGCAGCGAGTTCGTCGTGCGCCTGCCGGTGGGGCCGCCCGCGGCACCCCTGTCGCCGTCGCCGGCCCGGCCGACTGCCTCTCGACGCCTGAAGATGCTGGTCGTGGACGACAACGTCGATGCGGTCACGAGCCTGGCGATGCTGCTGAGCGCGTCGGGGCATTCGGTTCGCACCGCGCAGGATGGGCTCGCGGCCATCGAGGTGGCTCTCGAGTTCCACCCGGACGTCGTCATGTTGGACATCGGCCTGCCGGAATTGGACGGCTTCGAGGTTGCGAGGCGGCTGCGACTGGAGCCGGCTCTCGAGCACGTGGTGCTGATCGCGCTGACGGGTTATGGGCGGGAGCAGGACCGCCAGGCGACGCAGCACGCAGGCTTCGACCACCATCTGGTCAAGCCAGCCGAGTTCAGGAGGTTGCAGGAGATCCTCGCGAGTGTCGAGCCGCCCGCGCCTCGAGGTTAGGGCCGTGGTCTGCGTCGCCCGACGCCGCACCGCTGTTCAGGTCGATGCGCAGCGGGAGTTCATCCCGCGGCGCCTGAACGGGCCAGACGGCCGACCCTGTGATCAAGGCAACCAGTAGATGAGCACGAAGAGGACCACGAAGCCCAACAGGCTGCCTGTCAGGAGCCTGGCCCGATACCGGCGACGACGGTCTTCCTGCGATCGACCATGGACCGCGGCTGCGACGCTGGCGGTCGGTGCTGCCCCGGCGAGCCAGTTCGGGTCGTCCAGACAGGCGCGCAGTCGCACCGTCGTGCGAGCGGCGAACCCGACTGGCACGGCGTGCTGTGGATCGGCGCCCAGCCGGCGCAGAGTGTCGACGATCTGTTCCCACGTCATCGTGCGAGTCCTTGGCTACGGGAAGGGAACACGCCAGTCACGGTCGTGTGTATTGGATCAGGTTGGAGAATCATCGATGCTGCCGCATGTGCGATCGGCCCTTCTGCAGCGTCGTGTCAGTTGGTCGACGTCGCTGAACGACACACGCGGCAATACCGAACAGCAAGGGAGTGATGCGGGAGCAGTTCACGAGCGGGGCCTCGGGTTTTGGATGCCAGCTCCGCGCGGGGATCGCAGGTGCGAGCTCGGCTGCGTGAGCCAGAGCAATACGCGTGCCTCTGGCGGAAGACTCACGAGGACTCGTCAGTTCACGGGCACGCGCCGAGGACCGCTGGCAGCTGATGTGTAGGATGCACGGCCTCGATGCCCGTAGACCCCATGCCCGACGTTCCTGGTCGCTCGCCGTCGCCCGCAAGCGATGCCATCGACGTGCTGATCCTGGAGGACGACGCGGAATCGCGAGCCGCACTGAAGGCCTGGCTGCAGCAGCAGAGGCTCGACGTGCGCGAGGCAGCGACCATCGCCGAGGCGCAGAAGCGCATCGCCGAGCGGCTACCGGACCTGGCGCTGCTCGACGTCATCCTTCCCGATGGCAGCGGCCTGCTGCTTCTCAAGGAGCTGGTGCCGGCCGGCGTCGATGTCGTCATGGTCTCGGGGCAGACGACGATCCAGGATGCCATCGGTGCCCTGCGGCTCGGTGCGAGCGACTTCCTGCCCAAGCCAGCGGACATTCCGCGGCTCACGGCCATCGTCGAGAACGTGCGCCGGCGGCGGCGCATGCACACCGAACTTCGCGACCTGCGCGGCCAGCTGAAGAACCTGGGCCGATTCGGTGCCCTCGTGGGTGCATCGGCGGCCATGCAAGGGGTCTACGAGTGCATCGAGCGAGTGGCGCGCACCGACGAGACGGTGTTCCTCACCGGGCCCACGGGCACCGGCAAGGAAGTGACGGCCGCGACGATCCACGCGCTGAGCCACCGCAAGAACGGACCCTACGTGGCCGTCAACTGCGGCGCGATCGCGGCGAGCCTGATCGAGTCGGAGTTCTTCGGCCACGAACGCGGCGCCTTCACCGGTGCGGACAGACAGCGCATGGGCGTGTTCGAGCGAGCCCATGGCGGCACCTTGTTCCTGGACGAGATCACGGAGATGCCGATCGATCTCCAGGTCAAGTTGCTGCGGGTTCTCGAGACGCGGCAGGTGACGCGTGTCGGCGGCAACAAGGCCGTGGACTTCGATGTTCGCATCCTGGTGGCGACCAATCGTGAGCCCAAGGATGCGGTCGCGAACGGCAAGCTGCGCGAGGACCTCATGTATCGCCTGTTCGTCTTCCCGATCGACCTGCCGCCGCTCGCGGCTCGCGACGGCGATGTCCGGCTGCTGGCGCAGGAGTTCCTCGATCGCGTCAATCGCGAGTACGAAGCGAGCAAGCGGTTCACGGAAGACGCTCTGCGGCGCCTGGAGGCACACACGTGGCCCGGCAATGTGCGCGAGCTGGCCAACGTGGTGCGGCGAGCCTTCCTGATGGCGGCCGGCGAAGAGGTGCTCTTGAGCCATCTGCCGCTGCCAGCCGCGGCAGGCATGGCTGCCGCGGTCGGTGCGGGCACCGCTCCGGTCACCGGTGCGGCCCCGCCCGTGCTCGGCATGGCCCCGGGCATGACGATCGCAGCCGCCGAGAAGCTGTTGATCGAGGCCACTCTGCTGCACCTCGGCGGCGACAAACGCAAGGCCGCCGAGGTGCTGGGCATCAGCCTGAAGACGCTCTACACGCGGTTGCAGGTCTACGGCGCGAGCGCTGCGGGAGCACCGTGAGGTCGCTGTCGACCCCGGTCCCTCGAACGGGTCACCTGCTGTCTTTGCTGCCGATCGTCGTCTTCTCGTCCATGCCGGCGCAGCACTTCTTGGCCGCTTCCGCATCGACGATGCCGTGTTCGGGCTTCACATACTTGACAGAGCTGGTCAGGTCCGCCATGGACTTGTCGACGACGAGCACCGTTGCCTCGTCTCGCTTGGCCAGTTGCAGGGCCGAGAAGGGCAGCAGGTACTGGTCCTTGCCCATGCCGAGCAGGCCGCCGTGGCCGACGATCACGAAGGCGAGCGTGCCGTTGGCGCGGTCGACGACGCAGTTGCTGACCGTTCCGAACTGCTCGCTGCGGGCGTAGAGCGGGTAGTCATCGACCTCGCTGGCGCACATGAGGTGCGTCGGGATCGCGACCATGCTCGTGCCGGCAATGGCGAGCGCGGGCTTCTCCGCGTGCACTGCCTTCGTCGTGGTCTTCGGTGCACCCGCCTCTTCGGCGACCTTCGCGGGTGTGCCGGCGGCTGTCACGACGGTGCGCCAGTTCGAGGCGTGCGCAGTCATCGCTTCGTCGAGGCCCCGGGTCTTGGCCTGCTTGGCATCGAAGGCGGTCAGCGCCTTGACCTGATCATGGTCGACGTCGGCGTCGTAGGACTTGGCCGTGCTGTTCCATTGCAGAATCGAGGCGGGCACGACGACGGTCTTGTCGCCGACACCGAGCAGTCCACCGAAGGAGATCACGGCCCACTCCGTGCGGCCGGTCTTGGGTTCGATGAGCAGGTCGGTGATCTCGCCGGACGGCCGGGCGACGGTCTCCTTCGCCTCGGCGGCCTCATTGCGCGCTTCCGCGCCGGGCTTCATGCTGACCTTGGCGCCGATGCACTCGTTGAGGGCGACATACTCGGGCTTGACCTGCTTCTGGGCCGGGCCCTGCGCACGCGTGGCCGCGGTGTCCGACTGAGCACTGAGGACCATGGCGCAAGAGGCCATGAGAATGACGGGGATGAAAAGTTGCTTCATGAGGTTCTCGTTGGTGGAGATGGGATCTGGTCTCGATGGGAGACGACGGCTCGCTGTTGCAAGCCGCTGTCGATGAGCAAGTGCTGTGCCGCCAGGGCTCGATCGGGGCGGAGGCATTCCCGAGGGCAAACTGTCTTCGTGGCTGGGCGCTGCGATTGCATCGAGTGGAGGCTCGCACACAGCAGTCGTGTTGGACGGCAGGGCACGACGTGCGCACGCACAGCAGAATGCGGGGCCGTCGTTGCGGCGGGCCCAACGCTACGTCGAGCGGCGCGGGCGGGTCACTACGCCCGCTTGCGATTGCCGACGAACAGGGTCGCGCCGCCGACCACCGTCAACGCGGCGCCGCCGACGAGCAACCAGATCGCGCGATCCGTGGGGTTGCCCGTGAAGGCCTCCTTCACGCTGGAAGCCATGGAGTCACGGGCATTGAGGCCGAAGACGAGCAGGATGACGCCGATGACGAGCAGCGCGATGCCGAGGCCGCGCATCAGACCGCCTGGGCTCTGCGACCCAGCAGGAGGGAAGCGAGGAAGATCACGAGGAAGACGACGAACAGGATCTTGGCTATGCCCGCCGCAGCGCCCGCGATGCCGCCGAAGCCGAGCACGCCGGCGATGATCGCAATGAACAAGAACATGATGGACCAAGACAACATGGTTGGACTCCGGGTTGACCTACTGTGCGAGATGCCTTCGCTGGGAGGGAAAGCCGATCGCACGACAGGCGAACGCCTCGTGCAACGAGCTCCTCTCATCCTGTTGGGCAACTCGCGTGCCGGCTGGCAACGGCGCCGGTCGGCCCGGCGAGCGCCGCCGCGCGGGCTCCCGCGTGCGTCGCCCGCGCCCGCGGTTCGTCGTTTGCAGAAGCTACAATGGTGACGCGCCCGGATCCGTTGCCCGCACGGGAGTCGGCTCATCGGGAGGGGAGGTGATGGCTGCGATCAACGCCAGCAGGCTCTCCGGCACGACCGGCTTGGACAGGAATGCATCGAAGCCTGCATCGAGCGCGTTGCGTCGGTCCGCGGGGCTGTCCTGGCCGCTGACGGCGATGGCTGCCGGTTGAGCCAGCGGCGAGGGCATGGCGCGCAGTTGTTGGATGAGCTGCAGTCCGGACGCATCGGGCAGCATGATGTCGCTGACGAGCAGACCGTAGGAACGTTCGACGAGCAGGGTGCGCGCTTGCTCGGCCGAACCGGCCGAATCCACCTGCCAGCCATGGCCGGCGAGGATGTTCGCGAGGGCGACGCGGGCGCTCTCGTCGTCGTCGACGACCATGGCCCGGCGGGTCGCCCCGCTCACCGGCAGTTGGCGCGGAGCCTTGGTGGCAACCACCGACGCTTCGCTCGCGAGCGGCAGTTCGACGGAGAACGTCGTGCCGCGACCTGGACCCTGGGACTGCACTTCGATGGTGCCGCCGTGCTTCTCCACCAGGTGCTTGACGATGGTGAGGCCCAGGCCGAGGCCCGGACGGCGCCCCGGGCGTTCGACCGACTGCCAGAATTTCTCGAAGACTCGCGGTTGTTCGGCCCTGCTGATGCCGCAGCCGGTGTCGGCAACCTGCACCAGAGCGCGTTCGCCGCTGGTCGCGAGCCGGACCCGCACGGTGCCGCCGGCCGGAGTGTACTTGATCGCGTTCTCGACGAGATTGCGAACGACCTGGGCGAAGCGATCCGGATCCAGTCTTGCCCTGATCCCCTCGTGCGGCAGGTCCGCGACGATGGTCACCTGCTTCTCGCCGGCCAACGGCGCGAGATGCTCGATCGTCGTGGCGACAAGGGGTCGCAGGTCTTGCACGGTCAATTCGAGGTCGAGGCCGTCGTTGGAGGCGCGCGAGACGTCGATCAGATCCGCCACCAATCTGGTCTGCGCATCGATGCTCTTGACCAGATGGGCGGCGACTTCGGCCGGCGCGATCTGCGACCCGCCGTCGATCAACAGCGAGGCCCACAGACGCGCGCTGTGCAGTGGCGAGCGAAGCTCGTGGGACACCATGCCCAGGAACTCGTCCCGTGCGCCCAGGGCCTGCTCCGCCTTGCTCTGCGCATTCCTGGTCGCCGCCAGAAGCTGTTCGCGTTCTTGTTGGCGCGCGACGTCCTGGGAGACGTCGCGGATGATGCCGACGAAGTGCGTGAGGTCGCCGAACGCGTCGCGAACGGGTGAGATCGCCAGACGATTCCAGAACGGCGTGCCGTCCTTGCGGTGGTTCTGGAGCACGACCTCGCAGGCCTCATGGTTGCGCAGAGCGTTGCGAACCGTCTCGAGCCCCTGCTGGTCGCGGGCTCTTGCGTTGAGGAAGCGGCAGTTCCGACCGGCGACCTCGGCGAACGTGTATCCCGTGATGTTCTCGAAGGCGGCGTTCGTTTCGACGATCGGCAGGTCGTGGGCTCTGGCGTCGACGATCACCACCGCGACCTGGGTGCTCTCCAGGGCCCGGTCTCGCAGCATGAGGGTCGATTCGGTCTCGCGGGCGCGGGCCGTCACGACCATCAGGACCAACAGCATGACGGCAGCCGTCAGCACCGCGGCAACGCCGGTCGCGAACTCCACCGAATACCAGTGCTCGCCGGTACCGAGCAGGGTGAGCCAGCCGATCAGCAGCGGAATGAGGATCGCCGCCGGCAGCGCCGACCGCAGCATGTCTCCCGCCGGCGTGGGCAGGCTCAACAGCCTTCCCAGGCCGTGGTCGCGTCGGGACAGCAGGGTTCCGAGCGCGCCGATGAAGAAGCAGAGCCCGGTCGGGAACGTCATCACGGCGTGGCTCTCGAGCCAGTAGACGCGGTCGACGCCGTGCGCATTCTCGACCAGGCAAACCAGCGCGATGGTGGCGGTGACGAACACCAGGCCGTGGCCGAGAACGACGCGCCATCCCCGGCCGCGGACGGACAGGCTGCCGCCAAGGCCGAGCACCAGGAAGCACAGCGCCGCCGCCGGCTCCATGTCCATCGGCGCCGCAGCCGGTGTGTCCGGACCCACCGCCTCGCCGAAGAGCCGGTCGAGGCCCAGGTCCCGGTTGGCGAGCTGCTGGACCAGATGCAGACCGCCCCAGAGTCCGAGCAGGACATAGCCGAAGCGAGCGCTCCGTGGGCTGCGCGGCATGCGCCAGAGCGCGCCGCTGAACAGCAGGAAACCTGCGGCAGCGTGGTTGCCCATCGACATGCTCGCACCGAGTGGACTGTGCAGCCAGCCGACGTCGAACAGCCGACCGAGCAAGGCCGCCGCGGAGACGAGCGTGAGCACGGCGGCGATCGCGCGCGCGGTGCCGCTGGCACGGGGGCCAGCGGGCCGAGGCAGAAGCAGCGGACGAGTCATGTCAGTGCATGCCGCTTCGCCAGGACCCGGCCTGCGCAGTGCGGCAGCAGCGATTGAACCAGTCGGGGCGCGCACCCGCGGCATCCATGATGGAAAACAGCTGGCAAGGGCTCGCGCGGTCGGCCCAGACTCACGCGCCGAGGAACCTGCCCAGGACCTGCAAGCGCGGCACGTGGTCGCAGACGATCTTGCCTGCTGCCAGGATGGGCACTGCGAGCAGCGCGCCCGGGATGCCCCAGAGCCAGCTCATCAGCAACAGCCAGACGAACACGAACACGGGGCTGAGCGTCATGCGGCGGCCGACGATCACCGGGGTGAGGAACATGCCCTCCATGGCGGTGATCAAGGCATAGATCGTCGCGGGCACGAGGCCCTCGATCAGGCCATCGAGCGAGGTGAGGCCGACGGCCGCGACGACGGCGATGCCACACAGGGCGCCGACATACGGCACGAAGTTGAAGATCGCGGCCATGGCACCCCACAGCGCGGGATTGGGCAGGCCGAGCAGCCAGCACGTCGTGCCCACGAGCACACCGAGGACCAAGTTGATGCTGAGCACGGTCGTCAGGTAGCGAGCGATGCCATCCTCGATCGCGCGCGCCGTGGCGACCACCGCCTTGGCATCGCTGAGTCTCGGCATGACTTCGACGACCTTGGTCAAGAATGCGTCGCCCGTGGCGAGCATGAAGTAGAGCAGCACGAGTGTGATCGTCAGGTTGGCGCCGATGTCCCACATGCCGCTCAGCAGGTTCGCCGATGGGCGATTGCTGACGACGGCGACCTGCAGCGGCTTGTCGCGGGCGGGAGTGCCGTCGGCGATGGTGGCGACGGCCTCCGTTGCCTTGGCCATGGTCTCCATCGGCGTGCGCATGTCGCCCATGTCGGACCTCAGCTTGCCCTGGATCACCCGGATGTCCTCGGGCAGCCGCTCGGCCCAGGCCGAGGCCGGCGCGCTCAGCCGGTACGCTCCGATCATTCCGCCCGCAGTCAGCGTGAAGACGATCGCGGCCGCAGTCAGCGGCGCGGGCAGACCCCAGCGGCGCCCGAAACGCACGACGGGGGTGAGGGCCGAGTTCGCGAGCCAGGCAAAGGCGATCGGCATCAGGAACGGCCGTGCGATTGCGAGTGTGTAGGCCACTGCCAGGGTGGCCAGGACGATACTGGCTGTCGTCGACCCGCCGATCGGCGAGCGAACGGGGCCCGTTGCAGGCGCCGCGCGGTCTGGAGTGGTGATGCTTGTCGTCATGCTGGTGACCGAGGGGCCGCAGCGCTCCGACGCCGGGCTTCGCGGCGATGCTGCCCATTGGGCGGCGACCGACCGGCAGCGGAACGGTCAGGCGCGCGAGCGCGTGTGCGCCACCGAGCCGCGCAGGTTGCGCGCCAGGCCGTCGAACTGGTCGAGCAAGGCTGCGCGAGCCGTCGGTGACGCCGGGGCGAACGTCGAGGTGTCGAAGTCGGCGACGGTGCGCAGGGCCTGGTTGAGGCCGGTGAGATCGGTGCCCGCGGTCGAGTCAGCAGAGAGGCTGGTCAACATCGATTCCGTCTCGCTGGCGCGCGCCTTGAACGCGTCGATGGTGTCGACCACGGACGCAGGGACATCGGTGGTCAGCGTGGCGCGCCAGGTGGAGATCTCACCCGAGAGTCGCTCTGCGCTCGTGATCGAGGCCACCATCTGGCTGCGCTCGGCGTCGACCGATGCGCAAGCACCGAGCAAGAGGAGCAGAGAGAACGAGGTGATCAGGGTTCGCATGGCGTGGTCCTTCGATTGGGTGATTGATGGCGCAGGAGGCGCCGCAGGGTTGGGCGATTCGTTCGACCAACGCATTGCGGCCTCTGGATCAACAACCGTGCCTCGAAGTCCGGCAACGACGACGGCGTGTTCCGGCGTTGCACGGCCCGAGGCCGAGAAGCCGCCGCCCGCCGGTTGCAGATTGTAGTCTTTGCCGTGCGCGGCTCGGCGCCGCCAACATGCGTGAGCGGCAGCGGAATCGGGTGGTGTTCTCGAGGCTCGCTCGCGCAGCGGGGAACGGCCTTTCGCTGCCGCGGCGACTGCGGGCGACCTGCAGGCCTTCGTGATTGCCCCTTCGTGACGGCATGCCAGTTGAATGAGCGGTGACAGCCTGGCCGCTTTCCCCCCGCACCGTCTCGCAGCCGAGCGTGCGATTCGCTCAGGCCCGATCCACCCCACCTCTGAGGTCCGAACATGGTCACCGCCGACACGAGAATCAACACTCCCATCCTCCCGACACCCAATGGCGGGGTCGCCACCGTCGACAGCTCCGACCTTCGCGATCAAGTGCGCGTGTTGGGTGAAGACGTCAAGGAACTGGCGCGCCTGACCAAGACCGCACTCGGGCACAAGGTCGAGGCGGCCAAGAGTGCGGCACAAGGCGTGGTCGACCTCGGTCGCGACAAGGCGGTGGAGTACCGCGACCACGTCTCCGATCTGACCCGGGAGCAACCGATCAAGTCGATCCTGATCGCGGCCGGTGTCGGCGCCGTGCTCGGGCTCATCCTCGGGCGTCGCTGATCGGTGCCCCGTGGTTGCCCCCTACCATCCCAGACAGTCGGCCGCAGGCACCCGCCTCGAGCCACGCCCGCCGGCCCGCGCCGCGGCCCGCAACGGTCGACACAGCGGTCCGTCGACTTCCGTCATACCCGAACTCGAGGGCATGTGGACGGCTGGCAAGGACGCAGTGCGGCACGGCGCCGTCCTGGCGCGGATCGGCGTCTGGGGGGTCGGCGCGAAGGTCCGCGCGGACTTCGGGCGACTCTTCGCCACCCTGGTCGCCGCTGCCGCAATGGTGGCGATTGCGGTGACCGCGGCCGTCTGGACGACGGCGCGCGTGCTCGGCGAACTCAGTGCGATCCTCGGCGGCGGGCTCGGCGGGTCCGTGCTCGCCGTCGTCATCCTGCTCGCGATCGTGGTCACCGCTGGCCGCGTGCGGCGCTTCTTCCGCGTGCAGGAGCGTGCCGCCGCCTGGCGGCGCAAGCTCGACCCGGCGACGTCGACGCAGTTGCCCCGGACCCCGGCGCGTGTGCAGCTGGATCGGCTGCGTCAAGATGCCCTGACGGGATGGCGCCACGACAAGGAGAAGCTGCGGCAGCGCGGCGCGGCGATCTGGCGCATGCATCCCGTGACCTCGCTCGGAGTCGGGGCGGCTTCGGGCTTCTTCGCCAGTCGATGGCTGCTGGCCACGCCGCACAACGTCCGCCGCGGCGCGGTCGGTGTGCTGCGACTGGCGCGGTCCCTCGGCATCGCGAGCCTCGCCAACACGGCGCTCGAGACGCTGGGCGCACGACGTGTCATCGCGCCGTCGACGGTCTCGCCGACCAGCTCGACTCCGGCTGCCTGAACAGCGCGGGCGGTGGCTCGGCGCCTCCCTCACGGGAGGCGGCAGCAGCTCTGCATCGCCACGTTCGGCAGTAGGCTTGCAGCTTCGTGACAGTGGAGACCCGCGAGGTGTGAAGGCCGAGCCGCTCATGTCTCGGCGAAGGCAACAGACTGCGTCCGACCACGGAGCGGCGCAGAACTTCCCCGGGGTATTGGAGGAGGGCATGCGACGACAGCCCGACGCGGAACAGGAGAGGTCCTACGCGCAGCGGTCGGGCATGCGCGTGCCGCTCGACGCGAAGGTGGCTCTTGCCCGAGGGCCCGCGGCGGTGCTGGCGCCGGCGCATCGACCGCATCGAGCTCGACGCCGCGCCCTGATGCGCGGTGCCGACGCGGGCGCACGCAGCGCGCGAGTCACACGCTCGTCGCAGCGCCAGCCGTCTGCGCCGGGCGCACGTGGTCGAGAATGGCGCGCCACACCGTGGCCAGGAGGGCCATGCCGATCGCGATGGTCCACTCCGCGACCGACAATGGCTGCAGGTGCAGCGAACGGGACAGGGGCTCGAACGCCATGGCGATCGGCAGGCTCAGCCCACACAGGCCCCAGATGAGCCACACGACGGGTCGCCGCGGCAGCAGCGGCCCGCCCGAGCCTCGCAGCGCCGCCCACTCCACGAGCACCATGACCTGATAACCCGTCAGCAGGCAGGCCCAGGCGACCGATCGCGCTGCCACTTCGCCCTCGGCCTGCCGGCTCCAGTAGAGCCAGAACACCGCGAGCGTGAGTGCGAGGCCGGCCAAGGCGGAACGCCACACCGCCGCGCGCGGCAGCAGCGGAGAGCGCGGCGACCGCGGCGGCTGCTGCATCAGGCCGGGGGGCGCCGGTTCGGACTGGAACACCACCGCGGAAACCGGGTGGATGATGAGTTCGAGCCAGACCAGGTGCACGGGCATCAGCAACAGGGGCAGCGCCAGGGCGACCGTGGCCAGGGCGAGGCTCACGATCGGGATGTGGAACGCGAGGATGTAGAGGAACGCCGCCTGGATGTTCGTGAAGATGTGCCGACCCTCGCGCACCGTCGTCACGATCGACGCGAAGTCGTCGTCGAGCAGCACGAGGTCCGCCGCAGCGCGCGCGACCTCGGTGCCGCGTTTGCCCATGCTGATGCCGATGTCGGCCAGTCGCAGCGCGGGGGCGTCGTTGATGCCGTCGCCGGTCATCGCCACGACCTCGCCCGCAGCCTGCAGGGCGCCGACGATGGCATGCTTCTGGGCCGGACTGATGCGCGCGAAGACGGTCGTGTTGCCGACGCGCCGGGCGAATGCGCCGGGCGTCAGCTCGTCCAGTTCGTTGCCGGTGACGACGGCATCGGCGTCGGCGAACCCGGCGGCCCGGGCGATCGCACCGGCCGTCAACGCATGGTCGCCGGTGATCATCTTGAGCCGGATGCCGGCGGCGCGGCACTCGGCGACCGCGGCCGGCACCTCGGGGCGCAGCGGATCGCGATAGCCGAGCAGGCCGGCGAGCCGCAGCATCGCTTCGTCCGTGGCCCGCTGCCTCGTCAGCGCCGCGTCGTGCTTCACGGCCACCGCCAGTACGCGCATGCCGGCGGCGGCCATGCGGGCGTTGGCCGCTTCGGCCGCCGCGCGCAGCCCAGGAGTCACCTCGCAGTGCACGAGGATGCCTTCGAGCGCGCCCTTGGCAGCCACCAGTGCGCCCTGGCCGGCTACTGCCGTCCAGCCGTGCGACATGTGCTTGCCGATCGGATCGAAGTCGTAGTCGTGCGTCAGTCGCCACCGGGCCCGCACTTCCGCGGGATCGACACCGTGCGCCCTGGCCCGCGCGTCGATCGCGCGCTCCATCGGATCCTGCGGCTGTGGCTCGCAGGCGAGCACCGCGATCTCGAGCAGGTGCTGTTCTCCGACCTCCGCGTCGAGGCAGACCGTCTCGGTGAGCTGGAACTGGCCCGCGGTCAGAGTGCCGGTCTTGTCCGTGCAGATCACCGTCGTCGAGCCGAGCGTCTCCACGCTGGCCAGACGTCGCACCAGCATGCCGTGCCGGCCGAGGCGCCAGGCGCCGACGCTGAGGAAGAGCGTGAGCACCAGCGGGTACTCCTCCGGGATGGCAGCCATCGCCAGGCTGATGCCGCTCAACATGGCCTGCTGCCAGCGATCCCCGTGCACGAGGCCCAGTGTGCACACGAGCATGGCGGTGATGATCGCGGTCAGGGTGAGCCAGCGTACGAGCTTCGACGTGCGCTTCTGCAACGGCGTCTGGGTGGAGTCGGCCCTGGCGACGAGCGTCGCGATGTTGCCGAAACGCGTCGTGCGGCCGGTCGCCGTCACTTCGGCGAACCCATGCCCGGCCAGCACCTGCGAGCCGGCGAAGACAAGCTGCTCGGCCGTGGGTGCTTGATCGGGTGCGGCCGCGAACTTCGGCTGTGGTTCCGATTCGCCCGTCAGGGACGACTCGTCGATGGCGACGTTGGCGGCCCAACGCATGACACCGTCGGCGTGCACGACGCTGCCTTCCTGCACAGCGAGCAGATCGCCGGGAACGAGGTCAGCGGTCGGCACGGTGATCGAGACCCCGTCGCGTACGACTTGCGCCAGCGGCGCCACGGCCTGGGCCAGCTTGGCGAGCGCCGACTGCGACCGCGCTTCCAGGAAGATGTCGACGCCCAGCACCGGCACGAGTGCGGCTGCCAGGATGACGCCGTCGGCGACCTCGCCGATGAGCAGGTAGAGCAGCGAGGCACAACCGAGCATCAGCGCCATCGGGTCGGCCACCAAGGCGAGCAGGCGCTTCAGCCAGGCCAACCGCTCCTTCCCGACGAGCCGGTTCGGGCCGTACTCGGCCAGTCGGCTCCTGGCGTCGGCCGACGTCAGGCTGCGCAGTCCAGGTGGCAAGGGCAGGGAGTTCAAGCGCGGCTCTGCTGGTTGCAGCGCGACGCCACGGTCCGGGCTCATGGTGTCGGCGAATGCAGGATCAGCGACCGCAGGACTACCCGGCCGAACACGGTGAGGGCAAGCCCGCATCTGCGCCAGGCATGCGCGATCGGCGACGCCCTACGCACATTCGCCGAGGCGGCCACGCGCCGCGCGTTCGGCGCGTCGATGTGTGAGCCGGGCCGCCCATGACGCCGGGACGCGCGCGCGATCAGAGCGTCAGCGTGCGCGCCTTCGCGGCGCGGCCCGGTGCCCGCTCGATGCCGATCGCGTCGAGGCCGTGGTGGTTGGCCACCGCCAACGCGGTGCCGACGCCGCAGAACGGATCGACGATGCAGCGGGCGCCGGCGTGATCGCGCAACCAGAGCACCGCGGCGTGGGCGGCCTCGAGACCCATGGCGCGCGGCCACGTCATCGTGCCCAGGCGCGGCAGCACGTCGGGCGTCGCGCGCTCGATGTCGTCGACGAGCAGGCGCGAGACACAGAGCAGGTGGGCGTAGCCGGGGCGGCCGAACGTGGTGGTGCCGGCCGGGGCGCGGCAGACGATCTTGTGCCACAGCGTGTGCGCGCCGGCGGCCTCGGCCCCGCGCTGCACGAGGTGGGCTTTGTCGACCCAGGTGCCGCCGCGCTTGACGTCGGTCTGGTAGAAGATCGCGGCGCAGCGCTCGGGGGTCGCGCGCGCGACGAGTTCGGCGGTGGTCGTGAACCAACGCTGCCACTCGGCGAACGCGAGGCGCTTGTGCTCCGAGCTGTCGGGCAGCGAGGTGAGCATCGCGTGCCCCTCGCCGAGCGCGTGGTCGCGCAGCCACTGCGGTCCGTCGGTGCAGTGCACGGTTCGCGTGGGCATGGGTATCGCCGTCCGTGGAGGGTGTGGCGCGGCGACGTTGGCTCGCCCGCGCCTCGATCAGTTCTTGCGCAGGTTGAGCTTCGCCAACTGCGCAGCGAGCGGGTTGGCGGCCGGCGCGGCTTGCTGGGGGCCGTAGTCGCGCGGGGCGGGTGCCGCGGGGCGCTGGCCCGGGCGTGCGCCGGGCCGCGGCGCACTGCCGCGCGGCTGCCCAGCGCCAGCGCCCCCCTGCGCCTGCTGCTCGATGCGTTCGTGCAGCTTCATCGTCAAGGCGATGCGCTGGCGCGCGGCGTCGATGGCCATGACCTTGACCTTGACCACCTGGCCGGCCTTGACGACCTCGCGCGGATCCTCGACGTACTTGTCGCTGAGCTGGCTGATGTGCACGAGGCCGTCCTGGTGCACGCCGATGTCGACGAACGCGCCGAACGCGGTCACGTTCGAGACGACGCCCTCGAGCTGCATGCCGACCTGCAGGTCGGCGAGCGACTGCACACCTTCCTGGAACGTCGCGGTCTTGAACTCGGGGCGCGGATCGCGCCCGGGCTTCTCGAGTTCGGCCAGGATGTCCGTCACGGTCGGCACACCGAACCGATCGTCGGTGAAGTCCTGCGGCTTCAGGCTGCGCAGGAACGAGCTCTGGCCGAGCAGGGAGCGCACGTCCTTGCCGGTCTTCTGCAGGATGCGCTCGACGACCGGATAGGCCTCGGGATGCACCCCGCTCGCATCGAGCGGGTTGTCGCCGCCCGGCACACGCAGGAAGCCGGCGGCCTGCTCGAACGCCTTGGGGCCGAGCCGGGCGACCTTCAGCAGTTCCTTGCGCGTCAGGAACGGGCCGTTCGCATCGCGGTGCGCGACGATGTTCTTGGCCAGCGTCGGCGACAGCCCGGCGACGCGGGACAGCAGCGCTTCGCTGGCCGTGTTGAGGTCGACGCCGACGTGGTTGACGCAGTCCTCGACGACGGCGTCGAGGCTCTTCGCGAGCTTGCCCTGGTGGACGTCGTGCTGGTACTGGCCGACGCCGATCGCCTTGGGGTCGATCTTGACGAGTTCGGCGAGCGGATCCTGCAGCCGCCGCGCGATCGAGACGGCGCCGCGCAGCGACACGTCGAGGCCAGGGAACTCGCGCGCCGCGAGTTCGCTGGCCGAGTAGACCGAAGCGCCCGCTTCGCTGACGACGAGCTTCTGCAGGCCGAGTTCGGGCAGCTTCTGCATCAGTTCCGTGGCGAGCTTGTCGGTCTCGCGCGACGCCGTGCCGTTGCCGATCGCGATCAGCGACACCGCGTGCGCCTTGCAGAGTCCGGCCAGCGTCACGAGCGAACCGCTCCAGTCCTCGCGCGGCACGTGCGGGAAGATCGTCGTCGTCGCGAGCACCTTGCCGGTGCGGTCGACGACGGCGACCTTGCAGCCCGTGCGCAGGCCCGGGTCGAGGCCGAGGATCGCCTTGGGGCCTGCCGGTGCCGCGAGCAGCAGGTCGCGCAGGTTGCCAGCGAACACGGCGATCGCTTCGGTCTCGGCCTGTTCGCGCAGCGTTGCGAACAGGTCGCTCTCGAGATGCAGCGCGATCTTGGCCTTGAACGCGAGGCGCGCGGTGTCGGCGAGCCACTGGTCGGCGGGTCGGTTCTGCAGCGCGATGCCGAACCGCTCCATGACGAAGCCCTGGCCGCGCTGGGTCGGGTCGTCGGTGAGCGGTGCGGGTTCGCCGTCGGGCGTGGTGAGGCCGAGGTTGGCGTCGACGAAGCCCTCCTTGCGCGCGCGCAGGATCGCGAGCGCGCGATGGCTCGGCAGGCGCGCGAACGGCTCGTCGTGCTCGAAGTAGTCGCGGTAGCGCTGCGCTTCGGGATCGGCCTCCTTGCCCTTCTGGACCCTGGTCACGACCAGCGCCTCGGCGTCGAGCCACTTGCGCAGGCGGCCGAGCAGCTCGGCGTCCTCGGCGAAGTCCTCCATGAGGATGTAGCGCGCACCCTCGAGCGCCGCGGCGACGTCGGCGACGCCCTTGCCCGCGTCGACGAACCGTTCGGCGAGCTGCTGCGGCGACTGGCCGGGATCCGCGAGCAGCTTCGCGGCCAGCGGTGCGAGACCCGACTCGCGCGCGATCATCGCCTTGGTGCGCCGCTTCTGCCGGTAGGGCAGGTAGAGGTCCTCGAGCGCCTGCTTGGTGTCGGCGAGTGCGATCGCCTTCTGCAGCTCGGGCGTCATCTTGCCCTGTTCGGTGATGCTCGCCGTGATCGCGGCGCGGCGTTCCTCGAGTTCGCGCAGGTAGCCGAGCCGCTCTTCGAGCGTACGCAGCTGCGTGTCGTCGAGGCCGCCCGTCGCCTCCTTGCGGTAGCGGGCGATGAACGGAACGGTCGAGCCCTCGTCGAGCAGCTCGATGGCGGCGGCGACCTGTTCGGGCCGGGCCTGCAGTTCGGTGGCGATGCGGACTTCGATGGTGGCGGTCACGAATACCCCTCGTGGTGTGGGCACCGGCTGACCCCGGTGCTCGCCTCACACACTAGCGGGTCGCGAGAGCACTTCCCATCGTCACGAACGTGCGGCCCTGCGCGTCACTGCATGCAGCTGATCGCGAGTCCGTTGCTGGCGCGGATCGCCAGCGTGCCGGGCTCGATCGAGAGGAACTGGTGGTAGATCGTGCCCGCGGCGGTCGCCGGGACCGTCACGGTGTGGCTCACGTAGCCGAACGCATCCGACACCAGTGCGAACGGCGCTGCGCCGTCGGTCAGCAGGCTGCAGCCGCCTGGCAGCGTCGGCCCCGTGTCGTGCGCACCGAACGCCGAGATCGCCGGCGCCCCGGCGAAGTTGCCGTTGCCGAGCAAGGCGATGGCGCGCCAGGTGCCGAGTTGCAGCGAGCTGCCGTTCGACTGGGCACCGCCGCAGCCGGGACCGTAGCGTGTGATCGTGCACGTGGTCGGCGGGTCGGCCGTGTAGTTCAACACGATCGAACTCGTGTTGATGAGCGTCACGCTGGTCTCGGCGTGGTTCTCGAGCACCACGCGCGCGACGATCTCTCCCGATGGACCCGCGAACACCGGGAACACCGCCTGCGAGGGCCGCGTGAGGTCGAACCTGCCGTCGTCGCCCATGTCGACGCGACCCTGGACGACCGACGTGGCGAGCGGGCTCGACACCGGATAGAGGTTCCTCGTGAAACTGACCGCGACCCGACCCGTGGTGCCCGGTGTGGTCCGGAATCGCACGAGCAGCTCGATGGGGCCGTAGACGGGGCTGCCGCCGGTCGATGGCGTGGTGCCGGTCTCCGTGTCGCCGGACACCACCAGCGTGTGGCTCGCGATCTGCGCGGTGGCAGCGAACGGACTGGTGCTCGAGGCGTGCACGACGAGCCTGGCGCCTGCCGACGGGAACCCCGACGTCTGCAGGTCGAGCGACGAGGCATCGGCCCCTTCGGGGATGCCGACGAAGCTCGCCGGCGACGTCGAGGCGAGGCCGACCGCGCTCGCAGCGCTCACCTCGACGCTGAGCTGGGCGGCGAGGTCGCAGATCGGTAGACAGGCGAACGCGAACGGGAGAGCGGTCTTCATGCGACTCCTTGCAGAGCGATGGCGCCGCGGGACGTGACTGCGCCGGGACCAGGGTTCTATGCCGCGCGCGAGAACGGGTAACCGCGCGCGCAATCGTGGCCGCGCGCATGCGCCGACCGGGGCGAGCCACTACCGTGCGCGCACGATGAACGTGGTGGTGGCCGAGAAGCCTTCGGTGGCGCGCGACCTGGCCAGGGTGCTCGGCGCCGGCCAGCGGCGCGACGGCTACCTCGAGGGCAACGGCTGGCGCGTCACGTGGGCGCTGGGCCACCTCGCGACGCTGAAGGCGCCCGACGAGTACGACCCGGCGCTCAAGCGCTGGTCGCTCGAGCGACTGCCGTTCGTGCCGGCGCGCTTCGAACTGAAGCCGACCGACAACCGCGGCGCGAGGCAACAGCTCGACATCGTCGCGGGCCTGTGCCGCAGCGCCGACGAACTCGTCTGTGCGACCGACGCCGGACGCGAAGGGGAACTGATCTTCCGCTACATCCTCGAGTGCGCGGGCTGCGCCGGGCGCATGCACACGCGGCTGTGGCTCAGCTCGCTGACCGAACAGGCGATCACGGCCGCGTTCGCGGCGCGCAAGCCGGGCAGCGACTACGACCACCTGCACGATGCCGCGCGGTCCCGCAGCGAGGCCGACTGGATCGTGGGCCTCAACGCGACCCGCGCCTACACGGTGCGCTACGGCGGCGGCGGCGTGTTGTGGAGCCTCGGCCGCGTGCAGACGCCGGTGCTGGCGCTGATCGCGCAGCGCGACGACGAGATCCGCGTGTTCGACGTGCGGCCGTTCTGGGAGCTGCGCACGTGGTATCGCAAGGTCAGGTTCCAGTTCACGGGCGAACGCTTCCGCGAACTGCCGCCCGCCGAACAGCTGCTGCAGCAGGTGCTGGGGCAGCCGCTCCGCGTCGAGCGCATCGAGCGCCGCCGCGAGGCGCAGCCGCCGCCGCTGCTGTACGATCTCACGCAGCTGCAACGCGACATGAACCTGCGCCACGGCATGTCGGCGGCGCGCACGCTCGAGGTCGCGCAGGACCTGTACGAGAAGAAGCTGCTGACCTACCCGCGCACCGACAGCCGCCATCTGTCGGGCGACATGATCGACGTCGTGCGCACGACGTTGGGCCAGCTGCGCGGCTGGAACGCCGACGCGCTGGCGCTGCTGGCGTCGTACATCGCCGCTGCTCCGGAGGGCGAACGCGGCCCGCGCGCGCGGCCGGCCCGCGTGTTCGACGACGGCAAGGTCACCGACCACCATGCGATCCTGCCGACGGGCAAGATCGAAGCGCTGGTGGGGGAGTACCGGCACGTGTTCGACGCCGTCGCGACGCGGCTCGTGCAGGCCTTCCTCGGCGACAAGCAGCAGGAGGTGACGACGGTGCACGCGGTGTCGGCCGCGGTGCCGTTCCGCGCGCGCGGGGTCGTCGTGCACGATCCGGGCTGGAGCGCGCTCGAGCCGAGGGTCGAGGCCAAGGCCGCTCGCAAGGCGCGCGGCGCGGCGAAGGGCAAGGATCCTGCGGCGGACGACGACGGCGGCGACGACGCGCAGGAGCTGCCGCCGTTCACCGAAGGCGAGAGCGGCCCGCACACGCCCGAGCTGCACGAGGGCAAGACCAAGCCGCCGCGGCCGTACACGGAGAACACGCTGCTGGCGGCGATGGAGACCTCGGGCAGGTTGGTCGACGACGAACAGTTGCGCGAGGCGATGCGCGGCCGCGGCCTCGGCACGCCGGCGACGCGCGCTTCGATCCTCGAGACGCTGCTGTCGCGCGCCTACATCCGCCGCGACAAGAAGGCGCTGCGCATCACGGACCTCGGACGCTACCTGATCGCGATCATCGCCGATCCGGTGCTCAAGTCGCCGGAGCTGACGGGCGAGTGGGAGTTCAAGCTCGGCGAGGTCGAACGCGGCGTGCGCGAGCGGCGCGCGTTCATGGCGGAGATCGTGCAGCGCATCGAGCAGCTGATCGCGACGGGGCTGTCGCCGCCGGTGCCCACGGTCGGGCTCGGGCGGTGTCCACGCTGCGGCGCGGAGGTCGTCGAGGGGCGCGAGGCGTACGGGTGTTCGCGCTGGCGCGAGCAGTGTGCGTTCCGCCTGGCGAAGGTCCATCGTGGGCTCGCGCTGACGCACCAGCACGTGCGCGAGCTGTGCACGCGCGGTGTGGTGCTGCGGCCGGTGCAGATCGAGGGTGTCGCGCGCATCCTGTGTCGCACCGCGGCCGGTGACGTCATCGACATAGAACCGCCGAGCCGGGCCGCGCAGCGCCCCGGCGGTGGTGGGGTCGGCACGCGCGGCCGCGGGCGGAGCCAGGATCGCGAGGCGGGCTGAACGGCGCCTGTGATCGCATGCCGTGGCCTCCACTGCGGCGGCAGCTGGACCTCGAGCGGCTCGGCGCGACCGGCGACCCGGCTGCAGGCCGCCAACTGTTGGCGCTGAGCCGCGACGACGACACGGCGGTTGACGATCCTGCTCGACGCGGCTCAGTGAGCGCGTAAGGCCTACCTGCCGGAGTCGCTCGCCGCCCGGCGCTGATTCGCCTCGAGCCTGGCGAGGATCGCCGCGAAGTCCGGCCGCGGCCGCAGCGGCTCGAAGTCGACGCCATCGCGCACGCGTTCGAAGTCCGTGCAGCCCAGTTCGGCCGCTCGCTGCAGGCGGGCCAGGCTCTCGGTCTCCAGCTCGGCTCGCCGGGCGCTCCGCGCGGCTTCGGGCAGCGTGGTGTCCGCCGCGACCAGCCCGACGGCGGTCGCCAGCAGTCCCGCCGCGATGCGTTGCGTGCGCGCATCGTCTGCCTGCATCGCGGCCAGCTTGTGCGCGACTTCGACCTGCTCTTCGTGCTGGCCGAGCTGGCCCAGGACCTGCCCCAGGTACCAGGTGAGCGTGTACTGATAGCCCTGCCAGTTCGTGCGGGAGGGCACCTCGGCCAGGGCCGCGGCGAGCAGCGGCTCGCCGGCGCGGAACGAGGCGAGCGCGGCCTTCAGCTCGCCCTGTTCCTGCTGCGAGGCACCCAGGTTGATGTAGCTCGCCGCCAGATTCGCGCGATTCTCGACCACCGCGGGATCGAGGTCCACGAGGCGGCGCAGGCGTTGGATCGCTTCGCCGATCGCGACGTCCGCCTCCTCGCGGCGGTCGACCGCGTCGAGCGTGATGGACAGGTCGTTGTAGATCTTGGCCTGCGCGCGCAGCGCGTCGGCGAAGTCGGGATTGGCCTCGAGCAGCGGGTCCAGGATGCGCAGCGCGGAACGGAGGTGTTGCTCGCGAGCCGTCGCATCGCCCGCGACCGCCGCGATGCGAGCGCGGCTCATCTGCATCCTGCTCAACGCTAGGACCGCCGTGTCCGGCAGAGCGGACGGCGCCCGTTCGTCCAACCACGCGAATCGATCCAGCGCCGCCACCGCCGCCTCGAGCTCCCGGTGCTGCAGGTGGAACTCCGCTTCGTCGGCGCTCGCGCCGAGGGCGTGGCTCGAGGCTTCGTTCCAGTCGGGGGTGCCCTCGACCCGGTCCACGATTCCGGCCCAGATGCCGGCGATGTCGGCGTAGCTCTGCCTCGCCTGTTCGTCCTTTCCGAGCTGCGTCAGCACGACCGCGCGCGAACGCTGCGTCGCCAGCGCATGCATGGCGATGTCGACGGCGTCCGGGTCGGCTTCTCGAAGCGACTCGAGCAGCACCATGGCTTCGTCGAGCGCCGCGAGGGACTGTTCGAGGTGACCGAGCGACTGCTGGGCCGAGCCCAGCGTGCCCAACGCCAACGCGAGCAGGATCGGTGCCGCGCCCGGGTCGCCGGGCCGGGCCGGGTCGGCGCACAGGCGTCGGGCCAGCTCGACGGCGCGCTGGCACGCCGCGAACGCCGGCTCCGACCGTCCGAGTTCGCCCTCGGCGACGGCGAGCGCGCGGGCCGTGTCCGCGGACTCCGCCAACAGGTCCGGATCCTCGCCGCTCTCCCGCAGGAACTGTTCGTGGAAGTCGCGGGCGCTGACCAGCAGGTCGCGGCGCACCTTCTGCAGGCGGGGAACGTCGAGCAGGCTCTCGTTCGCCACGCGCGTCAACATGGTCTCGACGGCAGTCCGCGCCCGACGGCGGTCGCGCAGGGCGATCGCCAGCGCTTCGCGGGCGCGATCGCGTTCGGCCTCGGCGGTGGCGAGCGCCGCGCCGATCTGATCGTTGGCCGCACGCTGCTGCAGGTAGAACAGCGTCGGTGCGACGAAGCCGAGCAGGAACCCCGCGACGATCGTGGTCGCCAGCGCCGGCCGCCGCTGCGCCCAGCGGCGCACGATCAACAGCGCGCTCGGCGCCCTGGCGACGATCGGCCGGAGTTCCAGGACATTGACCAGGTCGCGGGCGAACGCGGCGGCGTCCGCGTAGCGGCGTTCGGGTTCGAGGTCCATCGCCTTCTGGCAGACGATCTCGATGTCAGGCGGAACCGCCGCATTGATGCCGCGCATCGACGCGACCTTGCCGGCGAGCACCAACTGGCGCGTCGCCTCGGCAGTCGGCGCCGCGAACGGCGACCGCAGCGTCAGCAGTTCGTAGAGCATCACGCCCAGCGAGTAGACGTCGGTGCGGGCATCGCTGCGATCGACCTCGCCGCGCATCTGCTCCGGCGACATGTAGGCCGGCGTACCGACCAGGTTGCCCGTGCGCGTCATGCGCACCGCGTCGTCGGTGCGCGCGAGGCCGAAGTCGAGCAGCAGGACCCGCCCGTCGGCGGTCAGCATGACGTTGCTGGGTTTGACGTCGCGGTGCAGCACGCCGCGTTGGTGGGCGTGGTCGAGCGCCTCGGCGACGGTGCGCGCGACGCGCACGCAGACCGCCGTCCAGGCGCCGGCGAACAGCGAGCCGGTCGCCGTCTTCGTCTCCGATCGCGTCGCGCGCTGCTGCACGACCCGGTCGACCGTCGCCTGCAGGTCGCTGCCGCGCAGCGCGGCCGGATCCCGGCCGACGAGTTCGCGCAGCACTTCGTCGAGCGACGCGCCGTCGATGTGTTCCATCGCCAACCACGGCACGCCACAGTCCTCACCGGTGGCGTGCACGGGCACGATCGCCGGATGCTGCAGCCGCGCCACCGCTTCGACTTCGCGACGGAAGCGTTCGCGGGCGCCCGGGAAGTACAGGTGCTCGGAACGGATCAGCTTCAGCGCCACCCGCCGCGCGAGCGAACGTTGCTCCGCGAGGTAGACGATGCCCATGCCGCCGCCGCCGAGGCGGCTGAGCAGCCGGAAGTCGCCGAGCTGTTCGGGCAGCTTGTTCTCGTCGTCGCTCGCGCGCGGGCCCGAACCCGGGGCCGGATCGTCGAGCAGACCCAGCTGGTGCAGTCGCTCCAGTTGGATGCCGAGCGCCTCGGCGTGCTCCGGGTGTTCGGCGAGCAGGCGGTCGACCCCCGGGCGGCCCTCCTGTTCCAGGCGATGGATCGCGAGCACCACGAGGTCCTCCAATGCGGCCGCCGGTGCCGGATCGTGCGCCGGACGGTCTCGGTCGGGATCTTCGGGCGACATCGACACGGTGTAGCAGGGCCGCGGGGCGCTGCCCAGGGGCGCTGTCGCGGCCGCCCAGCGGCGCGGAACGGCACCGCGCGCGGCGCGAGAACCCGTGGGTGTGCGATGCTCCGCATCGGGTCTGGGTATGTTGCCAGCGGCAGCGAGCTGCGGCCGGCGGCACCGGCCGGTCCGCGCAATCGAACGAGGTCACCCTACAACCGAGGAACGAGGCAGAGATGAACTCCAACGTACGAGACGAGAGCGGGGGCGAACACCGGCACATCGCGGGCATCGGCCGGACGAACCGCGACTGGTGGCCGAAGCGACTGCGGCTGGATCTGCTGCACCAGCATTCCGCGAAGTCCGACCCGATGGGGCCGGGCTTCGACTATGCGAGCGAATTCCGGCATCTCGACTACAAGGCGCTGAAGAAGGACCTCGTCGAGTTGATGACCGCGTCGCAGGACTGGTGGCCCGCGGACTTCGGCCACTACGGGCCGCAGTTCATCCGCATGGCCTGGCACGCCGCCGGGACCTACCGCATCACCGACGGGCGCGGCGGCGGCGGACGGGGCCAGCAGCGCTTCGCGCCCCTCAACAGCTGGCCCGACAACGTCAACATCGACAAGTCGCGCCGGCTGCTCTGGCCGATCAAGCGCAAGTACGGCAAGCGGATCTCCTGGGCGGACCTGATCGTGCTCGCCGGCAACGTCGCGCTGGAGTCGATGGGCTTCCGGACCTTCGGCTTCGGCGGCGGCCGTGCGGACGTGTGGGAGCCCGACGAGGACGTCAACTGGGGTGAGGAGATCGCGTGGCTCGGCGTCGACAAGCGCTTCCGCGGCGACCGCGAACTCGACCAGCCGTTCGGGGCGACCCACATGGGTCTGATCTACGTCAACCCCGAAGGACCGGACGCGAGCGGCGACTACCTGGCCGCCGCCAAGGACATCCGGGCCACCTTCGGCCGCATGGCGATGAACGACGAGGAGACCGTCGCGCTGATCGCGGGCGGCCACACCTTCGGCAAGTGCCACGGCGCGGCCCCGGAAGCGCACAAGGGGCCCGATCCCGAAGCCGCGCCGCTGGAGGCGCAGGGCCTCGGCTGGATGAGCGACTACCGCTCCGGGCGCGGCGCCGACACGATCTCGAGCGGCATCGAGGTGACCTGGACCAGGACGCCGGCGCAGTGGAGCAACAACTTCCTCGAGAACCTCTACCGGTACGAGTGGGAGCTCACCAGATCCCCGGCCGGTGCCAAGCAGTGGGTGGCCAGCAACGCGCCGGAGATCATTCCCGACGCGCACACGCCCGGGAAGCTGCACAAGCCGACCATGCTGACCACCGACCTGACGCTGCGCTTCGACCCGGAGTTCGGCAAGATCTCGCGCCGGTTCCTCGAGGACCCGCAGGCCTTCGCCGATGCCTTCGCGCGCGCCTGGTTCAAGCTGACGCACCGCGACATGGGCCCGCGCGCCCGCTACCTCGGACCGGAGGTGCCCGGAGAACAGCTGATCTGGCAGGATCCGATCCCGCCCGTCGACCACGCGCTGGTCGACGAGAAGGACATCGCGGCGCTCGCGACCATGATCCTCGCCTCGGGGCTGTCGGTGTCGCAGCTCGTCTCGACCGCCTGGGCGTCGGCGTCGACGTTCCGCGGCTCCGACAAGCGCGGCGGTGCGAACGGCGCGCGCATCCGCCTTGCGCCGCAGAAGGACTGGCAGGTCAACCAGCCGGCACAGCTCGCGAAGGTGCTGCGCACGCTCGAGCAGGTCCAGCAGCAGTTCCACGCTTCGGCCGCCGGCGGCAAGAGGATCTCGCTCGCCGACCTGATCGTGCTCGCGGGCTGCGCCGGCGTCGAGCGGGCCGCGAAGAACGCCGGCGTCGAGGTGAAGGTGCCCTTCGCGCCCGGGCGCATGGACGCCAGCCAGGCCCAGACCGACGTCGAGTCCTTCGCGGTGCTCGAACCCGCGGCCGATGCCTTCCGCAATCACCTCGACACCGAGGTCGGCATCGGCGCGGAGCACCTGATGATCGACCGGGCGCAGCTCCTGACCCTCACGGCGCCGGAGATGACGGTGCTCGTCGGCGGCATGCGCATGCTGGGGACCAACGCCGGCGGATCCAGGCACGGCGTCTTCACCACGAAGACGGAGACGCTGTCCAACGACTTCTTCGTCAACCTGCTGGACATGGGCACGGAGTGGCGGCCGGCCGCCGGCGCCGAGGGCGTGTACGAGGGGCGCGATCGCAAGACGGGCCAGGTGAAGTGGACCGGCACGCGCGTCGATCTCGCCTTCGGTTCGAACTCGGAGCTCCGGGCCCTCGCGGAGGTCCATGCGTGCGCGGACTCGAAGGAGAAGTTCGTCCGCGACTTCGTGGCGGCGTGGAACAAGGTGATGAACCTGGACCGCTTCGACCTCATCTGACCGTCGCGGCAGCGCCTCGAGGGCGCACGCCCGCCGATCCGGGCGAGGTGCGAGCCGCCTGCCAGGGCGAAACCCCACGCCCGCGCCCCGTGCTGTTGCAGGTCTGGGACAGTTTCTCCAGCCGGAGGCGGTATGTTCCAGTGCCCCCAAGTACTTGGAGCATGACCATGATGGAGCGTCGTTGGCTGTTCACTTCCCTGCTGCTCGCGCTGCCGCTCGCGGCGCAACAGCGTGCCGAAGTCGGCCAGAAGGTCCCCGATTGCACCTTCCCGCAGTTCCTCAACGGCGACGGCCGCCAGGCCCTGTCGGAGTTCTTCGGCCAGCCCGTGATGATCGACCTCTGGGGCACACATTGAGGCCCTTGCCTTGGCGGCTCCGTGCCGAGCGCCATCAAGCATGATCACGAGTACTCGAGCAAGGGCCTGGTGACGATCCTCGTCGAGGCGCAGGGCGCCGACGCACCGACGCTCGAGGCCTTCCTCTGGAAGACGTTCCCCGACAACGACTGCTTCTCGAGCGTCGGCACGTTCGTGCCGATCCCCGAGTCGAAGGGCATCCCGCACGGCGCCGTGATCGGCGTCGATGGCACGCTGCTCTGGGCCGGCAATCCGCTCAGCGCGCCGAAGGACATCGAGGACCTGATCCAGGCCGAACTGACGAAGGTCAAGAAGGGCTGGGGCGACAC
>DASUFY010000005.1:0-72382 GCA_036274315.1 Planctomycetota bacterium | reverse complement strand
CCGGCGCGCGCAGGGGCGGCAGCGCAAGTTCGTGCCGCTGCAGAAGAAGGCGTTCGAGGCCTGGCGCGGCGAGAAGCCGCGCCACGAAGAGTCGCCCGACGGCGCCCACGAAGCCGACGACACGTGGTACGCCGACGAGGTGTGCCGGATCGCGAGCGACTACGCCGCCGGCCTGCGCACCCAGCGCGGCGCGTAGCCGGGCCGGCCGGCCGCCGCGCCCCCCCCGCCCCGCCGGGGCCGGTGGTGCGCGCCGAAGAACTGCACGCTCGGAGATGGCGGCCGGGTACCGCCGCCGCTACGCTCGCTACGCTTTCCCCTCTCCCCTGGAGAAAGCACTTGGCTGAGTTCCTCGGCGAAGGCCTGACCTACGACGACGTCCTGTTGGTGCCGCAGATGGCCTCGGCCCTGCCGCGCGACGTCGACACCAGCACGCGGTTCTGCCGCGGCGTGAACCTGCAGGTGCCGATCGCGGGCGCCGCGATGGACACCGTCACCGAATCGCGCATGGCCGTGGCGCTCGCCCAGCAGGGTGGCATCGGCATCGTGCACAAGAACCTCGGCGTCGACAAACAGGTCGGCGAGGTCGACAAGGTCAAACGCTCCGCCAACGGCGTGATCCAGGATCCCGTCGCGCTGTCGCCCGACGACACGGTCGGCAAGGCCAAGGACCTCATGGCCGCGCACAAGATCAGCGGCCTGCCCGTCGTCGACCCGCAGCGCGTCGTCGTCGGCATCCTGACGCACCGCGACCTCCGCTTCGTCGACGCGCGCGACACCAGGGTCAGCACCGTGATGACGAAGCAGAACCTCGTGACGGCGGCGCCGGGCACGACGCTCGACCAGGCGCGGCAGATCCTGCGCCGCAACAAGGTCGAGAAGCTGATCCTCGTGCAGAAGGACGGCACGCTGGCCGGCCTCATCACGATGAAGGACATCCGCGGCACCGAGGAGTTCCCGCACGCGGCGCGCGACAGCCGCGGTCGGCTCGTCGTCGGCGCGGCCGTCGGCGTGCACGACCTGGACCGGGTCGGCAAGCTCGTCGAGGCCGGCTGCGACGTCGTCGTCGTCGACACCGCGCACGGCCACAGCAAGAACGTCATCGAGACCGTGCGCCTGATCAAGAAGGCGTGCGCGATCCCCGTCGTCGCTGGCAACGTCGGCACCTACGACGGGGCCAAGGCGCTCGTCGACGCCGGCGCCGACGGCGTCAAGGTCGGCATCGGCCCCGGTTCGATCTGCACGACGCGCATCGTCACGGGCTGCGGCGTGCCGCAGCTGACGGCCGTGCTCGACGCGGTGCGCGCCTGCGCGCCGGCCTCGGTGCCCGTCATCGCCGACGGCGGCGTGCGCCAGTCGGGCGACATCGTCAAGGCGCTCGCGGCCGGTGCCGCCTGCGTCATGCTCGGCTCGCTGCTCGCCGGCCTCGAGGAGTCGCCGGGCGACACGATCCTGTTCCGCGGCCGCCAGTTCAAGATCGTGCGCGGCATGGGCTCGCTGGGCGCCATGGAGCAGGGCTCGGCCGACCGCTACGCGCAGGCCGAGGTCAAGGAACGCATGAAGTTCGTGCCCGAGGGCGTCGAGGGCATGGTGCCCTTCAAGGGATCGGTCGCCGACTTCGTCTACCAGTTCACGGGCGGACTGCGGTCGGGCATGGGCTACTGCGGCGCGCGCACGCTGCCCGAACTCGCGTCGACGGCGAAGTTCCTGCGCGTGACGCCGGCCGGCTTGCGCGAATCGCACCCGCACGACATCCAGATCACCAAGGAAGCGCCGAACTACAGCGGCGAAGCATGAGCCAGGCAGCGAACTCCGGGACGGATCCAACCCAGGGCCCATCGGGCGGTGTGCTGATCGTCGACTTCGGCGCCCAGTACTGCCAGCTCATCGCGCGCCGCGTGCGCGAACTCGGCGTCTACTCGCGCATCACGGTGCCCGAGCGCGCGATGTTCACGTTCGCGCACATGCGGCCGCAGGCCGTGATCCTGAGCGGCGGACCGCGTTCGGTCTACGAACACGATGCGCCCGCGCTCGACGCCGCGATCCTGCGGCAGGGTGTGCCGGTGCTCGGCATCTGCTACGGCCTGCAGTGGCTCGCGCAGCACACCGAGGGTGAGGTCACGCCCGCGCAGTCCGGCGCCGAGTACGGTCGCACCGAGCTCGAGGTCGTCGACTCAGTGGGGTTCCTCGCCGGAGTGCGTGCGAACGGCACGGTCTGGATGTCGCACGGCGACAAGGTGGCCAGGCTCGGTCCCGGCTTCCGCGTGCTCGCCAAGAGCGCGCCGTGTCCGTTCGCGGTCGTCGCCGACGTCGAGCGCGGCCTCTACGGCCTGCAGTTCCATCCCGAGGTGGCGCACACGCAGGACGGCGCGCGCATGCTCGAGAACTTCGTGCTCGGCATCGCCGGCTGCAGCACGGACTGGAACCCGGGCAACATCGTCGACAACAAGGTCGCGGCCGTGCGGGCGCTCGTCGGCGACGACGGCGAGGTCGTCATGGGCCTGTCGGGCGGCGTCGACAGTTCGGTCGCGGCGGTGCTGATCCATCGTGCGATCGGCACCAGGCTGCACTGCGTGTTCGTCGACAACGGCCTGCTGCGCCACGGCGAGCGCGAGGGCGTCGAGACGCTGTTCCGCGACCACTACCACATCGACCTCAAGGTCGTCGACGCGAGCGAACGTTTCCTCGGCGAGCTCAAGGGCATCGGCGATCCCGAGCGCAAACGCAAGATCATCGGCGGCGCCTTCGTCGAGGTCTTCCGCGCCGAGGCCAAGGGCTACAAGAAGGCGCATTTCCTCGGCCAGGGCACGCTGTATCCCGACGTCATCGAGTCGGTCGCGGCCCACGGCGGCGCGACCTCGGTGATCAAGAGCCACCACAACGTCGGCGGCCTGCCGAAGGACCTCGACATGACGCTCGTCGAGCCGCTGCGCGACCTGTTCAAGGACGAGGCGCGCGCGATCGGCCGCGAACTGGGCCTGCCGGCTGCGCTCGTCGACCGCCAGCCGTTCCCAGGGCCGGGCCTCGCCGTGCGCTGCCTCGGCGAGGTCACGCGCGAGAAGCTCGTGCCGCTGCGCGCCGCCGACCGCATCGTGCGCGAAGAGATCGAGCAGCGTTCGCTGCAGCAGGGCCTGTGGCAGTACTTCGCGGTCTACGTGCCGCAGAAGTCGGTCGGCGTGAAGGGCGACCAGCGCGTCTACGAGGACGTCTGCGTGCTGCGCATCGTCAGCAGCCAGGACGCGATGACCGCCGACTGGGAGCTGCTGCCGGTCGAGGTGCTCAAGCGCATCAGCAGCCGCATCCTCAACGAGGTGAAGGGCTTCTCGCGCGTCTGCCTCGACATCTCGAGCAAGCCGCCCGCGACGATCGAGTGGGAGTAGGCGGGCAACGAGCCGCCGCATGGAGCCGCCGCAAGCCGGCGCCCGCCGGGCGCGATCAGATCGCCGGACGATCGTGGAACCCGCGCGTGCGCGCCCGTCGTCCAAGGGGACCAACTCGCGGCCTCCAGGGCCCGCGCCCGCCGCGGGTGCTTCCCTGTCCAGAGGCTCCCATGTACCTCTCCCGATGCTTGCTCGCGTCGGCCGCGCTCGTCGGCGCTCTGCCGTCGCAACAATTCGTCCAGCTGCCCGACAATCACTTCCTCGGTGAGTCCCCGGTCCAGGCCCAGGCCAGTGGCACCGCCAACTTCTGGGGTGGCGCCAGCGCGGTGGGCCGCCGCTTCCAGGTGCTCTACGACGCCAGCCACTTCACCGGCGTGCAGGGCGTCCTGGGCCCGATCCTGATCCGACACATCCGCTTCCGCGGCGAGGACACGGAACACAACCGCGGCGGACAGACCTACGCCGGCGTCATGGCCAACGTCTATGCGACCACGCTGACCTCGGCCGCGGCCCTGGACGTGACCTTCGCGAACAACCTGCCGCCGATCGTGGCGACCTCGACGCTGCTCGGCACGTTCGTGGCCGCGGCCGCGCCGCTGACCGTCGGGCCGTCGAGTGGGCGCGCCCCCAACAACGACATCATCGACCTCGACTTCACGGTCGGTCCCCCGTTGCTGCCGTTCGATCCGACCGGGCTGCAGCCGAACCTGCTGGTCGACATCACCTACCTGGCGGCAGCCAACGCACCCGATCCGCAGGCCACGACCATGGTGGCGATCCAGGACACGACCGGCGCGATCGCCTTCGTGCGCGGCCGCGCGCTCTACGCCGCCAGTGCGATCGCCGTCGTGGGCACGCAGTCGTCGCTGCCACCCACGATGCGCATCGAGTTCGTCAGTCCCGGTCCCGGCGGCTTCCCGACCCTGGTGTCCGCGCGCAACGAGCTCTACGGCGGGGCCTGCGGTGGCTCGCCGTCGGCGTTCTACCAGCTGTTCCCGCACGACACCTACTTCGACCTCAGGGACCCCGGCCAGGTCGACCTGCTCATGGGCCTGCGGCTGGTCCCGGACGTCTACCCGGCGCCCAACTTCTACACCGTGTTCGGCGGCGCCGCTCCGGTCGACCTCGTCAATGGCCTGCTGGCCGCCCCGACCTCGACCGGCGACGACGCGACCGTGCCCAACCCGCTGCCCCCCGGCGCGATGTTCGACTATCCCGGCGGCTCGACCGGCGTCGTGCGCGCCGCGACCAATGGCTACGTGATCGTCGATCCGGCGTCGGTGGAGGTGAGTTCGGACTACGCACCCACCGTCGCCAAGTGGCTCGGCGCGCCGATGCTGTTCGGACCGAGCCAGGCGAGGTTCGCGCCGTTCTG
Organism: Planctomycetota bacterium; assembly: GCA_036274315.1. GTDB lineage: Bacteria > Planctomycetota > UBA1135 > UBA1135 > UBA2386 > DASVAL01. Next base: position 67,630 of record DASUFY010000005.1, on the reverse strand, counting down.
GCACGACTTCAGCCCCAACAAGAACGCGGCGCCGCTGCCGTTCAGCGATCCACTGTCCGGCATGCACGTCACGAACAGCCTCGCCACCAACGAAGTGCTCGTCACATGGTATCGCGTCGGCCGCTTCAACTCGGTGGCCCAGGTGTTCCAGGAGGAGTACACGCTGCAGTGCTCGCTCAACTGGGCGACCGGCGTCGTCCAGTTCCGCTACGGCCAGATGGACCAGATCTGGGGCGACACCTTCGGCGGCCAGACGATGGGCATCACTGGCTTCACGCGCGGCCTGATCGGCGGGCTGAACTCGGTCGACCCGCAGTCGCGCGACCTGTCGATCGAGCGGCCGTTCCGCACGTTCGTCGAGGGCGCGACGAGCCACATGGGGCAGACCGTGGTGGCCGCGCCCGTCGTGGGCGGCGTGCACATGGGCCGCGGCTTCGTCGGCCAATCCCTCAAGTGGAACGCCAACAACGTGCCGGCGGGCTCGATCCTGGGCGTGCAATTGCTCGACACCGCGGCGAGCCGCCCGGGCCTGATGCTGCCGTTCCTGACCACGCCGCCGTGCATGCTCAGCGTGACGCCAGGCGCGATCCTCTACGAGGTCACGGTGCTGCCGCCACCGACCGTGCTGGGCACGATCCCGCTCGTCATACCGGGCGGCTACCAGCCGGCGCTGATGGGCTTCGACCTGTTCGCGCAGTACGTCGTGCTCGACGGCCTGTTCTTCGGCGGCCCGCTGATCACGGTCGCGAGCAATGCCGTGCACTCGCGCATCGGCATGAACTGAGACCGCGCGCACGCTGCCAACGGCGGCGGCGTGCGCGGAACGGCCGGCGACGGTCGGCGAGGTGCTGTTGCAGGAGGTCCCGCACGCGCGCGAGCACTGATGCCTGCGATCAGCGATGAGTGCGCACGCACCGCGTCACCGGGCCGCCAGCGGGCGATGGAAGATCAGCTTGTTGCCCGAACCGTCCTGCACGACCATCTCGCGCGCGCCCCATTCCTGGTCCTGCAGGCCCGGGCGGTAGTTCTTGTACGGACGCGCCTGGAGCTCGGCGTGGAACGCCTCGAGCTCGTCGACGAGGATGCGGATCGCGGTGCCCGGCGTGCCGTCGCCGTGGTGCTCGCTGAGGTGCAGCACGCACGAGCCGCGCGAGACCTGCATGTAGAGCGGGGTATCGGGCGCGAAGCGGTGCTCCCAGTCGACCTGGAAGCCGAGCCATTGCACGTAGAACTCGCGCGCCTTCGTCTCGTCGAAGCTGCGCAGGATCGGAACGACCGGGTGGAAGCTCATGCGCGCGGACGATATCCGCCGCGGCGCGGCGCGGCAGGCTACTTGCGCCCGGCCGGCGCACCGAGCTGCGGGTCCTCGTTCTGCAGCGTGACGTCGGCCGGTTCGCGGCCGGCGCGAGCGTGCGCGAGCCGCGCCGACCACGTGCGCGCGTCGCGCCGCATGCTCGCGAACAGCACGAGGTCCGTGTCGGCCGGCAGGCCTTGGAACGTGAACGTGCCGTCGGCTGCGCTCGCGATGGCGCGCGACGCGGGGCGCAACAGGCCGCGCGCGTCGCGCAGCGTCACGAGCACGCCGCTCGCCGCGCTGCCGTCGGGCAGCAGGACGCGGCCGCGCAGGCGTTGCCCTTCGTCGACGACGAGCTGCACGCCGTCCTGCGGGATCACGTCGAGCACGCGCGTCTGGTTGGCGAAGCGTTCGTCGCTGACGCGCAGCACGCCGGGGGCTGCGAGCGAAGGCAGGCAGGCGCGGCCGCGGCCGTCGGTGCGCGTCGCGACCGTGGCGGCCTCGGCGCCGTCGGGCACGTACTCGAGCTGCAGGTCGCAGGCGAAGTCGCCGCCCGTCGTCGTCACCGTGACGACGAGCGGCAGCCCGCGCTGCAGCGAGACCTGGTCGCGCACGTCGGTCCACGGCAGCGCGCGCGGCGGGTGTTCGGCGGTGACGACGAGCAACCAGTCGTCGCCCCCTTCGGGGTGCGGCAGCACGAACGAACCGTCGTCGCCCGCGTAGCACGCACCGAGCACGAGCCAACCATCGCCGGCGGTGCGCCGGAGCGAGTACATCTGCGCACCGGCGGCCGTCGCCGGGTCGGCATCGAGGTGCAGGTGCGCGAGCGGCAGCGCCGGCGCGGGTGGGGGCCACGCCACCGGCTCGCGCGCAGGCGGGCCGGGCACGATGCCCGTGGTGACGCGCCCGGTGCGCGGCACGAGCGCCGTGAGCGGAGCCGCGAGCGCGGCGCCGAGCAGCACACACTCACCGTCGTCGCCGAGCAGGTCGATGCCAGGCCAGCCGCCCGGATGCACGCGCGCCGCCTCGGCGCGCTGCAGGCGCTGGACCGGGCCCTGGAACTGCAGCAGCGCGCGCTGGCCCGAGATCAGCTCGAGGCGCTGCCAGATCCAGCCCTCCTGGCTCTTCGCCCAGACCTCGTAGCTGCCCGCCGGCAGGCGCACGCTCGTGCCCCGCAGCCGCGGCAGCGGCACGCGGCGCCCCGCGGGCGTGGCCGCGGCCCACAGCTCGAAGGGTTCGGTGCCCGTCGCGGTCGTGACCTGGGCCAGCGGCTGCAGCGCGAGGCGCTGGGCCTCGCCGGGCAACAGGCGCGGCAGCAGCGCGCCGAGGCCGCCTGCGGACGTGACGAGCACGGCGCCCGCGCGCGGTGCGTCCGGCGCGTCGAAGCGCAGCACGCCGCGGCTGCTGCTCTTGGCTTCGATCGGCAGGCTGACGGTGCCGGCGATGCCGCGCAGCGCCGGCAGGTCCCACAGCGGGTCGCACAGCAGCTGGCCGTCGGCGCCGGCCACCGGCTGGCCCGACGGATCGCGCAGCACGACGGCGACCACGGGCGGCTGCTGCGCGGGCGTCGCGAGCGCGAACACCGCGAGGGCGGAGGGCAGGAGCGGGCGCAACATGCTGGCGGGCAGAACGGGTTTCGCCAGCGCCGGTTCAAGACCGCCGCGGCGGGCGGGCGGCGCGCGGACCGGGGCGCCCAGGGCGCCGGGCGCGCGTCAGTCGGGCAATTCGTCGCGCTTCTTGACGACCTTGTGCACGAGGCCGTACTCGAGCGCCTGGCCCGCGTCGAGCCAGAAGTCGCGGCGCGCCGCCTCGAGGATCTCCTCGGGCTTCTTGCCGCAGGTCTCGGCGATGATGCGGTTGTAGCGGTCGCGCAGCTTGAGGATCTCCTTCGCCGTGATGTCGAGGTCGCTGGCCGTGCCGCGGCCCATCGTCGACGGCTGGTGGATCATGAAGCGGCTCTCGCCCATGCAGAAGCGGCGCTTCTTGTCGGCGGCCAGGTGGATCAGGATGCCGGCCGACGCGCAGAGGCCGTTGACGATGGTCGTGACCGGCGGCTTGATGAAGCGCAGCATGTCGTAGATGGCGAAGCCCGCGTCGGCGCTGCCACCCGGCGAGTTGATGAAGACCTGGATCGACTTCTTCGGGTCCTTCTGCTCCATCGCGAGGCAGCGCACCGTCGCATCGCGCAGCATCTTGTCGTCGACGGGTCCACTCATGAGGATCGTGCGCGACTCGAACAGCGCCTTCTCGTAGGGGCTCGGGGAGCCCGGGCGCTCCTTGTCACCGCTCTCACAGGGGCCATCGTGCTCGTCGTCCTCGTCTTCGTCGGGACGCAGGCGGCGGGGATCGAGGTCGAAGGGGTTCTGCATCTGTGTGTGGTTCGTGTTCCGGGCGCTGGCCCGCAGGGTACTCTTCGGTGTTCGTCGGCCTGTGGGTTGAATCGCAACCGCCGATCGCAGCGGCCCGTGGATAGCGCACGCCGACAGCCGCCGCAACCTCGGCACGAAGTGTCGCCCGTGCACCGCTGGCTCGCCCGTGGCGCCGGGGTGCAGAAAAGCCGCAGGCAGCGCTTGCAGATCGCCGCGCCCGTGGCTACCGTTCGCGGGCGTTGCCGAGCCCGCTGATGGACAGGGGCGAGGTGACACTCGCCCGATCGGCGGTCGACCCATCCAGGCAGCGGTTCCGGGCAGCGGTCGAGACAGTCTTGTCTCGAAACAACGTTGTCTCGGAGCGGTAGTGGTCTCGATACGTAGTGGTCTCGATACTGGGTCTCTCGATGCTGGGTCTCTGTCGGTGCGAGCCATTCGCGGCTCGGTGAGGTAACCGAGGCTGGCGACGTGGATATGGGCTCGCGAAGTGCTGGGTGAGGCGATGGGGTTCTGATGCGGTTCGCATCCGCCCTGTCGGATCCCGGTTCCAGGTTCTTCCTGGGACTGGAGCCTGCCGTGCTGAACCTCGGGCGCCGGTGCAAGCCGGTCCCGGCCGCGCGGGCAAAGTAGCAAGGTGAAACGCGGCTCGACACAGGCGCAGCGCCTGCGCGAGTCGGCAGTCGCCACATTCGATCGCCCGGCCATCCGGTCCGCGGCACATGGAGAACGGCCGGCGCCGCCACGCGCGGACGACCGGTCTGGATGCACGCAATGAGCATCAGCGAGAACGAGTTCACCGCCGGCATGGACCCGGCACCCGATCACGGTGGCCCCGAGCGCAAGCGGTGGCGTGGCGGCAGGCGCCGGCGCCGGCGGCGCGGCGGCGGCGGTGGGGGTGGTGGCGGCTTCGGTGGCAACGGCGGCGGCAACGGCGGTGGCGGCTTCGGCGGCAACGGCGGGGGCGGGTTCGGCGGCGCCGAGGGCGGCGACGCGCGCGGCGATTCGCGCGCCGATGCGCGCGCCGTCGTCGAGGGTCCCACCGAGGAGGCCAGCGGCCTGCTCGAGTACACGAAGGAGGGCAACGGCTGGCTGCGCAAGAAGCAGAACAGCTACATGCCCGACAGCATCCCCAACGGCGACGTGTTCGTGCCGTCGGCGTTGATCCGCACGCATCGCCTGCAGGAAGGCAGCGAGATCAAGGGGCAGGCCGGCATGCCCAGCCGCGGCCCGCAGCGCCTGACGCTGTCGACCGTCGAGGAGGTCGATGCGATGCCGCCCGACGAGCGCCGCGACCTCAAGGCCTTCCGCGAGCTGACCGTCATCGATCCCGAGCCGATGTTCGTGCTGGCGCCCGGCGACGACGACATCAGCCTGCGCATCGTCGACCTGTTGTGCCCGCTCGGCCGCGGCCAGCGCGGCCTCGTCGTGGCGCCGCCGCGGTCGGGCAAGACCGTGCTGATGCAGAAGATCTGCCACGCGATCGCCGAGGCCTACCCCGAGGTGCACATGATGGTGCTGCTCATCGACGAGCGGCCCGAAGAGGCGACCGGCTGGAAGCGCAGCGTCGAGGGGCCCAACCGCGAGGTGCTCGTGTCGACGCTCGACGAGGGCCCCAAGCACCACATCGCCGTCAGCGACGTCTGCCTCAAGCGCGCCCAGCGCCTCGTCGAGACGGGGCGCGACGTCGTGATCCTGCTCGACTCGATCACGCGCCTGACGCGCGCCTACAACAGCTTCCTCGGCGGCCGCGGCGGCGGCACGATGTCCGGTGGCCTCGGTGCCAAGGTGCTCGAGGTGCCGAAGAAGTTCTTCGGTTCGGCGCGCAACTGCGAGGAGGGCGGCTCCCTGACGATCCTCGCGACGACCCTCGTCGACACCGGGTCGCGCATGGACCAGGTGATCTTCGAGGAGTTCAAGGGCACCGGCAACATGGAGCTCGTGCTCAACCGGCAGCTGGCGGAGCGCCGTATCTTCCCGGCGATCGACATCGAGCTGTCCGGCACGCGCAAAGAGGAGTTGTTGCTGGGTGCCGACGTTACCAAGCGCCTCTACACCCTGCGCCGCGTGCTGGCCCGCATGAACGCCCTCGATGCGATGCCGCTGCTCATCGACCGCCTGATGAAGACCGACAGCAACAAGGAATTCCTCGACTCGTTCCGTCTCGAGGAATGAGCGGCAGGCCGGTCCGAGGGAACGCACACACGTTGCAAGCAATGGCCGCGGCGCGAGAAGTCCTGCGAATCGTGGAACGGAGTGGATCGAACAGATGATCGAAGTCGAACGGCTCGAGAAGAGTTATGGCTTCGCGCGCGCCTTGAAGGGCATCTCCTTCTCGGTGCAGAAAGGCGAAGTGGTCGGATTCCTCGGCCCCAACGGGGCGGGCAAGTCGACGACGATGAAGATCCTGACGGGCTACCTGCTGCCGAGCGGCGGCCAGGCGGCGGTCGGGGGCTTCGACGTCGTCGAGGACTCGCTCGAGGTGCGGCGCCGCATCGGCTACCTGCCCGAGAGCACACCGCTCTACGGCGACATGCGCGTCGACGACTACCTGATGTTCTGCGCCGAGATCCGCGGCGTGCCGCGCGGGCGGCGCAAGGGCGCGATCCAGCGCGCGATCGACCTCTGCGGGCTCGAACGCGTCACGGGCAAGGACATCGTCGAGCTGTCGAAGGGCTACCGCCAGCGCGTCGGGCTCGCCCAGGCGATCGTGCACGAACCGCCGGTGCTGATCCTCGACGAGCCGACCGCGGGCCTCGATCCCAACCAGATCGTCGAGGTCCGCAAGCTCATCGCGCGGCTCGGCGCCGAGTACACGGTCGTGCTGAGCACGCACATCCTGCAGGAGGTCGAGAAGTCGTGCTCGCGCGTCATCATCGTCAACCAGGGTGAGATCGTCGCCGACGGTTCGCAGGAGGAGCTGATCAAGAGCCTGCCGGCCGGCGGCCTCATCGCGTGCGTGCGCGGGCCCGAGGCGCAGGTGCTCTCGCAGTGCGGCGAGCTGTTGCCGGGCTGCCCGGTGACCGTACTCGAGCGCGGCGCCAACGCCGTCGTCTACCGGCTGCAGGTCGGCTCGGGCTCGGCCCCGGTCGAGGAGGCGTTCGCGCGCCTCGTCGTCAAGAACGGCTGGGACCTGCTCGAACTCAAACGCGAGCGCCCGACGCTCGAGGACGTGTTCCGGTCGCTGACGCTGCAGGCGCAGCTGGAGGCCATGCATGCGTGAGACCCTCGTCGTCTTCCGCCGCGAGCTGAAGAGCTACTTCCTGTCGCCGATCGCCTACGTGTTCGGCATCCTGTTCCTCGTCGTCGTGCTGTACTTCGCGTCGCTGTCGAGCCTCGTGCAGGGCTCGCAGGCGAGCATGCAGCCGTTCTTCGGCCTGCTGCCGATCGTGTTCCTGATCTTCCTGCCGGCGCTGACCATGCGCCTGTGGGCCGAAGAACGCAAGCTCGGCACGATCGAGCTGCTGATGACGTTCCCGGTGCGCAGCTCGCAGCTCGTGCTCGGCAAGTTCACGGCGGCGCTGGCCTACCTCGCGTTCGTGCTCGTGCTCACGCTCGGCCTGCCGCTCACGCTCGGCGCCTATGGCCGCATCGACTGGCCGCCCGTCGTCGGCGCCTACACGGCGTCGCTGCTGTTCGCGGGCAGCTTCGTCGCGGTCGGCATGTTCTGGTCGAGCGTCACGCGCGACCAGATCATCGCCATGCTGCTCTCGTTCGGCTCGCTGATCGTGCTCTACGCGCTCGGCTACCCGGTGCTCATCGAGCTGCTGGCCGGTTGGCTGCCGGCCGTCGTCGTCGATCTGCTGAACGGCATCAGCCCGTACAAGTACTTCGAGAGCATCGCGCGCGGCATCATCGACACGCGCGACGTCGTCTACTTCGCCTGCTTCTGCGGGTTCTTCCTCTACGCCAACGCGCTCGTGCTGCGCGTGCGCCGCCTCAAGGGATGACCTCCATGAACGCACTCCCGACTCCGCCCATGCAAGGTCCCTCTCCGCTCCGATCGGCGCCGGCCACCGCCACCGGCAACCGCGCGCGTGAACGTGGCGCGGCGCTCGCGCTCACCGTGCACGTCACGCTGCTGCTGCTCGTGCTCGGCCAGATCGTCTACCTGGCCTCGCGCCACCGCACGCGCGTCGACCTGACGTCGGACTCGCTGTGGTCGACGACCGAGTCGACGCGCTCGCTGCTCGGCAAGCTCGACAAGCGCCTCGTCATCGAGGCCTACTTCAGCCCCAAGGAGAAGCTGCCCGTCAACCTGCGCGAGACGCGCGTCTGGGCCGACAACTTCCTCGACGAGATGGTGCAGCTCGGCAAGGGCAAGGTCGTCGTGCAGCGCTTCGACCCCAACGCCGACAAGGCGATCGCCGATCGCTGCCAGCGCATCGGCGTGCAGCAGATCGACCTGCGCAGCAGCTCGTCGACGTCGGTGTCCGTCGACCGGCACTGGCAGGGCCTGCGCCTCGTCTACGGCGGCGGCAAGCAGAAGGTCATCCCGCAGTTCGGCCCGACGAGCTCGTTCGTGGCCGAGGCGGCGCTGACGCCGGCCGTCAAGGAGGTCACGACCGAGACGAAGCACAAGTTCGGCTACATGGAATGGCCGGCGACGGCCATCGGCCAGCAGACGCCGGGCGGCATCGGCTGGAACATGCTGCGCACGCACGAGGGCATCACCAAGCGCTACGAGTTCCAGAACCTCAAGGACGAGGACGGCGCGCTGCTGCCCGCCGAGATCAAGACGCTGTTCCTGTTCCGGCCCAAGGACCTCACCGATCGCCAGAAGTACGTGCTCGACCAGTTCGTGGTGGGCGGCGGCACGCTCGTCGTGCTCGCCGACGCCGCCGAGTACGCGATCGGCCCCAAGCGATCGTTCTCGAAGCTGCCGTTCACGATCGACGCGGCCGGCAGCGCGTTCAAGTTCACCGAACAGCTGCTGCACTACGGCATCGATTGGAAGCTCAAGGTGCTCGCCGACCTGGCCCAGCCCGCATACATGCCGCGCGACCGCATGACCGGCGCCTACGAGTACCTGGCCGTGCCGCAGCAGTCGATGCTGGGCATGGTGCTCCAGTGGCAGCCCTACCCGTACTTCTTCCACGCGGTCGCCCAGGACTGGAAGGTCGCCGCCGACGACCTGGCCAAGGACGAACACGGCAAGGTCGACACGGAGCTCGCGGCGCAGTACCGCAAGCTGTTCGTGCCCGGCATGCCGAGCGACGACTTCCTGTTCGCGCCGTTCAAGAAGATCGGCCGCGGGCCGGGCTTCTACTGGCCGACGTGGGTCGGTCTGCGGCAGCGCACGGGCGGCGTGCTCGACCTGCCCCAGGGCATCGACGGCCGCGTGCTGCTGTGGTCGAGCCCGGCCGTGCTCGTCGAGGATCCACCGCAGTCGCTCGATCCGCTCGGCAGCACCGACGCGCGCGCGCGGCTCGAGAACCTGCAGAAGTTCAACACGAAGCTCATGGAGCGGTTCCGCGGTGAGCCGCGCCAGCAGGCGCCGCTCATGGTCGACGTGCGCGGCAAGTTCACGTCGTTCTTCGCCGGCGCCGAGCGGCCCAAGCGCCCCTCCGAGATCAAGGAGGAGGAGGCCAAGAAGGCCGAAGCCGCGGCCAAGGAGAAGGAGGCCGAGGCGAAGCCGGGCGAGACCCCGGAGAAACCCGGCGAGAAGACGGCCGAGAAACCCGGTGAGAAACCCGCCGAGAAACCGGCCGAGAAGACGGCCGCGAAGCCGAACCCCGACGAGATCGGCCCGAAGCCGCCCGTCACCGACAACATGCTGACCGAGGCACCACCCGAACCCGCGATGCGCACCGGCGGCGACGTGCCGGGCCGCATCGTCGTGATCGGCGACGCCGATTTCCTGCGCGACGACCTCGTGCGCGGCGACTACCGCCAGGCCGGCGGCCCGGTCTCGATCAACGGGCCGCCGTTCTTCTCGCAGCTGCTCGACTGGCTCGCCGAGGACCGCGACCTCGTCGCGCTGCAGTCGCGCATCCCCGAGGACCGCACGCTGAAGTTCGTCGACACCGAGGCGACGCCGAACATGGACACCCGGCTCAGCGAACAGACGTTGGCCGGCAAGACCAACCTGCTGGTCACGCTGAACGTCGCCGTGCCGTGCGCCCTGCTGGCGCTGTTCGGGCTGCTGATCTTCGGCGTGCGCCGCGCCCAGAAGCGTTCGTTCCTGGCCTCTTCGACCCAGTGAGACCGCCGATGAACCTCAAGAAGCAGAACCTCGCCCTGTTCGTCGCCGCGATCGCGCTGGCGGTGCCGACCACGCTGCAGCTGCGCAGCGAGGCCGAGATCTTCAAGGACATCGCCAGCATCCCGCTGCTGTTCGACGGCTTCACGTCGGACAACGTGGGCACGATCCTCATGGGCCAGCCCAAGAAGGACCAGCCGCCGCCGGACCCGCAGAACCCGGACCAGAAGCGCCCGATCGCCTACGACCAGATGCAGATCGTGCGCACCGAGAAGGGCTGGGCGTTCGCGCCGATCCTGGGGCAGCCGCCGAACGAGCTCGCCGGTGCGCCCGTCAGCAAGGATCGCGTCGAGTCCGACATCTTCGCGCACCTGCGAGCGATCCGCGTCGACCGCGACACGATCGTGCAGCCCAACGCGAACCCCGAGCAGCTCGCCGAGTACGGGCTCGACGACGCGCACGCGTTCGTCTTCAAGCTCGTCGACACGACCGGCAAGAACGTGGTCGCCGAGCTGTTCGTCGGCCGCGACGCCGCCGCGGGCCAGCAGGGCACCGAGGCCGTGCGCGGCGTGTTCGTGCGCAAGAACGACAGCAACGACGTCATCCTGTACGAGTTCGACCGGGGCTGGCGCCGCGACGTGCTGACGGACCAGTGGCTCGACCGGGTGCTCGCCAAGCTCGAACCCGACAAGATCCACCGCTTCTCGATCCGCAACACGGCGACCGCCGGCACCACGTTCGTGTTCGAGCGCAAGGACGGCAAGGCGTCGTGGCAGGCGGTCGATGCGCCCGCCGACGTCGGCGCGGTGCGCCAGATGGAGGTCGAGAACCTGATCCAACGCCTGCGCTGGATCGCGGCCCAGGACTTCCGCAAGCCGCTGCAGCACGCCGGCAACCTCGCTGCCCTGGGCCTGGCGCCGGCGCAGATCGAGATCGAGCTGACCGTCAAGGAAGGCGACCAGGACCGTGTGATCAAGATCGCGGTCGGCAACAAGGTCGACGACAAGAACGAGTACTACATGACGTGCTCGGAGGCGCAGTTCCTCATGACCTGGCAGGCCGGTTACGTGACGACCTTCGAGCTCGATGCCAAGGCGAAGCTGTTCGACCCGCCGCCGCCGCAGCCGGACAAGCCACCCGACGCGCCGCGCGACGACAAGTGAGTGCCGCGCGCCGCGCCCGATCGCCGCGAAGGGCCGCCGCACTGAAGGCGGGTTCGGCAATCGGTCCCGGTGCGGGACTGCCGGCGACGCGGCGCTGGCACGGACGGCGTGGCCCCGCGTGCGCGCCGTTCCGCGGGCCGCGCCAGCGGCGCCGCGCGTCGGCGGCGAGCCGGCGGTCGATGCCATTGTCATCTCCTCCTTCTGAGTAGGCCGGGACGGGGGTGCGTTGCCCCCGCCCCGGCCGTTTTCTTCGCGGGGCCGACCGCGCATGATCAGGGAGTGAGCATGCATGCGATCGTCGCTGGCTCGGCCGCTGGCCCGGCCGAACGGCTGCTCGCGTTCGCGGTGCGCCTGCGGCGCCTGCGCGGGCGCGGCGCGGCGGCCAGCGCGGCGATGCGCGGCGCGCTCGTGCTCGCGGTGCCGTGCATCGTCGTGACCTGGATCGCGCCGGTCCCGGGCCTGGCGACCGTCGCCGCCGCGTTCGGCCTGCTCGCGATCGCCGCCGCGCGGGCAGCGTGGCGCGCAGCCCGCATCGCCGACGCGAGGCTGCTGCGCGCCGAGGCCGGTGCCGGCGCCGCCGTCGTCGGCGACGAACTCGCCACCTGGCTCGAGTGCCATCGGCGCGCGTCCGCCGGCTCGCCGATGGCGAGCTGGCTCGGTCGCGAGATCGAGCAGCGCCTGCCGGACCTGCCGCCGCAGCTGTTCGCGGCGCTGGCCCGGCCGCGCCTGGGGCGCTGGCGTCGGCTCGTGCCGTTCGTCGCGCTGCTGCTGTTCGCCTGGCTGCTCTCGTTGTGGTTGTGGCCGACGTGGCCCGGTGCGCTCGGCGGGCGCGCCACGGACGACGTGCCCGCGGCCGGCAGCGGCGGCGGAACGGGCGGCGGCGGGGGCGAAGCGGGCTCGGGCGCGGGTGGCGCCGGCAGCCCGGACCCGGCGCAGAAGGCACCCGATGCGCCGCCGGCGCCCGAACGGCAGCCGCGCGGGGCGCTGCCGCCGCCGCCGCCACCACCGCCCAACGCCGCCGAGGAGACGCCGCCGCCCGAGCCACCGGCCCCGCTGCTCGAACTGCCCGAACAGCAGCGCTTCATCGTGCCCGAGTTCCTCGGCGACGGACCGACCCGGCGTGCGCGCATGCATGCGGCCCAGCTCGAGCAGGGTGGCGTCGCGCCCGAGTCGCCGGCCAACGCCGGAACCGGCGGCGGGTTGCTGCCGCCGCCGCCGGTGCCGACGCGCGAGCAGTTCGAGCGCGCGGCCGAACAGGCGCTGCAGGCGCGCCACGTGCCGGCGGAGGAGCAGCCGATGGTGCGGCACTTCTTCGAGTTGTTGCGCGAGGCCGCGCGGTGAAGCGCCGGGTGCCGGCGCTGCCCGAGGTGCCCGCGCGCTTCCCGCCGGGTTTCCTGACGCTGCTGCACGAACTGTTGGCCGCCGGCGCGCGTCTGCCCGGTGCCCGGATCGAACAGCAGCGCGCGCGCCGCGCGGCGCTGAGCCAGAGCGGCACGTTCGTCGGCCACCGTCCGTACGTGCGCGGCGACGACCTGCGCCGCATCGACTGGGCCGCTTCGGCGCGCACCGGCGAGCTGTTCGTCAAGCAGCTCGAGGAGGAGGAGCGGCGCACGGCCGTGCTGTTGCTGGACCTGTCGGCGAGCCTGCTCGTCGGCAGTCCACCGAGGCGGCTCGCGGCGCTGCGGCTCGCGGCGGTGGTCGGCGGCCTGGCCCTGCGCCACCTCGACGGGTTGACGGTCGTGGCGCCCGGCGCCGGTGCGCGCGCCATCACGTCGTTCGCCGGTGCCGGCGATCTGGCGGCGCTGCTGCAGCACCTCGACACGCTGCCCGTCGCCGACGCGACGCCCGAAGCGGCGATCACGTTGCTGCTGCAGCGCGGCGCGGGGGGGCGCGTGCACTGGATCTCCGACTTCGCGACGCCGAAGGCGCTCGAGCTGCCGCTCGCGGCGCTGCGCCGCCGCGGCGCGCTGGTCACCGGCTGGCTGCCGGGCATCGCCGAGGACGTGCAGGCGCCGCGCCGCGGCTACGTGCGCCTCGTCGATCCCGAGACCGGCGAGGTCGTCGTGGTCGCGGTCGACGACGCGCTGGCGGCCGAGCTCGCGCACCAGCTCGCGCTGCTCGGGCGGCAGCAGGACCGCCTGTTCGCGCAGTGTGGTTGTCCGCTCGTGCGCTGGCCCTCGCCGGCCGACGGCGACTTCCGCCGCATGCTGTTCCTGCCGATCCTCGCGCGGTGCGCACAATGAGCTTCGCCGCGCCGTGGCACCTCGGCTGGCTGGCGCTGCTGCCGGTCCTGTACTGGCTCGCGCTGCCGCCGCGGCCGCGCCAGCAGGCGTGGACGGCGCACCTGGCCCAGTGGCAGATGGCGCACGCGGCGCTGCGGCGGCGCCCGCCGCGGCTGTCGGGCCTGCGCTACGTGTTGCTCGCGCTGGCGTGCACGGCCGCGGTGTGTGCGTACGCGAGCCCGCTGTGGCGCGGCGAGCCCGGGCCGCGGCGGCTCGTCGTGCTGCTCGACGGCTCTCTGAGCATGGCGGCGCGCGCGGCCGCGGCAGCCGACGGTGCGACCGACGCGTTCGCGGTGGCGTCGTCGCTGGTGCGGCGCCAGCTCGCCGCGCTGCCACAGCACGTCGAAGTGACGGTGCTGCGCTGCGGCGGGCCGCTGCGGCGCCGCCTCGGTCCCTCGGCCCGCACGCTGCTCGATCTCGGCGGGCCCGAAGGTGCGCTCGACGTCGACCTGCCGGCGCTGGCCGCCGCCTCGGCGGCGCCGGACACCGCGGTCTGGACGGTGACCGACGGCCAGGGCCAGCGCTCGCTGCCGACCGTCGGCGCGTTGACCGTCGTGCCCGCGACCGGCGTCAACGCCGCGGTGCTCGCGGTGCGCACGACGGACCGCTGGCCGCTGCCGGGGCTCGGCGTCGAGGTCGACGTCGTGTGCCACGCCGACGCCGCGCAGTCCGGCGAGCTGCGTGTGTCGGGTGCGGTGGCCGCGGTGGCACCGCGCGCCGTGACGCTGGCGCCGCGCAAGGTCACGACCGTGTCGTTCGAACTCGAACGCGCGCCGGCGGGCGGCGAACTCGAGCTCGCGCTGACCGTGCCCGGCGACGTGTTGGCCGCCGACGATCGTTGGGCCGCGCGCCTGCCCGCGTTGCCCGCGCCGCGCATCGCCGTGCTCGCTGAAGGCGAAGCGGGGCCGTTCGCCGGCGTCGCCGCGCGTGCGCTCGCCGACGAGGTCGGCGGCAGCGTCGTCGCCGCCGCGGCCGGCGAACCCGTGGGTCTGCTGCTGACCGACGGCGGTTCGGTCGCGATGCGGCCCGGCGCCGTGCGCGCGGTGAGCTTCGGCACGCTGTTCGGATCCGAAGCGACGCCGACGCCGTGGCTCGACCCCGCGGTGGTCGACTGGGATCGCACGTCGGCGCTGACCGCCGGGCTCGACCTCTCGGAACTGCGCGTGCAGTGTGCGTTCCGCGAGGCGCTGCCGGCCGGCGAGCCGTTCCTGTGGGCGGGTGCCGGGCAGCGCGAGCCGCTCGCGGTCGTGGTCGGCGACGAACGGCAGGCATCGGTGCACTTCGCGTTCCGGCTGCAGGACAGCAACCTGCCGCTGCTCGCGGCCTTCCCACAGCTGCTGCGGCGCGCGTTCGTGCGCGCCTACGGCGCCGCGGCACGGCTCGAGCCGCAGGTGGGTCCGGTACCGGCCGGCGAGCAGGACCTCCTGGATCACGCGGTCGCGGCCGATCGTGCGTTGCCGCGCTTCGGCGCGCCCGATCAGGACCTCGCCGTCTGGTGCGTGCTGGCGGGGCTCGTGGCGCTGGCGATGCGCGCGTTCGTGCGCTGACGGCGAGCGCGCGCCGGGTTTCGCGGGGCACCTTGGAATGCGCGCGCCGCCCGCGCTGGATCCCGATGTGACGAGTGCACACCCGCTTGCCAAGGCCGACGAACGGCCCGCGCTGCCGCCCATCGGCCCCGGCCTGCCGCACGCTGCCCGGCGAGGCCGCCCGTCGCTGGCGGCGGGACCGCGCGGCGTTAGCCTTCGCGTTGCCATGGACACGGCGCCTTCGCCCACGGACCGGTCGGGACCGGGCCCGTCGCACCCGACGCAGGTCGGGCCCTACCGGATCCTCGGCACGCTGGGCGAAGGCGGCATGGGCAGCGTGTACCTGGCCGAGCAGAACGAGCCCGTGCAGCGCCGCGTCGCGCTGAAGCTGATCAAGCTCGGCATGGACAGTCGCGCCGTCGTCGCGCGCTTCGAGCAGGAGCGGCAGGCGCTCGCGATGATGCAGCACGACGGCATCGCGCGCGTCTACGACTGCGGCACGAGCGAGCGCGGGCAACCGTTCTTCGTCATGGAGCTGGTCAAGGGCCAGCCGCTCAACGAGTACTGCGAGCAGAACAGACTGCCGCTGGCCGACCGGCTGCGGCTCGTGCAGCAGGTCTGTGCCGCCGTGCAGCACGCGCACCAGAAGGGCGTCGTGCACCGCGACCTCAAGCCGAGCAACGTGCTCGTCGGCGACGACGGCGGCCGTCTGCAGGTCAAGATCATCGACTTCGGCCTGGCGAAGGCGATGGGCCAGAAGCTCGTCGAGGCGACGCTGTTCACGGAGGCGGGCCAGGTGGTCGGCACGCCCGAGTACATGGCGCCCGAGCAGGCGGACCTGCACAACGTCGACATCGACACGCGCGCCGACATCTACTCGCTGGGCGTGATGCTGTACGAGGCGCTGGTCGGCAGCCTGCCGTTCTCCGCCAAGGAGCTGCGCGAGCAGGGCATCGTCGAGATGCAGCGCCTGCTGCGCGAGGTCGATCCGCCGAAGCCGAGTTCGCGCCTGTCGCGCGCCGGGCAGTCGTCGGTGCAGATCGCCGGCGCGCGGCGCATGCACGTGGGCACGCTGAAGAAGGCGCTGCGGCTCGACCTCGACTGGGTCGTGCTCAAGGCGCTCGAGAAGGACCGCAATCGGCGCTACGAATCGGCCAACGCGCTGGCCTCCGACCTGCAGCGTTTCCTCGACGACGAGCCGGTCGTCGCCGGACCGCCGAGCGCCGGCTACCGCCTCAAGAAGCTCGTGCGGCGCCACCGCGGCCAGGTGCTGGCGGCGGCGGCCGTGTTGCTCACGCTCGGCGGCGGCGGCGTCGCCACGTTCGTGCAGTACCTGCGCGCCGAGGACAAGGCCAGGGAATCGCTCGAACAGAAGGGCAAGGCCGAGGCGAGCGCCGCGCTCGCGAAGCACAACGAGCAGCTCGCCCACGACAAGGCGGACGAGGCGCTGCACGAGAAGGCGCGCGCCAACGAGAAGGCCCAGGAGGCGGAACGCAGCGCCGCCGATCTGGCCGCCATGGTGCGCGTGATGAGGCCGTTGGCGCTGCGCGTGCTGCACGACCGCGCCGTCGCCGCCGAAGCGAAGCTGTACCCGCCGTGGCCCCAGAACGTGCCCGCCATGGCCGCGTGGCTGCGCGAGGCCGAGACCCTGCTCGCGATGCGCGGCGAACTCGAGCAGACCGCCGCGGAGTTCGAGGCCGATGCGCTGCCGGTCACGATCGCCGAACTCGAGGCCGACCGCCGCACGCACCCCGAGTGGCCGGCCTACGACGACCTGCAGCGCCGCGTGTCGGCGATGCGCCACGCGCAGGCGATCCGGCAGGGTCGTCTGGCGCTCGACGAACCAGTGCCGGACCTCTCGTTCCTGGCCGGCGTCTCGCGCGTCGCGGGCGACGCGACGCTCGCGCAGTGGGCCGCGCTCGCGAACCGGGCCGACGAACTGATCGGCCGCAGCGGCCAGGAGGCGCTCGCCCTCGCCTACGCGCGGGCCGCGCTCGAGCGCGCGAACCGAGCCGACCGGCGGCGCACGTCGTTGGTGACGTTCGCGCGCGCTGGTCGTGAACGGCCAGGATCGCGAAGCGCTCGACGCGATGGGGGAAGCGCTGCACTCCGCGTCCGACGAGCAGCGCACGGCCCTGCAGGCCGAGGACCGCGACCTCCGGCTCGCGATCGCCGGCAGCGAGGCGAAGCTCGCCGCGGCCGAACGCGAACTGGCCGCGCTGTCGGCGCGCGTCAACAAGCGCCGCACGTTCCGGTTCGCCAACGACTCGATGCAGTTCCTGCACGGCGCGACGGTGGACCTGTTGCACGACCTCGACGTGATCGCGAACGGGACCTCGGTGGCCGTGGCGCAGCGGCTGGAGTGGGCCCGGCGCATCACCGAGCTGACCCTGCACCACCCCAACGCGCGCGTGAGCTGGGCCGACGCGCGCGCCGCGATCGCCGCGGCGGACGGCGTCGTCGCGAGCCGCCTCTATCAGGGTGCGGCGATCGCGCTGCGCGACGAGGACCTCACGGGACTCGTGCCGATCGGCATGAATCCCGCGACGAAGCTTTGGGAGTTCTACGAGCTGCGCAGCGCCTGGGACGGCGTCGTCGATCCCGCCACGATCGCGATCCCGTCGCACGGGCCCGACGGTTCGATCGCCGTCGACGAGACCACGGGCATCGTGTTCGTGCTGCTGCCGGGCGGCACGTTCCTCATGGGCGCGCAGCGCATGGACCCGGGCCTGCCGAACTACGCCGAGGACGCCGATGGCCAGCAGTGGCCGCACGCCGTCGCGCTGGCGCCGTTCCTGCTGGCCCGGCACGAACTCACGCAGGGGCAGTGGGAGCGCCTCTGGAACGGCGCCCGCGACGCGCGCTGGCCCGGTGTGGTGCGCGGCGAACGCCTGCCGGTCGAGCAGGTCGATTGGCACGAGTGCGACCGCACGCTGACGCAGCAGGGCATGGAGCTGCCGACCGAGGCGCAGTGGGAGTACGCGTGTCGCGCGGGCACGACGACGCCGTGGAGCTGCGCGTGGGCCGACCTGGGGCGGTGCGCGCACTTCGACGCCGCGCGCGCGGTGGGGCTGCCGCGACCGCCGCTGCCGGTCGGCTCGCTGTCGGCGAACGCGTTCGGGCTGTTCGACATGCACGGCAACGTCGCCGAGTGGTGCCGCGACCCGAACGGCAGCTATGCGGATCCCGTGCTGCCCGGTGACGCGCTGCGGCTGGCGGCCGGCGACGAGCGCGTCTACCGCGGCGGCGACTTCACGTGCACCGCGAGCGGCGTCACCTCGCACGTGCGCCACGCGACGCGCAGCGACGCACGCAGCCAGACGCTCGGCGTGCGCGCCGCGCGCCGGCTCTCGCGGTGACCTGCCGCGGTCCGGCCTACAGCAGGCCGACCACGCACTTCACGCCGTTGCTGACGCGCGTCGTCGGGCCGAGCCCGGACGTGGTCAACGTCACGGCCTGGCAGTAGAACAGGAAGCCGACCACCGACGGCGGCAGCGCCGGCAGCGTCAACGCGGTCCAGTTCTGGCTGCCGATCGGGAACAGCTGCGGGCCGCTCGTCGCGTCGATCGACGCGTGCAGGAAGCAGTCGCTCGGCAGGCCGAGACCGATCAGCGGCAGCCCGGGCGACTGCAGGCCGATGATGCCGAGGTGCAGCACCGCCGACGGGTCGATGTTCGTCGTGACGAGGTTGAACGGCACCGCGGTGAGACCCTGGATCGGACGGCCGATCGAAGCCAGCGTCAGCGGCACCTGGTCGAACAGCGCGATCGTGTGCGGCGGGCTGCCGAACGTCGAGACGTCGGACGGACCGGGGTCGGCGCTGGGCCCGGCCGGCGAGTAGCCCGTGAGCCAGAACTGCGGATTGGCGAGGCTCAGTGCGCCGTACTCGATCGACCAGTCGCGCGTCACGGTGTCCCAGGTGATCTGGATGTAGTTGGGCCCGGTCGTGCCCTTGCCGAACACGCCGTACCACGTCGCCTGCGCGACGCCGGGGCTCGGTTCGAAGTAGTAGACGCTGCCGCCGGCCGTGTTGCTCGGGTCGAGATCGGTCCACGCCGTGAGCCACGGGCTCGGCTGGTTCAGGAACGTCGCGATCGACGGCACCGGCGCGGTCGTGTTGCCCGGGCCCTGTGCGAGCCAGCCGTTGCTGCCGACCCACATGCCGAGCGTGCCCACGGGTGCGCTCGCGTCGTCGCCGAGCGGCACGGGTGCGAGGCCGATCAGCGGCGAGAAGCCCGGTCCGGGCACGGTCGTGATGGTGTAGCCGCTGCCGTTGAACGTGCCGATGACCATCATGCCGGAGAGGTCCTGCGTGAACGGCGCCTGCAGTTCGTAGAACGACGCGAACTGGGTCGTGCAGCCGTTGCCGTGCTTGATCGCGCGGGCGCAGTTGTTCGGGTCGAACGTCATGCTCCACAGGCCGGCCATCGGCGCGGTCGAGCCGATCGGCGTGACGACGCCGGTGCTGGGGTCGACCCTCGACAGCATGCCGCCGGACGGATTGCCGCCGAGGAAGCACTTGCCCGAACCGGGATCGAACGCGAGGTCGCCGACCGCACCGCCGGGGAACGGCGCGAGCGGCACCGTGCTCTGGATCGCGCCGTTCGTCTTGTCGACCTTGCGCAGCACGCTGCCGAACTGGCTCCACACGTAGAGCTGGCCGTAGCTGTCGAAGCCGAGGCCCGAATAGTCGCAGCCGCCGGGCAGGTCGGCCGGCAGCGTGCCGACGAGCACGCAGGCGCCGGTCGAGGTGTTGACCCGATACAGCGGGCCACCGCCGTCGACCGCGTACAGGATGCCGGTCGTCGGGTCGAAGGCGATGTCGCCCTCGACGTTGACGTACTGCGTCAGGTTGGCGACGAACGTCGTGGCGCCCGACGCGGGGTTGATCGTGAACAGCATGCCCGACGCGGGCGAACCGGCGCCGCCCAACGAGAGGCCGTAGAGCACGCCGCTCGGCGAGAAGTCGATGCAGTGGGGCGGCCGGTTCGGCGCGCCCGACACGGTGCGCGGATTCGACGCGACCCCCGTGGTGGTGTTGATGTCCCAGAGCGTCGAGGTCGTCGTCGTGGCGGTGTCGAGCGCGAGCAGCGGGCAGGTGGTCTGCGCGGTCGCGAACGCGGGGAACAGGATGGTCGCACCGAGCGCGACGCTGCGGAGCAGCACTTTGGTCGGGTTCATGTGTGGTATGGGCCGGTGGCGGGCACGCGTCGGTCGACGCGGGCGGTCCACCCCGGCAAGGGCGGAATCCCGGCCAACGCACGCGCGTGCTCGCGGTCCCTGGGCGGGGCCGGCCCCGGCAGGCTACCGGGACCCGACTGCCCCCTTGCACCGGCCCGCCCGAATCCGTAGAACGTTCGCCCCTCGTGCCGCGAATCCGCGCCCACGGGCGCGCCCACGCGGGCTTTTCGGAGCTAGGCCAACATGACCCTCGGCAGTGCAACCCTCGGCATCCTCGGCAAGAAGCTGGGCATGACCCAGATCTTCCAAGAAGACGGTTCTTGTGTTCCCGTGACCGTGGTGCAGGCGGGTCCGTGCCGCGTGCTGCAGGTCAAGATGGCGACGGCCGCCGAGCATCCCGAAGGCCACCGCCAGGCCAGCGTCAACCTCGGCAAGAAGCGCGGCAGGCAGAGCCGGCCGCGCGCGGCCGACGGCTACTACGCGGTGCAGCTCGGCTACGACGACAAGCCGGCGCGCGTCTGCACGAAGGCCGAACTCGGCGGCGCCAAGAAGGCGGGCCTCGAGCACGGCAAGCGCTTCGTGCGCGAGTTCCGGCTCGCCAAGGCGCCGACGCAGAAGCCCGGCGAGGACGTCACGGTCGCCGTGCTCGCCAAGACGAGCCACGTCGACGTCACCGGCACGACCAAGGGTCGCGGCTGGGCCGGCACGATCAAGCGCTGGGGCTTCAGCCGCCAGCCGACCTCGCACGGCAACTCGGTCAACCACCGCACCGCGGGCGGCCTCGGCCGTCACCAGTCGATCAGCAAGGGCGTGCCGAAGGGCAAGAAGATGGCCGGCCACTACGGCGTCGAGAAGGTCACGGTGCAGCGCGTCGAGGTCGTGAAGATCGACGAAGCGCGCAACCTCGTCTACCTGCGCGGCGCCGTGCCGGGCCACAACAACGGCTACCTCGTGTTGCGCAAGACGGTCAAGAACGAGCGCGACGTGGCGCACAAGCCGGGTCTCGTCGTCAAGAACGCGGCTGCCAAGGCGATGGCCGCCAAGGGCAAGAAGTAACCGCCGCCCGCACGCAGCCGCCCTGACACCATCGAACCCAACCAGGTACCAACCACATGGCTCGTTCCCAACGCAAGAACGGCGGCCCGACGCGCGGTCGCTTCAAGCTCAAGAAGCTCGGCAAGGGCTACAGCACGACGCGCAAGGAGCCCGTCGGCAGCCGCCCCGTGCTGCGCGTGACCAACCCCGAGGCGCTGAGCTCCGCGGCGGCCGCCAAGGCGAAGTCGACCCAGGCGAAGGCGACGTCGAAGACGAAGGCGAAGTCGGGCAAGGCCTGAGGCGCTCGAGCCGAGCGCACGCACAACCGTGGGTGCCGCCGAAACGGCCTGCGATGTGGTCGTCGTCGGCGCCGGAGCCGCGGGGCTCATGGCCGCGATCTGCGCCGCGCGGTCCGGCCGCCGCACCGTGCTGCTCGAGAAGAACGAGCGACCGGGCCTCAAGATCCTGATCAGCGGCGGCGGTCGCTGCAACCTCACGACGACGCGCAGCGGCGCCGACCTCGAGGCCCAGTACGGCGCCGTGCGCGGCCGCTTCCTGCGCCACGCTCTGCGCTCGTTCCCGCCCGCGGCGCTGCGCACGTTCATCGAGGCGGCCGGCGTGCCGCTGCAGGAGGAGGACCTCGAGAAGCTGTTCCCGGTCTCGCAGAAGGCGCGCGACGTCGTCGAGGCGCTGCTGCGGCTGGCCCGCGCCGCCGGCGTGCAGGTGATGGCCGGTGCGCCCGTGCGCGCGCTCGGGCGGGCCGGCGCCGGCTTCGTCGCCGAGACGCCGCGCGGCGCGCTGCGCGCGGCGAGCGTCGTGCTCGCGACCGGCGGGCTCAGCTACCCGAAGACCGGCACCACGGGCGACGGCTACGGGTTCTGCCGTTCGTTCGGCCACACGATCACGCCGCTGCATCCGGCGCTGGCGCCGCTCGCCGTCGCGGCCGCATGGCCGCGCGCGTTGCAGGGCATCGTCGTGCACGGCGCCGACCTGTCGTCGATCGCCGGCGACGGTCGCGAACTGTGCCGGCGCCGGCGGCCGATCCTGTTCACGCACAAGGGCCTCTCGGGTCCGGCGCCGATGGACCTCGCGGGCGACATCGAGGAGCAGCGCGGGGCCGGCTGCGTGCGGTTCGACTTCGCGCCCGAGGTGCCGCGCGAGGTGCTCGAGGCCGCATGGCTCGCCGCGGCCGCCGCGCACGGCACGCGGCGCGTCGAGACCCTGTTGCCCGCACACCTGCCCGAACGGCTGCGCCTCGCGCTCGTCGCCGAGGCCGCTGCAGAGGGCACGCTCGCCGGGCTCGCCCGCGACGCGAGGCGGCGCCTGCTGACCGCGACCAAGGACCTGCGCCTGCCCGTGCCGCACAGCCTCGGTTACGATCACGCCGAGGTCACGCGCGGCGGCGTGGCGCTCGCCGAGATCGACGCGCGCACGATGCAGAGCCGCTTGCAGCCGGGCCTGTTCGTCTGCGGCGAACTGCTCGACGTCGACGGACCGATCGGCGGATTCAACTTCCAGGCTGCGTTCGCGACCGGCCGCCTCGCCGGTCTGCACGCATAGCACGACCCATGCTCGGCGACACGATCGTGGCACTGGCTTCGGCAGCGGGCCCCGCCGCGCGCGCGGTGCTGCGGCTGTCGGGGCCGCGCGCGCGCGAGGCGGCGGCCACGGTCTTCGCGCCGGCGCTGCCGGCGCGGCGGGCGCAGGTCGACGGTTTCGTGCGCGTGCGCGGCGGCCGGCTCGCGGCGATGGCGCTCGTGATGGTGGCGCCGGCCTCGTTCACGGGCGAAGACGTCGTCGAGCTGCACGTGCCGGGCAGCGTGCTGCTCGTGCAGCTGCTGCTCGAGCAGCTGGTCGCCGACGGCCGCGCGCGCGGCGTGCGCCAGGCGCTGCCCGGCGAGTTCACGGCGCGGGCGTGCCAGAACGGGCGGCTCGAGCTGGCCCAGGCCGAAGGCGTGCTGCTGCTGCTGCACGCGGCCGACGCGCAGCAGGCGGCGGCGGCGGTGCAGTGGCTGCGCGGCGGGCTGTCGGCGGTGGTGCTCGAGTTGCGGTCCCGATTGCAGGACGCCCTGGCCCTGCTCGAGGCCGGGCTCGACTTCGCCGACGGCGAGATCGACGGGCTCGACGCGGCGGCGTGGTCCGGCATGCTGCCGCCGATCGCCGAACGGCTGCAGCACCTGCTCGCGGCGCTGCCGACCGCCGCCCCGGGCGGCGAAGTGCTGTTGCTCGGTCGCGCCAACGCCGGCAAGTCGTCGCTCGCGAACGCACTCGCGGGCCGGGCCGAGGTGCTCGTCGCGGACGTGCCGGGCACGACGCGCGACCTGCTGCGCGTCGAGATCGCACCCGGGGTCGCGGTGTGGGATGCGCCCGGGGATCTCGACGACCCCGGCGTCGCCGATGCCGCGGCGCTCGCGCTGCGAGAACGGCTCGCGGGGCGCGCCGCCGCGATGCTGGCCGTGCTCGACGCGACCGTGCCGTCGCTGGCGCCCGCGCTGCTCGAGACCGCGCTGCCGTGCCTCGCCGTGGTCTGGACCAAGGCCGACCTCACAGCGGTGGTGCCGCAGGTGCCCGCCGCGCTCGCGGCGCACCTCGGCGGCGCCGTGCCCGTGCTGACCACGAGTGCGGCCACCGGTGCCGGCATCGCGGCGCTGCGCGCGCTGCTCGAGCGTTCGGCGCGCGGCGGCATCGTCGATGCCGGTGGCCCGCTGCGCGGTGCGCTGCGGCAGGCGCTCGCCGCGGTGCGCGCGGCCCACGCGGCGGCCCGGCACGGCGCCGAGGTCGCCGCCGCCGAACTGCACACCGCGCTCACGGCGCTCGACGGCATCGCCGGCAGCCACTCGCCCGAGCAGTTGCTCGATCGCATCTACCGGCGGTTCTGTCTGGGCAAGTAGGGTCCGGCCGGGCGCACCGGTCCGGGGCGCCGTTGCGGCGGCGCGTGTTCTGCCGTGCACCTTTGACACACAACGGGTTGGGGCAGTAAGGTCGCGCCGTCCACAAGGCCAGGAGTCCGGGGTCAGCCGGCTCCCACCGCCGTGTCCCTGCCTCCGCGTGGCGCTGGTCGCGTCCACGCGGGGGTTGGCTGGTTGCCATGCGCTGTCCCTATTGCAAGGCCGACAACGATCGTGTCATCGACTCGCGCGCCAGCGCCGACGGGTTTGCCATCCGTCGACGCCGTGTCTGCGCCGACTGCGGTCGGCGCTACACGACCTACGAGCGAGCCGAGACCGCACCGTTGCGCGTCGTCAAGAAGAACGGAGAGCGTGTGGTCTTCGATCGCCAGAAGGTGCTCGGTGGCATGTTGCGCGCGTGCGAGAAGCGGCCGGTGTCCCTCGAGCAGCTCGAGATCATCGCCGACCGCATCGAACGCCAATGCATGGAGGCCTTCGACAAGGAGGTGCCGAGCAAGGTGATCGGCAACCTCATCATGCAGGAGCTGCGTCAGCTCGATCAGGTGGCCTACGTGCGATTCGCATCGGTCTACCGCGAGTTCAAGGACGTGTCGCAGTTCCTCGACGAGTTGAAGCCGATGCTCGAGAAACGGCGGGAGGGTGGTCATGAAGCGGCGGACGGAACATCTGATTGAGAAGCGCGACGGGCGCACGGAGTTCTTGCGGGCCACGAAGCTCGCGCGGTCGATCCACCTGGCGCTGCACAGCGTCGGCGTCGACGAGGATTGGCGGGCGCTCGATCTGGCCAACGTGGCGCTGCAGGCGCTGCGCCAGAAGCGCGGCGCCGGCGCGGCGGCCGGCGATGCGGTCGTGTTGACGACGAGCGAACTGTCCGACGCGGTGCAGCACCTGCTCGTCGTCACGGGCCAACCGTCGGCGGCGGTCGCCTACGGGGCGGTGGCGGCGGAGCGCACGCGGCGGCGCCGCTCGCTCGCGATGCTGGGCCGCAGCACCGTCGCGGCCGTCGCGACGGGCGCTGCCTCCGGCCGTGAGCCGCGCGTGACGCGCGGCATGGGGGAGTGATCGGATGCGGCTGAAGCGTCTCGTCGCGCGCGGCTTCAAGTCGTTCGCGGACCGCACCGAATTCGAATTCGACACGCGGCTCACCGGCATCATCGGTCCCAACGGCTGCGGCAAGTCGAACGTCGTCGACGCGATCAAGTGGGTGCTCGGCGACCAGCGCGCCAAGAGCCTGCGCGGTGCGGAGATGACGGACGTCATCTTCAAGGGCGCCGAGGGTCGCGAGGCCATGGGCATGGCCGAGGTGACGATCACGTTCGAGGACCCCGAGGGCCGGCTCGAGGGCCGCCAGGAGATCGACATCGCGCGCCGCCTCACGCTCGACAAGGAGTCGAGCTACCTGCTCAACGGCCACGAGGTGCGGCTCAAGGACGTGCGCGACGTGCTGCTCGACACGGGTCTCGGCACGGGCGGCTACGCGGTCATGGAGCAGGGGCGCATCGACGCCGTGCTGTCGGCCAATCCCGAGGCGCGCCGCGCGATCTTCGAAGAGGCGGCCGGCGTGTCGCGCTTCAAGCTGCAGAAGAAGGAGGCGCTGCGCAAGCTCGAACGCACCGACCAGAACCTCGCGCGCGTCACGGACCTGCTCGAGGAGCGCGCGCGCCGCATCCGCAGCCTGCGCATCCAGGCCGGCAAGGCGCGGCGCTTCCACGAACTGCAGGCCGCGCTGCGCGACCTGCGCACAGCACTCGCGGTCGTCGACGGCACCGTGCTGCGGGCCGAGCTGCGGGGCCACGAGCGACGTCTGGCCGAGGTGCAGGTCGAGCTCGGCGCCGCCGAAGACGGCTGCTCGGGTGCCGGGGAGCGCCTCGCCGCGGCCGACGAGGCGATCGCCGGTTGCGCCCGGGCCCTCGAGCACGTGCAGGACGAACTGCGCAGTTGCCAGGGCGAGCTGACGACGCACCGCGAGCGCGCCGACTCGCAGCGGCAGCGGGCCAGCGATCTGCTGGCCGAACTCGAGCGCGGGCGCCAGCGGGCCCAGGGCCTCGTCGAGCAACGCGACGAACGCGCGACCGCGCTGGCCATGGCGCGCGACGACCTGGCCCAGAAGGAGGGCGAACTCATCGATCTGCACAAGGCGCTCGAGCAGCAGCGCCAGGCCGCACACGCGGCGCTCGCCGTGCTGCGTTCGCTGCAGCAGCAGCGCGAGGCGCTGCGCGAACGCCAGCTCGAGTTGCTGCACCGGCGCACGCGGGCCCGCAACGTCGCCTCGGACGTGACCGCGCGCATCGCCGCGGCGCGCGCACGCGAGCAGCGGCTCGACGAACGCCAGGGCGTGCTCGGCGCCGAATGCGCGCGGCTCTTCGACGAGACCGCCGTGTTGCTGGCCCAGCGCACGGACCAGGGCACGCGCGAGCGCATCCTCGTCGAGCGTGAGCAGCACGCGCTGTCGGATCTCGAGGGGGCCGACGCGGCCGCGGCGAAACTGGCCGAGCGCGAAGCGAACCTGCGCTACGAACTGTCGCAGGTCGAAGGGCGCCGGCAGGCCCTGCTGGGCATGGAGGCCCACATGGAGGGCTTCGACCAGGGACCGCGCCACGTGCTCGAGCAACAGCCGCCGGGCCTGCGCGGCCGCCTGCTCGACCTGATCGAGATCGATCTCGAACACGGCGCCGCGCTCGAAGCGGCGCTCGGACCGTTCGTGCAGGCGCTCGTCGTCGACACGCGCGAACACGCCGCGGCGATCGTGCGCGAGCTCGCCGAGAAGCGCCTGGGTCGCGTGCTGCTGCTCGTCGAAGAGGCCTTCGGCGAACAGCCGCCGGGCGGTTCCGGGCTGCTGCTGCCGCCGCCCAAGGGCGTCAGCTACCTGAGCGCGCTCGTGCGCCACGTCGCGACGAGCTCGGCGAGCCCGAAGCTGCTCGGCTGGCTCCTGCGCGGCGTCGTCGTCGCCGACTTCGACATCGCCGATGCGAGCCGCGCCGATCTGTGCTTCGTCACGCCCGAGGGCACGCTCGTCTGCGGACCGCGCATGGAGGGTGGTGCGGCCGCGGAGGGCCACGCCGGCCTCGTGGTGCGCCGTTCGCAGATCCTGCAGCTCGGCGAGCAGGCGGCGCTGCTGCAGGCGCGCCTCACCGAGCTGCAGGCCGGCAAGGACCAGGCCGTGGGCCGCGTCGACCGGCTCAAGCGCGAACTCAAGGCGCTCGGCGACGCGCTGCAGATCGTGCGCCGCGCGGTGCAGGCGATCGAGGCGCAGGAGGCGCGGCTCGGCGCGCGCCATCAGGACGTCGAGCGCGAACTCGGCGAACTCGCGCACGAGGGAGCCGACCTGTCGCGCACGCGCTGCGACGCGCTGGCGCGGCTCGGCACGGCGCTGTTCGATCAGTTCCTGCTGACGCGCCGCGAGGCGGCCGCTCAGGCCGAGGAGCAGGCCTTCGGCCAGCGCATCGGCGAGGCGGAGACCGCGGCCCAGGCCCAGCAGCGCGCGGAGCAGGAATCGCGCATCCGCCAGGTCCAGGCCGGGGAGGCGCGCGAGGGCCTGCTGCGTTCGATCCGCATGCACGAGGACGCGCTGCGCGACTTCGAGCGCGCGCTGCACGAACTCGTCGACCGGCAGCAGGACGCCGAAGGCGACCGCACGCGGGCGCTGGCCGAGCACGAGCGCCTCAGCGAGCTCGCGGCGGCGCTCGAGCAGCGGCTCGCCGAGATCGGCGCCGACAAGCAGGAGCGCCAGGCCGGCCTCGACGGTTCGCGCCAGCAGCGGGCCAGCGTGCAGCAGGAGCTGCAGCAGTGGGAGCAGCGCCGTGCGGCGGCGAACGAGTCGCTGACGCAGACGCGCCTCGCCATGGCCGAGGTCTCGCATCGGTTCGTGCGGCTCGAGGACCGCCTGCGCGAGGACTCCGGCATCGAGCTGCGCCGGTGTCTCGGCGAGATCGAGGGCATCGGTCTCGAGCATGCCGACGATCATCAGGGGCCGGTGGCGCCGCCGCACCTCGTCGAGCAGCTGCAGGGACCGCCGCTGCCGCCGGCCGTGCTGCAGTCGTGGTACGGTCTCGATCGGCTGTGGCAGAAGCCGGCGTTCGACACGGGCGAGGCGCGCAAGGAGGTGCAGATCCTGCAGAGCCAGAAGGACCGCCTCGGTGCGGTCAACGTCGATGCGGTGCAGGAACTCGACGCCGAGGAGGGCCAGTTCTCGACGCTCGAGCAGGAGGTCTCCGACCTCAAGGAGGCGCGGCGTTCGCTCATGGAGACGCTGCGCCGTCTCGAGACGGAGTCGAAGCTGCTCTTCGAGCAGACGTTCCACGAGGCGCGCAAGAACTTCCAGGAGATCTTCCGCAAGCTGTTCCAGGGCGGCAAGGCCGACATGTTCCTGTCGTTCGAGTCGCCCGGGAAGACCGAGGACCTGCTCGAGGCCGGCATCGAGATCGTCGCGCAGCCGCCCGGCAAGCAGCTGCAGTCGATCAACCTGCTGTCGGGCGGCGAACGGTCGCTGACGGCGGTCGCGATCCTGTTCGCGCTGTTCAAGGTCCGGCCGAGCCCGTTCTGCATCCTCGACGAGGTCGACGCGGCGCTCGACGAGACCAACGTCGAACGCTTCCTGCGAGTGCTGCGCGACTTCACGGCCAACACGCAGTTCTGCATCGTCACGCACCACAAGCGCACGATGGCCGACTGCCAGGTGCTCTACGGCATCACGATGCAGCGCCGCGGCGTCAGTTCGCGCATCGCGGTGGCGTTGCACGAGGTCGACGGCTTCCAGGAAGGTGCGCCGGTCGGCGCCGGCACGGGCAAGGACCCGGCCCTGCAGCGGCGCATCGCCGGCGAGGAGCAGGTCGGCTTCGCGTGAGCGGGCCCGGCGCCCGGAGGCCCGCGACGGCGAGCGCGAACCGGTCGCGGGCGGGCGGGTGCGGTGCGTGCGGGACTGGCACGGAGGCGCCGCGCTCGGCACACTGCCGCCCATGCGGACCTGCACGCGGTCGTTGCTGCTCCTGCTCACCGGCTGTGCCGTCGCGCCCGCGCCCAAGGACGCGCCGCTGGCCGACGTCGCCGCGGACCTGCGGCCGTTCGTCGCGCGCCAGGTGCGCGAGATGGGGCTGCCCGGCGCCTGCATCGCGGTGCTCGACGTCGATCCGGCGACCGGTCGCGAGCAGCTCTGGAGCGAGGGCTTCGGCGTGTGGCGCGAAGCCGGCAGCACGATGCCCGCCGACGCCGTGCACCGCGTCGCATCGATCAGCAAGCTGTTCACGGACACGGCCGCCATGGTGCTCGTCGAGCGGGGCCAGCTCGACCTCGACGCACCGGTGCGGCGATACCTGCCCGGGTTCGCACCGCAGAACCCGTTCGACACCGAGGTCACGCTGCGCACGTTGATGGGCCACCGGGCCGGCATCGTGCGCGAATCGCCGGTCGGTCACTACTTCGATCCGACCGAGCCGAGCCTGGCGGCGACGGTGCAGAGCCTCAACGACACGGCGCTCGTGCACGCACCGGGCAGCGCCTACAAGTACAGCAACCCCGGCGTCGGCGTGGTCGGCGAGGTCGTGGCGCGCGTCACGGGCAAGCCGTTCGAGGTCGCGGTGCGCGAACTCGTGCTGGCGCCGCTGCAGCTCGGCAACAGCGACTTCACGCCGCGCGCCGACCTGCTCGACCGCCAGGCGCACGGCGTGATGTGGACCTACGACGGGCGCGCGATCCCGACGCCGTCGTTCGCGTTCGGCTACGGTCCGGCGGCCAACCTGCGCAGCAGCGTGCAGGACCTCGTGCACTTCGCCGCGAGCTGGTTCCCGACGGCGCAGCGCCGCGTGCTGCAGCCCGCGACGCAGGCGTCGATGTGGGAGCTGCCGGCGGGGGCCACGAGCGGGTGCGCGCTCGGCTTCTTCGTGCGCGAGTCCGAGGACGGGCAGCTCGTCGTCGGCCACGACGGCGCGGTCTACGGCTTCGCGTCGGCGTTGCGCGCCGTGCCGCAGCAGGGACTGGCCGTGGCCGTCGTCGTCACCAAGGACTTCGCCAACGAGGTCGCCGAAGCGATCGCCGATCGGGCGTTGGCCGCGGCGTCCGCGCATCGGCGCGGCGAGGTGCTGCCGCCGCCGTCGTACCCCGCGCCGCTCGGCGTGGCCGCGGCGCGGGCGCTCGCCGGCCATTGGCGCTGCGGCGCGAACTGGGTCGAACTCCATGAGCGCGGCGGCGAGCTGTTCTACGACCCGAACATCGGCGTGCGCACGCGGCTCCGCCGCAGCGCCGACGGCACGCTGGTCAGCGACGATCCGCTGTCGATCGGGGGCAGGCGGCTGCGCGAGTTGCCCAACGGCCGGCTGCACGACGGCCAGGA
This sequence comes from Planctomycetota bacterium, assembly GCA_036274315.1. GTDB lineage: Bacteria > Planctomycetota > UBA1135 > UBA1135 > UBA2386 > DASVAL01. Next base: position 37,347 of record DASUFY010000005.1, on the reverse strand, counting down.
GGAGTACGTGAGGGACGATGCGATGCCGCTCGCCGCTCCGGCCGAATTGGTGCCGCTGCTCGGCGAGTACGGCTGGGATCACGACGTGCTCGTCGTCTACGAGGACCGCGGCCAGCTCGCCGTGCTCATCGAGTGGGTCGTGCGCGACCTGCCCGAGCGCGTCGGGCCCGACCACTACCGCTTCCCGCCCGGCATGTACACGGCCGATCAGCTCGTCTTCGAACGCGACGCCGGCGGCGCGGTCGTCGCGGCGGTCGTCGGCGGCGCGCGATTCGTGCGCCGGCCGGGGCCGGAGGCGCGCGGCTTCCGCATCGCGCCGCTGCGGCCGATCGCCGAGCTCGTGGCCGAGGCCGCACACGCAGCACCGCCACCGCAGCCCGAAGGCCTGCTGCCGTTCGACCTCGTCGAGCTCGCGACGCTCGACCCGACGCTGAAGTTCGACGTGCGGTACGCGACCGACAACAACTTCCTCGGCACGCAGGTCTACCCGGTCGCCAAGGCCAAGATGCAGCGCCCGGCGGCCGAGGCCCTGCTGGCCGCGCACCGCGCGCTGGCCCGCGAGGGCTTCGGCCTCTGCATCTTCGACGCCTACCGGCCCTGGTCCGTGACCAAGGTGTTCTTCGAAGCGACGCCGGTGCCGCTGCGGCACTTCGTCGCCGATCCGAGCCAGGGCTCGCGCCACAACCGCGGCTGCGCCGTCGATCTCACGCTGTACTCGTTGTCCACCGGCGAGGTCGTCGACATGCCGAGCGGCTACGACGAGTTCACCGAGCGCGCCTACCCCGACTATCCCGGCGGCACGTCGCGTCAACGCCACTGCCGCGAGCTGCTGCGCACGGCGATGGAGGCGGCTGGCTTCTCCGTCTACGAGCACGAGTGGTGGCACTTCGACTTCGAAGACTGGCAGCGTTACCCCGTCGGCAACGAACGGTTGCAATGACGCTGCCGCCGCGCCGGGGCCGCGGACGCGCGTCCGGGTGCACGGCTCGCCGGCCGCCGTGGTAGATTGGTCGCCGACATGCGCTCCGTCTTCTCCAGCTGTCTGGCCGGCCTCGCGATGCTGGCGCCGCCCGTGCTGCCGGGCCAGTCGCCGGCCGTCACCTCCGGCGTGCTTCCCGCCGCCGCGGAGTCGCCGGCGGTCTACCCCGACCGCCTGTTCGTCAAGCTCGCCGAGGGCTCGGGCGCCGAACTCGTGCGCGGCTCGCTGCGCTCGCGCACGGGCGTCGACTTGACCGCGGTCGCGGCGATCTTCGCGCGCGCCCGCGCCGAGCCGCTCGTCACCGCGCTGTCGTGGGACGAACTCGACCGCCTGCACCGGCACGCCGTCGACGTGCTGCCCGAGGGGCGCGCGCCCGGGCACCTGGGCCTGTGGTTCCGCCTGCGCGCGCGGTCGGCGGCCGACGCGCAGCAGCTGCTGGTGTCGTTGCGCGAACAGGCGCTCGTCTCGTACGTGTACGAAGAGCCGCGCTACGCGCTGGCCGGCGGCGTGATGCTCGTCGGCGACATCCCGCCCACGACGCCCGACTTCACCGCGATGCAGCACGCGCACGAGCCGACGCCCGTCGGTCACGGCGTGCGCCAGGTGCAGGGCATCTACGGGTCGCGCGGGCGCGACGTGACGCTGCGCATGCTCGAGACGAGTTGGATCTTCGACCACGAGGACGTGAGTCAGCTCGTCGCGAGCCACGTGATCGGGCCCGTGCCGGCGGTCGACCTCGGCTACGCGCACCACGGCCTCTCGGGCAGTTCGATCATCTTCGCCGACCGCAACGAGTACGGCATCACGGGCGTGGCCGACGAGGTCAGCGCACGCTTCGTGTCCATCGAGTTGAACGGCGGCATCGAGAACGCGATGGCCATGGCGATCGCGACCACGCAGCCCGGCGACATCATGGTCTCGATCGTCATGGTGCTCGTGCCCGCGCTCGGGCCCGGCACGTGGCTGCCGTTCGAGTTCATCCAGTCCGGCTTCGACGCGACGCTGACCGCGACCGCGAACGGCCGCATCGTCGTCGTGCCGGCCGGCAACGGCAATCGCAGCCTCGACGACCCGGCGCTGCTCAACCGCTTCGACCGCAGCTTCCGCGACTCGGGTGCGATCATGGTCGCGAGCTCCGACGGCGGGCTGCTGCAGCGCGCGACGTACAGCAACTGGGGCTCGCGCGTCGATGCGCACAGCTGGGGCGAGCAGGTCGTGGCAGCCGGCTACGGCACGCTGTTCTGGCCCGGCAACGACCTGCGCCAGGCCTACACCGCCGGGGCGTCGGGCACGTCGTCCTCGACGCCGCACATCGTCGGCGTCGTTGCCGCGATGCAGGGCGCGGCCAAGAAGCAGCTCGGCCGCACGCTCGACAACGCCGAGATCCTCGACCTGCTGCACACCTACGGACCGACGACGCCGGACGTGATCGGTCGGCGCCCGGACCTGCAGGCGATCTTCGCGGCGCTCGGCATCTTCGACGGGCTGTCGGTCGACGAGCCGGACCTGGCGTTGGGTGGCACCATGCACGTCACCATGGATGGGGCACCGGGAACGGTGGTCGCGCTGTTCGGCAGCTTCGACACGGCGGACCTGGACCTCGGCTTCAATCGCCACGTGCATCTCGGCTTCGCGACGCTGCAGTCGCTCGGCGCGTTCGTGCTGACGACGACCGCGTCGAAGAGTGTGTTCGTGCCCAACGACCCGTCGCTGCACGGCGCGCAGATCTACTTCCAGGCCGCGCGCCTGCAGACCACGTCGGTGCTCGAACTCACGAACAGCTGCCACGTGACGATCCTGTGAGCGCGCCGCCGCCCGCTCCCAACCCCGCCGGTGCGCGTGCCGCGGTGCGCCGGCGCCGGCTGCGGCGCTGGCTGTTCGCCTCGGTCGCCGTGGTGCTCGTCGCCATCGTGGTCGAGCTCGCCGGCGCGGTCGGCTGGTACCTGGCCACCGGCTCGATGTTCTCCTGGACCAAGGCCGGCCTCGCTCGCCAGCAGGCGACCGCCGGCGACCTCGCCGTGTCGGTCGGCGAGGGCGCACGCCGGGCAGCGGCGGCGCGGGCCGGGGCCGTGGCGGGCTGCATCGTGCATCCGTACCTCGGCTACGTCTACGATCGGCGGTCGGCGAACGATCGGTCCGTCTCCGCCTACGGCTTCCTCGACCAGGGCTCGCCGGTGCGGCGGCGCTCGCCGGACCGCTACGTCGTCGGCGTCGTCGGCGGGTCCGTGTCGGTGCAGCTGTGCATCTACGCGGAGGCGACGCTGACCGGAGCTCTGGCGCGATGCCCGGAGCTGCAGGGTCGTCGCATCGAGGTCGTTCGCCTCGGGCTCGGCGGCTACAAGCAGCCGCAGCAGCTGTTCGCGGCGCAGCTCGTGACGATGCTCGGCGGCGAGTTCGATTGCATCGTCAACATCGACGGCTTCAACGAGGTCGCGCTCGCGAACGAGAACGTCGGACTCGGTGTGCCGGCCTGGTTTCCGCGCAGCTGGGCGCGGCTGCTCGACACCGTGCCGACGCCCGAACAGCAACTGCGCCTCGGACACATCGCGGTGCTGCGGGAGCAGCGCGGTTCGGCGGTGGCCTGGGCGGACCGCCTGTGGTGGTCGCCGACCGCGCAGCTCGTCTGGTTCCTGCGCGATCGCAGCCAGGCCCAGAGGCTCGCCGAACTGGCCGCCGAAGCCGAACGCGCGGCGGCGCGACCGACGTTCGCGGTCACCGGTCCCGGGGTCGCGAGTGCTTCGCTCGCCGTGGCGCGGCGCGAGATGGCCGGCGTCTGGCGGCGCTGTTCGCTGCAGCTGCAGGCGCTGTGCGCGAGCCAGGGCATGCGCTACTTCCACTTCCTGCAGCCCAACCAGTACCTCGAGCACAGCAAGCCGATCGGTTCCGCCGAGGCGGCCGTGGCAATCAAGCCGGGCCATCCCTGGGCCGAAGCCGTGCGCGACGGCTACCCGCTGCTGCAGGCCGAGGGCATCGCGCTGCAACAGGCCGGCGTCGCGTTCGAGGACCTGAGCGGCATCTTCCGCGAGCATCCCGAACCGCTGTACGTCGACACCTGCTGCCACCTGAACCAGTCCGGCTACGACCTGCTGGCCGAGGAGGTCGCCGGGTGCATGCGGCAGGCCATCGAACTCGGCGGCGTCCGGATCGAGAGCCTGCGGTGCAGCCCGCCGCGACTGCAACTCGACTCGCCGCTCGCGATCGAGCATCTCGTCGTCTACGGCATCGACTCGGGCGGCGGCGAGCACGACCTCACGGGCGCCGGCTTCGGCACCCGCATCGTGCCGGCCGAGGCCGACGCCGTCGCGGTCGCCGGTGATGGCTCGGTGCAGGCGCGACGGCGCGGCGAGACGCACCTGACCGTGCACCACGGTGCGCTGGCGGTCGACGTGCCCGTGCACGCCAGCTGGCCCGATGTGTTCGTCGCCACGGATGGACGTGCCGCCGCCGGCGTGCCGCCGCCGCAGCTCGAACTCGAGGCGCCGCTGTCCGCCGCCGCGGCGACCGTGCGGTTGCGGTGCCGCGACCTGCCGGTGGCGGGCCTGCGCCTGCTCGCCATCTCGCCGCGTGCGCTGCCCGGCGAGGTCCGGCTCGGCTTCGACCTCTCCGGCGTCGAGCCGGTCGTGCTCGACGCCGCGGCCGCGGTGCCGAGCGTCTCGGTGCCGTTGCCGCCGGCGCCGGCGCCGCCGTTGTTCCTGCGCGCGTTCGTGCTGTCGCCCGACGCCAGCCTGGTCGAGGCGACGAGCAACACGGTCGTGATCACGCGCAGCTGAACGCCGCGCGCGGCTTTTTTTGCAGCCTCGAGCGGCGTCCGGCCCTACTCTCAGCGCCGACATTTCGTCCCCAAGAGCCTCTGCCGACGCCGCCGCAACGATGACCAACGAGACCGTTCCGAAGACCGCGAAACTCTCCCTCGGCGACCAGGAAATCGAACTGCCCGTGATGGTCGGCAGCGAGGGCGAGGTGGCGATCGACATCCGTCAGTTGCGGGCCAAGACCGGCGCGATCACGTACGACCCCGGCCTCGGCAACACCGGTGCGTGCACGTCGAAGATCACGTTCCTCGACGGCGAGCAGGGCATCCTGCGGTATGCCGGCTACCCGATCGAAGAGCTCGCGCAGAGCAGCCACTTCGTCGAGATCATGTGGCTGTTGCTGCACCAGCAGCTGCCGAGCAGCGCGCAGCTGACGCAGTTCACGCACGACATCACCTACCACACGATGCTGCACGAGGACCTGAAGCGGCTGTTCGCGAGCCTGCCGAAGGTCGGCCACCCGATGGCGATCTGCGCGGCGGCCGTCGGGGCGCTGTCGACGTTCTATCAGAAGGACGCACCGAGCACGCGCGAGCAGAACTGGATCGACGCGATCCGGCTGCTGGCCAAGATGCCGACGATCGCCGGCTACTCGTACAAACACAGCATCGGCCAGCCGTTCATGTATCCGCGCAACGACCTGTCGTACGCGGGCAACCTGCTCTACATGATGTTCGCGACGCCGTGCGAGGACTACGAGCCGAACCCGGTCATCGAGCGCGCGCTCGACCTGCTGCTGATCCTGCATGCCGACCACGAACAGAACTGTTCGACGAGCACCGTGCGCACGGTCGGCAGCTCGGGCGCCAACCTGTTCGCGAGCGTGTCCGCGGGCATCTCGGCGCTGTGGGGGCCGCTGCACGGCGGCGCCAACCAGGCCGTGATCGAGATGCTGATCTCGATCCGCGACGGCGAGCGCACGGCGCGCGAGTTCATGGAGCTCGCCAAGAAGAAGGACAGCGGCGTGCGGCTCATGGGCTTCGGCCACCGCGTCTACAAGAACTACGACCCGCGCGCGCTGATCCTCAAGCGCGCCTGCTACGACGTGCTGGGGCAGCTCGGCCGCAAGGACCCGCTGCTCGACATCGCGCTGGAACTGGAGCAGATCGCGCTCAGCGACAACTACTTCATCGAGCGCAAGCTCTATCCCAACGTCGACTTCTACTCGGGCATCATCTACAAGGCGCTCGGCATCCCGGTCGAACTCTTCACGGTGTTCTTCGCGATCGGACGCATGCCGGGTTGGGTGGCGCAATGGCTCGAGTACCAGGCCGATTCCGAAGCGCGCATCACGCGGCCGCGGCAGATCTACACGGGCGAGTTGCCGCGCGCCTACAAGCCGGTCGAGCACCGGTGATCCGCTCGCCGTTTCCTCGGGCGCAAGATTGAGTTCCGCCGGGACGAAGCGCCGCACGCGGTCGTCGAAGCGCCGGCGGCGCGCGCCCTGGTGGGTGGAGCTGGACCAGGGGCAACTGCTCGACGTGCGCGTCTGCGACCTCGACCTCGGCATCGAGGGCTCCGCGCTCGAGGGTCGCATCGAGCGTCTGTTCGGCCAGCTCGAGCGCGCGGGGCTGCGCTTCCGCCCCTACGTCTGGCTGTCGAGCGACTGGTTCACGCCCGAAGGTGCGACCGGCTTCGCCGTGCCGTTCTATCTCGCGCACCCGCGGCTCGTGCGACTCGAGCACGCCCAGATGTTCGAGGCCGAAGGCAGTGCGCTCGACACCTGCATGAGGATCCTGCGCCACGAGACGGCGCATGCGCTCGACAACGCCTACGGCCTGCACAAACGCAGCGACTGGCGCGCGGCGTTCGGGCGCTACAGCGAACCGTACCGCACGGACTACCAGCCGATCCCGACCAGCCGCAGCTACGTGCAGAACCTCGGGCACTGGTACGCGCAGAGTCATCCGGCCGAGGACTACGCCGAGACGTTGGCGGTCTGGTTGGCGCCGAACTCGCGGTGGCGAACGGTCTACACGGGCTGGCCGGCGCTGAAGAAGCTGCGCTGCATCGACGCGATGATGCGCGAGATCGCCGACCAGCCACCGAGGGTGAAGACGCGCGCCCGCGAGGACTCGCTGCCGCGCCTGCGCATGACGCTGCGCGAGCACTACCGGCGCAAGAAGGCCGCCTACGGCGTCGGCGTCGAGCAGCCCTGGCGTCACGATCGCCAGCTGCGACTCATCTTCGCACCGGCGAGCCAGTGCCGCAGCACCGAGAAGGCCTCGACCTTCCTGCGCGAACACCGGGTTCTGCTGCGGGCGCAGGTTTCGGCGCTGACGGGCGGCTATCGTTACGTCGTCGACCAGGCGCTCAACTCGATCATCCAACGGTGTCGCGAGCTCGATCTGCGCCTGTCGCGGTCGCGGCAGCAGTCTCGACTCGGCGCAGCGGTCCTGCTGGCCATGCTCGCCCTCTCTCTCTCGAACGGCGGTCGCCCGAGGTTCAGTCGATGAAGAAACTGCGTGTGCTGGTCCTGGTCCACCAGGAACTCGTACCGCCCGCGAACGCCGACGACGTCGATCCCGACGATCGGTGGGAGTACCAGATGGAGTACGACGTGCAGCGCACGCTGCGCGAGCTCGGTCACGACGTCGAGGTGCTCGGTCTCGGCGATGAGCTGCGCCCGATCCGCGAGCGCATCGAGCAGTGGAAGCCGCACGTCGTCTTCAACATCATGACGGACTTCCACGGCGTGATCTCCTACGAGGCACACGTCGTCAGCTACCTCGAGCTGCTCAAGCAGCCGTACACGGGCTGCAATCCGCGCGGCATCATGCTGGCCGGCGACAAGGCCCTGTCGAAGCAGATCCTGGCCTGGCACCGCATCCCGTGCCCGGCCTTCGCGATGTTCCCGCAGAACACGCGCAAGCGGAAGCTGCCGGCCCGCATGCAGTTCCCGGTCATCGTCAAGAGCGCCAACAAACACGGCAGCGCAGGCATCTCGCAGGCGTCGGTCGTGCGCACCGACGAGGAGCTGGCCGAACGTGTCGAGTTCATGCACCGCACGCTGCAGGACGAGGTCATCGCCGAGCAGTTCATCGAGGGGCGCGAGATGACGGTCAGCGTCGTCGGCAACGAGCGGCTCGACGTGTTCCCGGTCTGGGAGATGTGGTTCGACAAGCTGCCCGATCGCAACGAGGCGATCGCGACGTCGCGCGTCAAGTGGGACGTCGAGTACGCGCACCGCGTCGGTCTGAAGACCGGCAAGGCGCGCGGCCTGTCGCCGGAGCAGGAGAAGTACATCCATCAGATCGCCAAGCGTGCCTACCGCGCGCTGCACCTGTCCGGTTACGCGCGCGTCGACCTGCGCATGGACACCGAGGGCAAGGTCTACGTCATCGAGGTCAACGTCAACGCCGACCTGACGAGCAACGAGGACTTCGCCGAGGCAGCCGAGGCCGCGGGGCTCGACTACGGCCAGCTGCTGCAGCGCATCCTCAACGGCGGCATCGGCTACAAGTCGCTCTGGAAGGTCGAGGAGTAGCGCTGCGCGCGCGTCACCGGCCGATGGCGCCCGGCTGCACGCTCTTGGTCGGGGTGGTGCCGGGCGGCGCCTTCGGGCGCCAGTTCTTCTCCTGCTCGACGAGCGTCGGGATCATCTCGCGCAGCTTCTGCGCGCGCGCCTCGCTGCCCGGGTGCGTGCTGAGCCACACCGGCGTGCTGTTGCCGCCGCTGAGCTTGGCCATGCGTTCCCAGAGCTTGGGGGCCTCGTTGGGGTCGTAGCCGGCGCGGATGGCGTAGCGCAGGCCCTCGACGTCGGCCTCGGTTTCGTTGTCGCGGCTGAACGGCAACGTCACGGTCACCTGCGCACCCATGCCGAGGGCGGCCATGACGCCGTTCTTGGCGTCCTTGCTCATCTCGGTCATGCCGAGCCCCGCTTCGAGCGCGGCGAGTCCGGCCGCGGTCAGCGTGCCCTGGGTCATGCGTTTGCCGCCGTGGCGCAGCACCGCGTGTGCGACCTCGTGCCCCATGACGATCGCGAGGCAGTCCTCGTTCTGCGTGATCGGCAGGATGCCCGTGTAGATGGCGATGCGGCCGTTCGGCAGGCAGAAGGCGTTCGGGGTGTCGTCGGCCTTGAGCAGCCGGGCCTGCCACTGGAAGTTCTCCTCCGAGGCGGCCGCGATCTTCTTGGCGACGCGCTGCACCATCTCGTAGTCGCGACCGGACGTGACCTCGCCGTGCTCCTTGGTCGCCTCCTCGTAGGCCTGCAGGCTCAGTGGCTCGAGATCCTCGTCCGAGTAGAAGTTGAGGTTGGCGCAGGCACCGGGCAGCAGGGTCACCAGCAGGAACAGGAAGGGGCGCAGCACGCGGTTCATGGCGACCATGTTACGGGCCGACGTGCCGCCGGGGAAACGTGCTCGCGGGCGCATCCGGAGGGGCCGCCGGTCGGTGCACGCGAACGCCGAACTTGCCATCCGCCAGGGCATGATCGATGCTCTGCAGATGCGACCAGAACTCGTGATCGTCGGTGGGGCGCGGACCGCCATGGCCGAATACTCGGGCACTCCCGGTTTCGGCCGCTTCAAGGACACGAGCGCCATCGACCTGGCGGCGCACGCGGCCAGGGCCACCTTGCAGCGAACCGGTGTGAAGCCCGAGATGGTCGACGAGACCTTCGTCGGCAACGCCGCGCAGAGCAGCAGCGACGCGATCTACGGCGCGCGTCACGTGGCGCTGAAGGCCGGCGTCCCGATCGAGAAGCCCGCGCTCACGGTCAACCGGTTGTGTGGTTCGGGCATCCAGTCCGTGGTCTCGGCGGCGCATTCGATCCTCGCGGGCGAGTCCCAGCTGTGCCTCGCCGGCGGCATGGAGAACATGAGCCAGGTGCCGCACGTCATCCGCGGTGCGCGCGAGGGCTTCCGCTTCGGCGCCGAACCGAAGATCGAGGACCTGCTGTTTGCGGCGCTCTACGACCCGTTCTGCAAGTTCTTCATGGCGCAGACCGCCGAGAACGTCGCCCGCAAGATCGGCATCTCGCGCGAGGAACAGGACGAGTACGCGCTGCGCAGCCACCAGCTCGGCGCGGCCGCCGTCAAGGCTGGCAAGTTCGCGGCCGAGATCGCGCCGCTGACCGTGCAGATGGGCAAGAAGGAGGTCGTCGTCGACACCGACGATCACATCAAGCCCGACACGACGATCGAGGCGCTGCGCGGCCTGCGCGCGGCGTTCGGCAAGGACGGCACCGTCACGGCCGGCAATGCCTCGGGCATCGTCGACGGCGCCGCCATGCTCGTCGTCACGACCGCGCAGCGCGCGAAGGAACTCGGCTTGAAGCCCAAGGTCCGCATCCGTTCGTGGGGCATCACCGGCGTGCCGCCGGAGATCATGGGCATCGGCCCGGTGACGGCGATCCGGCAGGCCTGCGAGAAGGCCGGGCTGAACGTGCCCGACCTCGACCTGATCGAGATCAACGAGGCCTTCTCGGCGCAGTACCTCGGGTGCGAGAAGGAACTCGAACTCGACCGCGACAAGTGCAACGTCAACGGCGGCGCCATCGCGCTCGGGCACCCGCTGGGCGCCACGGGCACGCGGCTCCTGCTGACGCTCGTGCGCGAGATGGAGCAGTCGGGCAAGTCGCTCGGCTGCGCCTCGGCCTGCATCGGCGGCGGCCAGGGCATCGCCATGATCCTCGAGCGAGTCTGACCACGGGAGCCCGCACCATGAGACCAAAGACCGTCTCCTTCCCCGGCCGGGTCCTGCACCTCACCGAGGACCAGGAGCAGCTGAAGGCGCAGCTCGCCGGCGAGCTGACGCTGGGCCACGACCCGGCGCAGAAGCTCATCGACAACATCTCGACCGACGAGATCACGCCGGGCTGGGTCTGCTACTACTACGACGAGACGCTGGCGCGCTACTGCCTGGTCGGCCTGCGCGGCGGCAACGTCAAGCAGGACGCGATCAAGAACGGCGGCTTCTCCGTCATCGTGAGCGGCGTCAGCAAGGGCTGCGGCAGCTCGCGCGAGACGGCGCCGTACAGCGAGTTGAAGGCCGGCATCCGGCTCGTCATCGCGAAGAACATCGAGAAGATCTACGGCCAGAACTGCCAGAACATCGGTCTGCTCACGTCGACGGACTTCTCGCTGCTGCCGCGCATCGAGCGCGGCGAAGCGATCCCGATCGAGGAGTTCACGAAGGGCCTCGACCCGATCGCGGCCGAGATCGTGCGGCACGGCGGCCTGTTCGCCTACAACCAGGCGCGCCTGAAGGGGGAGACCGTGCCGCCGGCCGTGACGACGAAGCTGCGGCCGATGACGCTGTGCGAGAAGATCATCGCGCAGCGCGCGATCGCCGATGCGAAGACCGGGCGCCTCGGCGTGCCGGCCGTGCAGCCGGGCGAGGCGTTGTTCGTGCGCACCGACGTGCGCTTCAGCCACGAGTACGTGACGCCGATGGCCGAGGCGCTGTTCATGATGGGGCTCGGTGCGGACGCGAAGATCACCGATCCGGCCTCGGTGTTCGCGTTCCGCGACCACCTGACGTTCCTCGACCGCATCATGCCAGAGGCACACGTCAAGATGGGCCTGCGCGAGCAGGCCGCGTCGCTGGCGACCGTGCAGGAGGCCTTCACGAAGCGGCAGGGCATCAAGCTGTACGGCGAGGTGCAGCGCGGCGGCCAGCTCGTCGGCAGCGAAGGCATCTGCCACAACATCGTCATCGAGGACATCGCCGAGCCGGGCCAGCTCGTCATCGGCACCGACAGCCACACGTGCATGGCCGGCGCGCTCGGCTGCTTCGCGTTCGGCGTCGGCTCGACCGACATGGCGAACTCGTGGTTCACGAAGGACGTGCGCGTCAAGGTGCCCGAGTCCGTGCGCGTCAACCTGCGCGGCACGCTGCGCGATGGGGTCTGCGCCAAGGACGTGATGCTGCACCTGCTCAGCGACGAGTTCTTCAAGACCGGCGCGGGCATCGGCAAGGTGCTCGAGTTCGCCGGCCCCGGCGTCTTCGCGCTGCCGCTCGACGAACGCGCGACGCTGACCAACATGGCCGTCGAGGCCGGCGGCTTCACGGGCATCATCGAGGCCGACGAAGTGGTCGTCGACTACATCGCGGGACTGCGCGGCACGGACAGGGGCAGGCTGCGCCGGCAGATCGTCGCGGCCGACGCGGGTGCCTGCTACGGCAAGACGTTCGACGTCGACCTCGCCGCGATCGAGCCGACCGTCGCGACGCCCGGCGATCCGCGCAATGGCATGCCGCTGCGCGAGCTGCGGGCCCGTCAGGGCAAGGTCATGGTCAACATCGCCTACGGCGGTTCGTGCACGGGCGGCAAGAAGGCCGACATGGACATGTACGCGGGCGTCGTGCGCACGGCGCTCGACAAGGGCCACCGGCTCACGCACGTGAAGCTCTACATCCAGTTCGGCAGCCAGCGCATCCGCGACTACGCCGAACAGATGGGCTACGTGCAGTTGTTCGAGCAGGCCGGCGTGCAGCTCATCGACCCAAGCTGCGGAGCCTGCATCAAGGCGGGGCCGGGCGTGTCGTTCACGGCCGACGAGGTGACGGTGTCCGCGATCAATCGCAACTTCCCGGGCCGGTCCGGGCCCGGGAAGGTCTACCTCGCGAGCCCGATGGTGGTCGCGGCGAGTGCGTTCCTCGGCCACATCGGCGGGCCCGACGAGCTGTAGCCCGCCCCGGCCCGGCGGTGCACACCGCGCCGCGGCGGGGCCCCGGTTCGCATAATTCCCTCAGCCGTAACGCCTTGGAGGCGCCTCCGGGATGTCTCGTATAGGTAATTGTCCCGAGGGCCACCTTGCGATCGCGAGGCAGGCAGGGTGCTGTGTCGGCACGGTGCCCGGCCGTGTCAGGGGGCGTTTCGCCCCTCGTGCCGCACCCGCTACTCGCCCGCAAGGAGACTCGATGAACCTCGTTCGCTTCTCGGCCGCCGCCACGGCGGTCACGTTCTTGGGACTCGCCAGCCCGCTCATGGCCCAGCGCCAAGCGCTCGCACCGGGTCACAACACCAACGCCACGGCGAAGGTGACCGACTCGCTCTCGACCACCGACCTCACGACGCTAACACCAGCCGACCTCGTCACGGCGCTGATCGGCCCCGGCGTCGTCGCCTCGAACATCGTCTACCTCGGTGTTCCCATCGCCGCCGGCACCTTCTCGGGCGGCACCGGCATCATCGGCTTCGAGAGCGGCATCATCCTGAGCTCGGGCAACATCGCTTCGGTGCCCGGGCCGAACGACCTCAACAACACCTCGACCGACAACGGCGAGCCCGGCGACCCGGACCTCGAGGCGCTGATCCCGTTCACGGGGGACCGTTCGGTGCTCGAGTTCGACTTCGAATGCACCGGCATCAGCACGATCAGCTTCCAGTACGTGTTCTCCTCCGAGGAGTACAACGAGTACGTCAACTCGTCCTTCAACGACGTGTTCGGCTTCTTCCTCAACGGCGTCAACATCGCGCTGCTGCCCGGCACGTCGAACCCCGTCGCGATCAACAACGTCAACGGCGGCAATCCGTTCACGGGCGTCGGACCCAACAGCACCGAGTACATCAACAACATGTGCGGCGCCGGCGGCCTGCCGCCGTTCCCGTGCGCGGGCAACGTCGACACCGAGATGGACGGGCTGACGGTCGTGTTCACGGCCACGGCCACGATCCTGCCCGGCATCAACCACATCAAGCTCGGCATCGCGGACGTCGCCGACCGCGTCTGGGACTCGAACGTGTTCATCCGCGGCCAGAGCTTCGCGTGCGCGACGCCGGGCCCGTTCTTCGATCCACCCTCGCCGTGCGGTGCCACGGTCCCGGCCTCGGTCGGCGTGCCGGTCTCCTACTCGGTCGTGGCAGGCGCTGCGTCCGGTCTGCCGGGCAACGCCGTGACCCTCGTCGCCGCGGGCACGCCCGCTGGCGCGATGCACACGCCCGCCCTGCCGCTGACGGTCACGGGCCCGAGCGCCACGGCCGCCACGGTGTTCAGCTGGACGCCGACCAACGCCGACGTGGGCACCCACACCATCGTCTACACCGCCACCGACCAGACGGGTCAGTTCACGACCTGTAGCGTCGACGTGGTCGTCGCCGAGTGCTACCTGTTCCTCGGCTTCACCGAGGGCGCCGTGCCGCTCGGCCCGGAACCCGACGACGTCGTGCTCGTGCTGCCCGTGGTCTGGTACCCGGTCACGATGACGAGCATCCCGGCGCTGTTCATCCCGAACGACGCCGCCCTGCTCAACCTGACCGTCGCGAGCCAGGTCGGCATGTTCAACCCGCAGATCTTCCCGACGAACCCGTTCCAGATGTCGAACGGTCTGCGCCTGACCATCGGGACCGGCATCCAGAACTACGGCTTCACGTCGGGCATCGCGCTGACGGGTGATCCGGTGCCAGCGCTCGGCTCCAACTACCACTTCTCGTTCACGATCGCTGGCATGTAGTTGGCCAGCGCGGCCCGACGGCGGGCCGCGTGCGAGATCCACGACGACCGGGCGGCGCGAGCCGCCCGGTTGCGTTTCGGGCGGGCATCGTGCGCTCGGTGCGCGCCGGGGCGCCTGCGCAAGCCCGCTCAGGGCAGGCGCCGGGGCAGCGCAGCCCAGCGAACGGCGCACGTGGCGAGCAGCACGGGCAGGCCGGTGCACGCGAGGTAGAACCAGCCGGTCCAGCGGGCCGAGACCCCGCGCAGCATGCCGGGACCGTTCCACCATTCGAACAGCAGGGCCAGCGCCGCGACGCCGACCAGCATCAGGCTGCCTGGGCGAACAGCCTGCCGCGATCTCGTCGAACCGGTTTCCCCGAGCGCCATCACCACCACGAGCAGGCTCGTGCACAGGCACGTGAATCCGGCCGACGAGTGCCAGCCCGGCGGCCCCTGGTGCTCGCCGAACAGGCGCTCGAACTGGACGCGGATCCACGGCAGCGTCGCGCCGAACGCCGCGGCGGCCGCGCTCGCGAACAGGAGCCAGCGCCAGAACGGCGGTTCGGCCGCGGGTGTGGCTGCGGGTGGGTCGGGGTCGGGCAGGAAGTGCATCAGCGGGCGTTCGTGGGCAGACGGAGCAAGCCTAGCGGGCGCGGCACTCGCCAGGAACCCCGCCCTCGGGCTCGCGGCATGGGCCGGATCGGGTCCGGAACAAGGCCGGCGCCGCGCCGTGCCGAAAAGTGCCGAAGACCCGATGACGGACCCCGACGACTGGGCACCGCTGCCCGACGACCAGCACGCGTCGCACCCCGGCGAGTTGCTCGACGCGGTGGCGCGCCCGACCCCGGCCAACGAGCCGCCCGCCGCGCACGCCCGTTCCGTCGCGCCATCGGCGCCCGAAGCGCCCGCCGCGCGCGAGCCGGACCTGGTGGCCGAACACGCGCTCGCGGCGCTCAAACGACGGATCGCGGCGGCGAGACCCGCGACGAGCTGGATCGCCGAGGTGCAGCACCGCGAACAGCGCAACGAGCGCAAGCTACGGGTCGCGAGGGCCGCAGCGCGCGCCCAGCCCGAAACGGCCCAGCCCGAGGCGGCCCAGCCCGAGGCGGCCCAACCCGTCCCGACCCGGCCCGAACCCGCCGCGCCACCCGAGCCGGGCGCACCGCGGGCGAGAAGCCCGGAACCCGACGTGGACCCGCGCGAGCAGGAGCCCTGGTTCCGCGCGCTGCCGGGCGGCGAACAGGAACGGCTCCGCGCGCACTGGTGGCACGAGAGTCACCGGTTCGACGACGCGGGCGTCGTGGTGCGCCGGCGCCTGGGGCGCGCGCTCGCACACGGGGCGGGCATGTTCTTCGTGATGTCGCTGCTGCAGGCCCCGCTGCTCGGCGGCTTCGGGCTCGTGCCGGTGCTGACCGCGGTCGGCGCCGTCGCGGCAGTGCTGGCCGAACTCGCGGGCGGCGGACGCTTCGCCTACGCGGCCGCTGGCGCCGTTGCGTTCGTCGTCGGCATGGGGCCGATGGTCTTCCTGCAACCGCTCGGTCTGATGAGCCTGATGCTGGCCACCTACGGCATGGGCACGCTCGGCATGGACTCCGAGATGCGGCGCAGCGGCGGCTTCCGCGATTCCTGAGCCGGGCCGGCCGCGCTCACGGCACGACGACGCGCTCGACCTGCCGTTCGCCGGCGCGCAGCAGCAGCGTGAGCTGCACGCGCAGGTCGCCCGCGATGCGCACCTCGAAGGCATGCATGCCCGCGGGCACGGCCTCGGCCGGCCAGGTCGGCCCCGTTCCCGGCAGCGTGTCGATCGCCGTCGTCGCCGAGCCCTGGCTCTCGACGACCCAGCGCCGGCTGATGGGCGGCCCGCCGGGCAGGTGCAGCTGCAGCGCCGGTGCTTCGCCGTGCGCGTCGAGTGCCGTGCCGTTGCTGTCGACGAGTTCGAACACCGGCAGCGCGCCGGGCTCGAGCGGCACGTCCTCGAGGAAGCCGTTGTCGCCGGTCAGCGTGAACGTGCGCAGGTAGGGCAGCAGCGGCAGCAGCGCACCTTCGGGGTCGGTGGCGACGACGCGCACGCCATACTCGCCGGAGGGCAGCGGCGGCAGCACGTAGCGGCCGTCCGCGGCCTCGGTGCGGCGAGCCCACAGCGCCTTGCCCAGATGCCACGCGCTCTCGCGGTTCGCCGCGGAGAGCGGGAACGCGTCGACGCGCACGTGCGTGATCGGCTGCAGGGCCAGGTCGTGCACGAGCAGCGTGATGCCGGCCGCGAGCACCGCGGGCCGCAGGAACACGTCGAGTTGGGCCGCGGCGGCCGGCGGTGCCGGCACCGTGAAGTCCGCTTGCGCGAACGGCGCAAAGCCATCGGCCTCGACGAGCACCTCGCCAAGAGCGCCACCGGCCAGCGCGAGCTCGGCGCGGCCGTCGGTGCCTTCGCCGCGCGCCTGGCCCGCCGGGCCGCGGAACCGCCAGCGGAACGCCGGCACGGGCGCTCGCGTCGACAGGTCGCGCACGACGAGGATCACGGTCGGCGGCGCGGTGGGGGCCGCGGGCGCATCGGCGGCGGCGGGTTTCGCGGGCGCGTCGCCGGCCCGATCCGGCCCCTGGCGCTGCACGGGCACCTCGCTGCGTTCGGTGGCCGAGGGTGCGCGCGCCGCCGGCGCGCCGCGCGCAGCCGCATCGCCGGTCGAACCCGGGGGCGGGGTTTCGTCGCCGCCGCTCCAGACGAACCATGCCACGGTCGCGGCCGCGAGCAACAGCAACAGGGCGACGAGTGCGCGCATGCGAGCATGCTGCGCCCCGGGCGGCGGGAACGCCAGCGTCGTCGGCGGGCGACCGTCAGGCGCGCAGCCACAGCCAGCCCGCGGCGAGCGCGAGCGTCAGCAGCGTGATCGGCACGCCGGTGCGCAGGTGCGCGACGACCCAGCTCGAGCGCTGCGGGCGCACGCCGAGGCGGTTGGCCTGTTCGACGACGATGAGGTTGGCGATCGACCCGACCAGGAGCAGGTTGCCGGCCAGCGTCGTCGCCAGCGCGAGGATCGGACCCGCCAGGGGGTGTTCGGCCACCGGCAGCAGCAACATCGTCAGCGGCACGTTGGAGATCAGGTTGCTGCCCACGACGCTCGTGGCGAACAGCACGCCGGGCTCGGCGACGTCGAGCCCGTGCTGGCGCAGCGCGGCGAAGCCGGCCGCCGCGTGGCCAGCCGCCTGGAAGGCGTGGTTGACGACGAACAGGCCGCCGAACAGCACGAGCAGCTGCCAGTCGACGAGCGCGAGCATCTCGCGCGTCGCGAGGCGCCGCGACAGCAGCAGCACACCGCCGGCCAGCAGCGCCTGCACCTCGCGCGGCAGTGCACCAGCGAGCAGACCTGTGACGAGCAGCGCGAGCACGGCGAGCCCTTTGCCGGTCTGCCAGCGATCGAACGGCTGGTCGCCGGCGTGCACGACGGCGAGGTCGCGCGCGAAGCCGTGGCGATGGGCGCGCGCGATCACGGCCCAGACGACGAACAGGCCCAGCGCCGCGGGTACGGCGCCGTCGAGCAGGTAGCCGCCGAACGACAGGTGCAGCGACTGGCCGATGAGCATGTTCTGCGGGTTGCCGATCAGGGTCGCGGCCGAGCCGACGTTGCTGGCGGCCGCGAGCGCCAGCAGGAACGGCACGGGATCGAGCCGCCGCCGGCAGCACACGTCGACGAGCACGGGGGCGATGGCGAGGCACACGACGTCGTTGGTCAGCAGCGCCGACAGCGCGCCGACCGTTACGACGAGCTCGAGCAGCAGGCGTTCGGGCGACGTCGGTCGCGCCGCGAGCCAGCGCGTCAGGCGCGTGTAGAAGCCGCCGAGCCGGAACTGCGCCGACACGATCATGAGCCCGAGCAGCAGGCCGATCGTGCCGATGTCGATCGCCTGCCAGGCAGCCGTGCTCGTCAAGGCACCGCCGGCGACCAGCACGATGGCGCCGAGCAGCGCCGCGCCGGTCCGGTCGAGGCGCAGCCCCGGCACGCTGCCGAGCAGCATCACGGCGTAGACGCAGGCGAAGACGGCGAGCGACAGGTCCACTGGGGGCGGCACGCTACGCGCTGTGTGCCCGCCGCGACACGGGCAACCCGGCGGTCAGCGCGGCGGCGGCGCCATGCCGTCGGCGCGCCCGTCCTCGAGGTCGATCTCGCGCGCGCGGCGGTGCCATTCGGCCTCGCTGCAGAGGCCCTTCTCGACGCACAGGCGCTGCACCGTCTTCACGGCCAGCGCCAGTTCCCCGATCGCACGCAGCAGCCGTTCCTGGTCCAGCTCGCCGCGCGAACTGCGCAGGCTGGCGACCTCGGCGCGCAGCTGCGCGGTCTCGTCGTGATTGCGGTCGATCTGGCTGTGCTGGTAGAAGTCGAAGATCCAGTTGATGAGTCCCATGCTCGTGCACCCGTGGCGCGCGCACCATAGCGGGCGTTCGCCTCCGGGTCGCGAGTCTGGTATCGAACCCGCATGAACCGCGCGATCCGCATCCATCGCACCGGCGGTCCCGAGTGCCTGCAGTGGGACGACGTGCCGATGCCGACGCCCGAGCGCGGCGAGGTGGTGCTCGCGCACCGGGCGGTCGGCGTGAACTTCCTCGACCTCTACCAGCGCAGCGGGCTCTACGCGTTGCCGGGCCTGCCCTCGGGCCTCGGCAACGAAGCGGTCGGCATCGTCGAACAGCTGGGGCCGGGCGTGCAGGGCGTGCACGTCGGCGACCGCGTCGGCTACGCCGGCGGCGTGCCGGCGGGCGCCTATTGCGAACGGCGGGCGGTGCCGGCGTGGCGGCTCGTGCCGATCCCCGCCGGCATCGAAGACACCACCGCGGCCGCCGTGCTGCTCAAGGGCCTGACGGCCGAGTACCTCGTGCGGCGCACGTTCAAGGTCGGCCCCGGCCACCGCGTGCTCGTGCACGCGGCCGCCGGCGGCACAGGCCTGCTGCTGTGCCAGTGGCTGCGGCACCTGGGTGCCACGGTGTTCGGCACCGTGTCGACCGAGGCCAAGGCCGAGCTGGCGTCGGCGAACGGCTGCCACCACGCGATCGTGACGAGCCGCGAGTCGTTCGTCGCCGTCGTGCGCACCATCACCAAGGACAAGGGCGTGGACGTCGTCTACGACTCGGTCGGCAAGGACACGCTCGACGGTTCGCTGCAGTGCCTCAAGCGGCGCGGGCTGCTCGTGTCGTTCGGCAACGCCTCGGGCGCGCCGCGCGCCGTCGTGCTGGCCGAGCTGATGCAGGCGGGGTCCGTCTTCGTCACGCGACCGACGTTGCTCGACTACACGAGCACGCGCCAGGAGCTGCTGCGCGCGGCGCACGTGCTGTTCGGGCTCGTCGAGGGTGGGGTGCTCCGGGTCCGCATCGACTGCACGCTGCCGCTCGCCCAGGCCGCCGCCGCGCACCGGCGGCTCGAGGCGCGCCAGAGCGCCGGTGCCATCGTGCTGCTGCCGTAGCCCGGGAATCTGCTGGTCCAGGCCGGAACCGATGCGCGATGAACCCGTTGCCGCGCCGCCTCGCAAGGAACCCGATGAGCAACGAACTCCTGGATGGCATCTCGATCGCTTCGCCGTGCTCGGCCGACTGGAACCGGATGCAGGGCGACGAACGGCGCCGCTTCTGCGCCTCCTGCAAGCTGCACGTGCACGACCTGAGCGGCATGACGGCCGCAGAAGCGACGGCGCTGTTGCAGCAGGCCGGCGGGGGGCGCGTCTGCGTGCGCTTCTTCCGCCGCGCCGACGGCACGGTCCTGACGCGCGACTGCCCGGTCGGGCTGCGGCAGAAGCTGCGCCGGGCCTGGGCGCGGGCCGCCGCGCTGTGGTTGGCCCTGTGGGGCGGCGCGACCGCCTGTGTGCGCGCGCCGGTCGCAGGCGAGCAGCCGGCGGTGCCGCCGGTCGGAGCGACGCCGCCTTTGGGCACGACGCCGCTGATGGGCACGCCGGCGCCGCAGGCGTTGCAGGGCGAGGTCGTGATGGGCGACGTGCTGGTGCCGTCGCCGCCCGAGCCGGCGCCGAAGCCGCTCATGGGCAAGATCAGGGCGCCCGAGTCGCCGCCGAAGAAGTGAACGTTCCGCCGCCCGCCGGCTTCTTCGCCGTGACCTCGATCTCGATGCGCATGCGCGGGTCGGCGAGACCGGCCGACAGCATGGTCGCCGCGGGTGGGTTGGCGCCGAAGCGCTCGCGCAGGATCGGCCAACAGGCCGGGAAGTCGGCCGCGTCGGGCAGCATGTAGGTGACGCGCACGACGTCGCGCAGCGACGAGCCGGCCTTCTGCAGTGCGCTCTCGATGTTGTCGAGCGCCTGTGCACACTGCGCGGCGACGTCGTCCCGGATCGTCATCGTGGTGTAGTCGAAGCCCGTCGTGCCCGAGACGAAGACCCAGTCGCCGTCGACGACGGCGCGGCAGTAGCCGATCTGGGCCTCGAACGTGGAACCGGAGCTGATGCGCGTCCTCATGCGCGCGACGTTACCTGTTCCTCGGCTTGCGGTCGCGCGGTTCCCACGCGTGCGCGACGGGCTGCGGCGCGACCCCGGCGAGCAGCGAACACTGCCCCTTCTCGACGTCGTCGCCGACCGCACCGACGAGCCGGCGCAGGCGGTCCATCTGCCACAGTCCGGTCAGCAGGCGCGTGCCCCTGACGCGCGTCGCGAGCTGCTCGCACTGCAGGGCCGCGACGCGCTGTTGGCTCGCGTCCTGCTTCGCCGCATGATGGCACAGCGCCAGCATCGTCACGAGCTGCTCGATGACCTTGCCGAGGCGCTGCAGCGGGATCTGCGCGCGCGTCAGTTCGAGCTGGAAGTGCGCGTTGATGCCGAGCCAGGCCCAGCGCAGCCAGCGCAGGCGTCGCTCGGCGAAGCGCGCGTAGCGGCGCAGGCCCGTCGGCAGCAGCTGGTAGCGCGGGATCGACGCGGCCGGCAGCAGGTGGAGCGGCAGGAGCAGCAGCTCGAGCAGCAGGTTGCCGAGCACCCAGAGACCGAGGCGCCAGAACGAACCCTTCGCCAGCAGCCGCCAGCTCGCGACGAGCACGCGCCTCGGTTCGCGCAGCGCTGTGCCGGGAGTGATGCGCAGGATGCGCCGGTCGGCGGGCAGCGGCTCGCCGTCGGCGCCTTCGTTGAGCGACTGGATCACCGACAGCAGGCCCGCCATGTAGCGGCCGGTGAACGCATCGGTGACGTCCTTGACCATGCCCATGAGGATCAGGTCGTCCTCGCCCTCGACCACGCCGAAGACGTGCATGTTGGCGCGCGCCTCGTGCACGCGCGAGCTGCGATCGAACGAGCGGCCGCCGATCACGCGCTCGCAGGCGATCTGCGATTCGAGCGCGCTCGTCGCGGCCGCCGATTTCGTGAGATCGCGCAGGCCGGCGAGGTCGGTGCCGTCCGCGTCCTGCTGCAGCGACAGATGGCTCAGCGCGCGCGACTGCAGCGCACCGCCGAGCATGCGGCCGATGTGCTGGCGCGGCAGCTCGTGTTTGATGACGGCGCCGCCGACGCCGTCGCGCGCGGTCGCGTAGGCGGCCGCGTCGACCGCGAACATGCGCTGGTAGCCGGCCGCCATCGCCGCGAGCATGCAGCGGCCCATGCGCAGGCAGTAGAACAGCACCTCGACGCCGTCGGCCTGGATCTGCTCGTGCTTCGCGAGCGGATAGTTGAAGAAGTGCAGCCGCGCGTTGTGGTTGGCCGTGAACGCGCCGGTGTTCGACGACACGCACGAGAACTCGTGGTCGCAGCCGTCGGCCTTCGCGACGTCCTTTGCCGGCAGGCGCGTGACGAACAGGCCGACCTGTTTGCCGTGTTCGCCGAGCCGCGCGACGATGCCGACCAGGCCGCCGTGCGTGGCGTTCGTGATCCAGAGCTTGTTGCGGTCGCCCATCGCGAACAGCCGGAAGCCGCCCGTGGCGGCGTCGGGTTCGACGTAGGCGCGCACCTTCTTGGCGTTGACGCCGATGCCGACCTCGGTCAGCCCGAACGCCATCATCTCGCCCTGCACGACCAGCGGCAGGAACGTGCGCTTCTGCGCGTCGGTGCCGTAGGCGAGCAGCGAGCCCGCGCCGATCGTCAGCTCGCCCGAGATCTCGACCGCCAGCGGGCCGAGACCGTTGGCCGCCAGTTCCTCCTCGACGAGCGCCAGCTCGACGTAGCGTCCGTCGAGGCCGCCGAACTCGGCCGGCACCGTGAAGCCGTAGGCCTTCTCGGCCGCGACCGCGGCGCGCAGCGCCGCCGACAGCTTGCCGTCGGCCGTGAACGCCTCGCCGCGCTGCAGGCTCTGCAACGCCGCCGCGACGACGGGCTCGCCGCGCGCGCCGGCCCGCTGCGCGGCGAAAGCACCACTCTGCAGCTCTTCGGTCGCGGGTGCGGGTCCGTAGACGAGGCGCTCGACGAGCCCCTTCCGGCGCCGGCCGAGCCGCGCGCTGGCCTTCTGCGCTGCGTCGTCGAGCGCGCCGACGTCGCGCGCCGATTCGGCGTCGCCGGCCGCGGCGAGCGCCCGCGCGGCGGTCGAGGTCTCGGGAGCGGGGGATCGGGGCTGCGGGGCGGTCGTCACGGCGGTTTGTGGGCCGAACATGGTGCCCGCTCGCGTGCCGCGGGGGAAACGCGAACTCGGATCCGCGGCGGCGCCGCGGCTCAGTTGCTGCTTGGCTCGCGTGGCCGGTTGCACTAACGTTTGCGCCCCAATTCAGGACGCATTCAGGAAACACCAGTGAGCGAAGAGACAACGATCCAGGTCGGGCAGACCGTGCCCGAGTTCGAAATGGCGACCTACCTTCCGACCAAGAAGGACTTCGGCAAGTTCAGCCTCGCCGAAGCGAAGAAGGCCGGCAAGTGGACGGTGCTGGTCTTCTACCCGGCCGACTTCACGTTCGTCTGTGCCACCGAGTTCGCGGCCCTCGCGGAACAGTACCCCTCGCTGCAGGCGGCCGGCTGCGAAGTGTTGACCGTGAGCACCGACACGCAGTTCACGCACCTGGCGTGGCAGCGCCACGAGGGAGAGCTCGCCAAAGTGACCTACCCCATGGCCGCGGACCCGACCGGCAAGGTCTCGAGGATCTTCGGCGTGTATCTCGCGGACGCGGGCCTGGCGCTGCGCGGCACGTTCATCATCAGCCCCGAGGGCAAGCTCGTGGGCTCCGAGATCAACCAGCTCAACATCGGCCGCAACATGGAGGAGCTGAATCGCAAGGTGCACGCGTTCATCCATTTCAGCAAGCTGCCGGCCGAAGCGTGTCCGGCGACCTGGAAGCGGGCCGGCGACAAGTCGCTGAAGCCCAACGCGGCGCTGGTCGGCAACGTGCACCAGGCGATGAAGGGTTGAGCGGCCGCCGGCGCGGCGTCGCCGTTGCGAAGGGAACTGCCGACGAGCGGCACGCGTCGGCCCCGGGCGTGATGTCACGTTGATGTCCAAGCACGCGGGATGGGATCGACGGTTCGCGTGAACGCCATGGCGCGGCTACAATGCGCGCCATGTTCCATCGCCACACATTCACCGCATGCGCCGCCGCCGTGCTCGCCGGCGCGATCCCAGCTCAGCAGAAGGGCGGCATTCCGCCGGAGTTCGGCTTCGAGAAGGTCTGGAACGACGGCCCGTCGAGCTTCGCCGAGCTGCAGGGCCACGTCGTGATCCTCGACTTCTCGCAGACCTGGTGAGGCCCCTGCAAGGCGGCCGTCCCGCATCTGAACGAACTGCACGAGAAGTTCGCGGATCGGGGGCTGCTAGTCATCAGCGTGTCTGATGAACCAGAGGGTCTGATCGAGAAGACATACATCGAGCAACTCGGCGCCAAGTATCCGTGGGTCAAGGCCAAGGGCGGCGTCAACGAGGCGTACGCGATCAAGTTCTTCCCGAGCATCTACGTGTTCGATGCGAACGGCACCATCGTGTCGGTGCCGGACGACCGCATGCCGAGCGAGACGCAGATCGAGGAGCTGCTCAAGGACGTCACGATGGCGCCCAAGATGCCAGAGGACTCGCGCTACGATCCGCTGCGCGCGATGTGGAAGAAGTCCGAATTCGTCAAGATGCGCGACTACTTCGACAAGATGCTGGCCCAGGAGAACCTGGACCAGGCCATGCGCGAGGTGTTCGTCGCCCAGCAGACGGCGCTGACGAAGAAGGCCGAGGCGCAGGTCGCGCGTGCGGGGCGGCTCGGCGCCGGCCCCGACTTCGCGGCCGCCGAGACGCAACTCGAGCGCATCGTCAAGGACTGGAAGGGTTTCCCCGCGGCCGATGCGGCCAGGAAGGAGCTCGACCGGTTCGCCGGTGACGCCGCGATCAAGAAGGAGATCGCCGCCGGCAAGGCCCTCGAGAAGCTCGTCGCCAAATACGATCCCGGCAAGAGCAGTGCGCAGGCGAAGAAGCTGGCGGCCGAACTCGAGCGCTTCGCCAAGAAGAACGAGGGCACGTATGCCGCCAAGCAGGCCGAAGAGCAACGCGGGCGGCTCACGAAGCAGTGAACCTGGTGCCGCGGCATGAGCGACGTGCTCGTGCTGCGGCGCGGTGGACTCGGCGACACGCTGTTGATGCTGCCGACGGTGCGCGCGCTGCGGCGCGAGCACGCGTGCCGGTTGCACTTCGCCGGCCAGCAGGAGTTCACGGCGGTGCTCGCGGCGTTCCTCGCCGTCGACGTGGCGATGTCGAGCGAGGACCTGCAGGTGTGGGCGCTCGCCGGTGAGCGGCGCGATGCCGTGGTGGCGCGGTTGCGCCGGTTCGCGCGCATCGTCAGCGACGATGCGGCCGTCGCCGCGGCCGCGGCGGCGCACACGCGCGTCGACGTGCTGCCCACGCTCGCGCACGGCACCGAACCGCTCGGCCTGCAGCTCGCGCACCGGCTCGGGCTCGTGCCGCGGTGGCCCGACGATGCCTGGCTGCTGCCGCCGGGAGCCGTAGCGGCCGGTGGCCCGTGCGTGCTCGCACCCGGCAGCGGTGGCGTGCACAAGTGCTGGCCCCGGCGACACTGGCTGCGCCTCGCCGATGCGCTCGGCGCGGCCGCGCTGCGCATCGTCGTCGGACCGGCGGAACTCGAGCGCGACGACCCGCGCCGTTGGCCGTGGCCGGCCGGCACGGAGTTCCTGGCCGACGTGACCGCCGTCGAGCTCGCGCAGCAGTTGCGCGCGGCCGGTTGCTTCGTCGGCAACGACAGCGGGCCGACGCACCTGGCGGCAGCACTCGGCGTGCCGACGGTCGCGATCTTCGGGCCGACGGACCCGCGCGTCTGGGCGCCGGTCGGCCCGCACGTGCACGTCGTCGGTGGCGGCGGCCGTGCGCTCGCCGGCGTCGAGGTCGGCGAGGTCGCCGCGGCGGCCGCGCGCGCCCGCTCACGGTAGCCGCTCGCGCACCCTGGCCCAGTAGCCGAGCGTCGCCGGGTTCTGCGCGCCCTTCGGGCCGCCGTTGTGCACGCGGGCGAGCACCTCGGCGTCGCCAGCGGCCCACGCGTCGGGCACCCAGCGGCGCATGTAGGCGGCCACGATCCGTTCGGCGTAGTCGCGCCGGCGGCAATCCTGGTAGCTGCCGCCGAGCGAAGGTTCGGCCTTCAGCGCGTCCTGCCAGTACTCGCGGTGGATCTGGAACGGTCCGATGGCCCTGCCGTCGTCGCCGTCGGGCACCGCGTCGCGATGGCTGCTCTCGACGAACCGGATCGCATCGAGCACCTGCTCGCTCGGCCAGCAGCGCCGTTCGCCGCGGCCGCCGAACCACCAGAGCAGCGCGAGGCAGCCCAGCGCCAGCGCCGCGGCCGAACGGCGCGTGCGCGGCGGGCGCAGCCGCCACTGCGGCAACCGCCAGCGCGGCAACCGCCAGCGCCGACGCGGCGCCCTCATGGTCGCCGCCGCCGGGTCAGCACGAGCGCCACGCCGAGCACGACGAGGCCGGCGCCGATGCACGCCCCGGCATCGAGCGTGCCGTCGCCGACGAGCGCGCCGAGCAGCAAGGCGAGCACGGGCGTGACGTAGGAGATCAGGGACAGCATGGAGGCCGGCGCCGTGCGCAGCAGCCAGAAGTAGATGCCGAACGTCAGCGCCGTGCCGAACAGCGCCAGGTACAGGCTCGCCAGCACGACGCGCGCCGTCCACGCCATCGCGAGCGGGTCCTCGCGCCAGAACGCCGCGCCCGTCAGCAACGCGGCGCCGAGCAGCATGCCGTTGCGATTCAGCAGCACCGAGCTCGTGCCGCTGCCGTGCCGCTTGATCAGCGTCGTGCCCAGGGCCGACACGAGCGGACTCGAGAGCAGCAGCAGCGCCCAGCCGACGCCGTGCGGGCCGATGCCGCCGAGGTCGCCGCCGAAGACCGTCACGATGCCCGCGAACGAGACGACGAAGCCGAGGACCTGGAGCGCACGCAGCCGTTCGCCGAGGAACAGCACGGCGCTGCCGGCCATCAGCAGCGGGAAGATCGACCACAGCACGGCCGCGATGCCCGACGGCACGACGGTCTCGGCGACATAGAGCACGCCGTACGAGACCGCGAAGTTGGTCGCGCCGGCCGTGAGCCACAGCCACGTCGGCGGCGGAGGGCCCGCTTCGCGGCGCCGCAGCAGCGGGGTGAGCAGCGTCATCGCGATGCCGGCGATCAGGAACCGCAGCGCCGCCGACGACAGCGGCGGCTGCTCGTGCACGCAGACGCGGATCGCCCACCACGTGCTGCTCCAGACGAGGCACAGCACGGCCACGAGCAGAGAGGTCGCGAGCGGGCGTCGCATCGCCGCAGTGGGTTCAGGTGCCGAGGGCATGGATCGCGGTGGCAGCGAGGCGGAGCGGGGACGGCGCGAGGTAGAAGCGGGTCAGCGCACGCAGCGTCGCCGCGCCGCGCCGATGGTCGGGCAGCCACGGCGGCAGCGGGCGCGGCCGGAACGGTGCCTGCAGCACCACGCGCTGCACGTCGGGCACGCACGCCGTGCCGCGCGTCCAGCCGGAGCCGTGTTGCCAGGGGCTGCCGGGTGGCACGCCCCACGGGGTGCAGCCGAGACCATAGCCGAGACCGGTCCAGGTGTTCACGGCGATCGTGCCGTGCGGCAGCGCCGCGACAGCCGCCGCCGGCGAGGGGCTCAGGGCCGCGAGCGCGAGCGGCGGTGCGAACACGTAGCACGACAGGGCGCCGTACACGTGCTCGCGCACGAAGCCCGCCGCGCGGTCGAACCAGGCCGCCGCACCGTCGCCGGGCAGCGGCAGCTCGAGCAGCACCGGCGCGAAGTGTTCGCGCGCGAACAGCTCGGTGTCGCGGCCGGCGTCGAGGTCCGCGCGCAGCGCCGGCGCGAGCGCTTCGTGAACCGGCGCGGCGCCGGCGGCGGCCGCGAAACACGCCGCGGCGGCGCCGTGGAACGGCACGCGCGCGGGCAGGGCCGCGAGCTGCCGGCGCAGGTGCTGCAGGAACGCCGCGCGCTGCGGCCAGGCGCGGGCCGTGAGCACGAGACGCGGTGCGACGCAGGTGGCGCCGCCGTTGTTGGCGACGAATGCGGCGAGCTGCCGCGCGACGTGGTGCAGCTCGGCGTCGCGCCACGACCCCGGTACGACGAACGCCGGCGTGCAGCAGCCGACCTCGGCCGAGAGCTGCTTGTGCGCCAGCGCGGCATCGCCGCGCAACCGGGCCCAGGTGGTGGTGGAGCCCGTCAGGTGCACGGCGGCGATCTGCGGCAGCCGCGCGAGCTCGGCGCCGAGCGCGCCGTCGCCGCAGCACAGCTGCAGCAGCCCCGCCGCGAGCAGCGGCTGCAGCGCCTGCGCGAACACGGGCTCGAGCCCGGCGTGGTGCGGACTCAGCTTGCACAGCACGGCGCGGCCTTCGAGGAAGACCTGGTGCAGCACGTCGAGCACCGGTGTGGCCGTGACGTTGCCGGCGCCGAGCACGAGTGCGATGTCCGCGGCCCGCGCCGGCTCGCGCGGCACCGCGCGAGCCGCGCATGTGAGCCGCGCGCGGTGCCCGCGCAGCAGCAGTGCATCGGCGAGGCCTGGCGCCGGCAGCACCTCGACGCCCGCGTCGCCGCCGCGCGGCGCCTTCGGCACGGGCGGCCACCGGCCGGCGGCCAGGTCTCGCTGCAGGTCGTGCAGCAGGTGCAGGAAGCGCGCCACCGGCAGCGGCCCGCTGGCCCACTCCTCGGCGAGGCTGTGCGTGTGCTGCCGCCAGCCCTTGGCGGCGACGCTCGCATCGACCCAACGTTCGGTGGCACCGGCGAGGCTGCGCCGGCAGTCACGCACGAGGTCCGCGAGTCCGGCGTGGCTCCGCTGTGCCAGGGCCCGGGCGCCCGACACCAGGTCCGGCAGGCCGGCGGCGAGTTCGGTGGCCCTGGCCCGGTGCATGCCGGCAGCAGAGCCGGGTGCGCTGTGCTCTGCAACGATGGCGCACTGGACGCCGCGGCGCCCGGGCGCGACGCTTGTCGCCATGCGCCTCGTGCCCGTGTTGGCAGCCATGCTGTGCCCGGCGATCGGGCTGGCCCGGGGCCAGAGCCCGGCCCCGGCCGCCGTGCCGCTCGGCGCCGTCGTCGACGCACCGTTCACCGACCTTCGCTGGCAGACGCGGGCCCTGCGCGAGCTCGGCGATGTGCCGGCGACCGTGCTGTTCTTCGCGACGATCGACTGCCCGCTCGTGCAGCGCTACCTGCCGCGCATCGGCGAACTGGCGGTGAACTACCGCGAGCGCGGCGTCGTCGTGCTCGTCGTCAACGTCGGCCCCGGTGATGGCCTCGTCGACGCGGCCGGCCAGGTCGCGGCCGTGGCACCCGCGGCCGTGTTCGGCAAGGACTTCGAGCTCGCGCTCGCGCGCGCGTGCGGCGTCGATCGCACCGCGGCGGCGGTGGTGCTCGATCGCGGGCGTCACCTCGTCTACCGGGGCCGCGTCGACGACCAGTTCGCCTACGCCGGCGCCCGCCTGCAGCCGGCGCACCACGAACTGGCCGACGCGATCGACGCCGTGCTGGCCGGTCGGGCCGTCGCGACTGCCGAGACCGCGGTGAGCGGTTGCCTGATCAGCGCGCCGGGCGTGCCCGGCGACACGAACGTGCCGACGTTCGCGCGCGACATCGCGCCGGTGCTGCAGCAGCACTGCCAGGAGTGCCATCGCCCCGGCGGGGAGGCACCGTTTCCGCTGCTCGACGAGGCCCAGGCGAAGAAGCACGCGGCGATGATCGGCGAGGTCGTGACCCAGGGTCGCATGCCGCCCTGGTACGGCAGCAGCGCCTACGGCTCGTTCGTCAACCACCGCGGCCTGTCGCCGGCCGAGCGCGAGCGTGTGGCGGCGTGGGTGCGGGGCGGCATGCCGAGCGGCGATGCGGCCGACCTGCCGCCGCAGAAGGCGCTGCCGCACGGTGGCTGGCGCATCGGCGAACCCGACCTCGTGATCGAGATCAAGGCGCCGATCCGGCTGCCCGCCGACGGCATCGTTCCGTACAAGTACTTCATCCTGCCGCACCGCTTCGACGAGGACACCTGGGTCGAAGCGATCGAGATCCGGCCGAGCAACGAGCGCGTGCTGCACCACTGCAACCTGGCGCGCGTCAAGTTCGGCGAGAAGTTCTCGCAGGACGGTTTCGTCACCGGCTACGTGCCCGGCGGCGACGCGATGGTCATGGATGCGGGCACCGCCGTGCGCATCCCGGCCGGCAGCGTGTTGGCGCTGCAGGCCCACTACGTGACGACGGGCGAGCCCGAGCAGGACCGGCTCAGCGTGGGGTTGCGGTTCCCGCGCACGGTCGTGCAGAAGGAGATGCAGGTCGCGATCGCGGCGAACTTCCGCTTCGAGATCCCGCCCGGCGCGATGGCGCACCCCGTGCACGCCGCGCGCACGCTGCCCGCGGACGCGATCGGCATCGGCATGTTCGTGCACATGCACCTGCGCGGCCGCGACATGAAGGTCACGGCCGAAGCGCCCGACGGCACCGAGGAGACGCTGCTGCTGGTCCCGAACTACAACTTCGACTGGCAGCAGTCGTATCGCTGGGCGCCTGCGTGCAAGCAGTTCGCGCGCGGCACGAAGATCCGCGCGCTCGCGCACTACGACAACTCGGCCTGGAACCCGTTCAACCCGGACCCGTCGCAGACCGTGAAGTTCGGCCTCGAGACCGCCGACGAGATGATGTACCTGTTCCTGTTCTGGGTCGCCCGCGACGAAGCGCTCGGCCTGCACGTCGATGTGCACACGGGGCGCGTGCTCGACGACGCGGACCGCGGCCGCTGAACGCCGCTCGAGCGACCGCATCGCGGGTGGTGCTTGCGCGCCGGCGCCGCGCGCGGTTCGCTTCGCGCATGCACTCCTTCCGGTCGGGCGTCGTCGTCGTTGCGCTGGCACTGCTCGGGCTCGCGCCGCAGGAACCGGCCAACGACGCGGCGATGCTGCAGCGTGCGCACCAGCTGGCCCAACCCGGCGAACCGCACCAGCGCTTGGCGAAGCTGCAAGGGGAGTGGGACGTCGTCGTGCGCACGACGCCGCCCGGCGGCGCCGAGCAGACCGACCGCGGCACCGTCGAGGGCACGACGGTGCTCGGCGGGCGCTACGTCTCGTTGGACTTCAAGCTGCACCTGCGCGGCGGCGAGGTGCGCGGGCTGCAGATCCTCGGCTTCGACACGCTGCGGCAGCTCTACACGGCGTCGTGGCGCGATGACCAGAGCACCTGGTCGATCGAGTGCACCGGCGCCGCCGCCGCGAACTCGCCGGACCTGCTGCAGTTCCAGGGCACGCTCGTCGACGCGCGCGACACGACGGGCCGGCCGTTCCGGCTCGAGATCGACCTCGAGGTCAAGGACCGCGTGCGCGTGTCGATCTACGACACGCACGAGGGCGCGCAGTTCCTGGCGCAGACGCAGGACTGGACGCGCCGGTAGCCGCGCCGCCTACTTCGGCGCCGCGTCGAGGCCGAGCTTGTGCAGCTTCGGCGTGATCATGGCGCGGCAGTAGCCCTTGTTGGGGTTGTTGCGGAAGTAGTCCTGGTGGTACGCCTCGGCCGGCCAGAACTTGTCGAGCCGGCGGACCTCGGTCACGATGGGGCCGGCGAACCGCGGCTGCGCCTTCTCGATCGCCGCGAGGGCTGCGGCCTTCTGGGCGTCGGAGGCGAACAGGATCACCGAGCGGTACTGCGTGCCCTCGTCGGGGCCCTGCCGGTTCAGCGTCGTCGGATCGTGCGCCTTGAAGAACCACTCGAGCAGCGTCGAGTAGGCGATGCGCGTCGGATCGAACGTGACCTGCACGACCTCGGCGTGTCCCGTCGTGCCGCTGCACACCTGTTCGTAGCTCGGGTCGGCGACGGTGCCGCCCGCGTAGCCCGAGGTGACGTCGATCACGCCGTCGAGGTTCTCGAGCACGGCTTCCATGCACCAGAAGCAGCCGCCGCCGAAGGTGGCGAGTTCGCGGGACGGGGACGCAGCTGGGGTCGGCACGGGCATGGGTTGTTCCGAGGGGGCAGGGGCGGGCGTTGCGTTCGCGTCGACTTCGTGCGCGGTCTGCGCCGCGGGCGGTCGTTCGGGTCGCTGTGGTTCGGGCCCCGAGCAGCCGGTGAAGATCCACGGGACGAGCAACAGCAGGGGGGCGAGCGCGCGCATGCGGCGAAGTAAGACCCGACCCGACGGTCTGCAACAGGGGGAAAGTCGCGCTGGGTGCTTCCGGCCGCCACGGGCCAATGTATCATCCGGCCACTGACCGCAGGCCAAGCGTCTGTGGTGGCACACACCGTCCGGACCGACACCTCGACGAGGCGGCTTCCTCGACGGGCGGCGTGTGTGACCATGCGTTCGAAGAGGAAGTCACACGGCAATGGGCAAGAGACTCTACGTCGGGAACCTCCCGTACGACGCTGACGAGGCCGCGCTTCGGGCGGCGTTTTCGCAAGATGGCCGCACGGTCGAGCGCGTGCACATCGTGCTCGATCGAGAGACCCAGCGGCCGCGCGGCTTCGCCTTCGTCGAGATGGCCACGGAGGACGAGGCGAAGCAGGCGATGGCGCAGCTGGACGGCACCGTGTTCGGCACGCGCGAGCTGCGCGTGACCGAAGCAGAGGACCGGCGTCCGGCTGGGCCCGGCGGCCCTGGCGGCCCGCGGGGACCCGGCGCGCAGGGCGGCGTCGGCGGGCCGCCGCGGCAGCCCTCGGGCAGCGCGCCGCGGCTCGTGCACGACGACGGCGGACGCAACCGCTTCGGCCCCGACGCGCGGCCCAAGCGCGAGCGCGAACTCGAGATGAAGCGCCAGCAGCCGCGGCGCCGCACGGAAGGCGACGGCGGCGACTTCCACGGCCGGCGCGGCGGTCGCCGCTTCGACGACGAAGACGACGAATAGCCGCGCGGTGCGGACGTGAGCGTCAGCCGCGCGCGGGCGCGGGGCTGCCCGTGTCGCGGATCCGGTCGGTCGCGGCGACCAGGGCGCGCGTGATGCCGGGCTCGTGCGACGAGTGGCCGGCGTCCGCGATGATCTCGAGCGTCGACTCGGGCCACGCCCGGTGCAGATCGACGGCGCTCTTGACCGGGCAGACGATGTCGTAGCGACCGTGCACGAGCAACGCGGGGATCGAACGCACGGCGTCGACGCGGGCCAGCAGCACGTCGTCGGGCTGCAGGCGCACGTTGCGCAGGTAGTGCGCCTCGAGGCGCGCGACGGACCACGCGACCTGCTCGTCCGCGAAGTGGGCGACGAACTCGGGGTTGGGCAGCAGCGTGCAGCTCGCGATCTCGTAGCGTGCCCACTGCCGCGCGGCGGCCAGCGCCGCCGCCCGATCCGCGCCCTCGAACAACTGCCAGTACGCTTCGAGCAGGTCGTCGCGCCGGACTTCGGGCACGTGCTCGGCGAACTCGCGCCAGCGCTCGGGCTGGATCAGGCGCATGCCGTAGAGCCACCACTCGATCTCCTCATCGCGCAACAGCCAGATGCCGCGCAGCGTCAGGCTGCGACAGACCTCCGGATGGGCCTGCGCGTAGCACAGGGCCAACGTGCTGCCCCACGAGCCGCCGAACACGTGCCAGCGGTCGATGCCGAGGTGCCGCCGCAGCGCTTCGATGTCGGCGACGAGGTGGGCCGGCGAATTGTCGCGCAGTTCGCCGATCGGCCGCGACCGCCCGCAGCCGCGCTGGTCGAACAACACGATGCGGAAGTGGTCGGGGTCGAAGAACCGGCGATCCGTGGCCGTGCAGCCGGCGCCGGGGCCGCCGTGCAGGAACAACATGGGCTCGCCGTCGCGACGCCCGCACTGTTCCCAATGGAGCACGTGCGGCGCGCCGACCGGCAGCAGGCCGTGTTCGAACGGCTCGATCTCGGGGTAGAAGTGTTCGCTCGTCACACGCGCAGGGTAGCCGCGCGCGGCGCACCAGTCTGCGCCGATCCGGCGCACGGTGCGCGAACCTGCTCGTTGGCGGCGCCGCCGCGCCGCTGCATGCTGTGCGCATGCTGCACGACGTGCGTTCGCGGCCGGAGGCTTGAACGAGCATGGCCGGTCCACGACGCCGGGGTCCGCTGCCCGTGCCGCCGCCGCTCGGCGGCATCGTCGTCGACGGTTCGAACGTGATCGCGAGCAGTCGCGCCCGGCCGATCGAACGGCTCGACCTCGTTTCGGCATGGTGCCGCGACTGGCGCCCCGACCTCGCGGTGTGGGTCTTCCTCGACCATTCGACCTACGCGCGCTGCCCGCTGCCGGCCCAGCGCACGCTGCGCGCGCGCTGCGAGGACGTCACGCCGGGGCGCGCGCGCTGCGTCGTCTGCCCGCGCCACGAGTCGGCCGACGTGTTCGTGCTGCAGCATGCACGGGCGCACCTGGCGCTCGTCGTCAGCAACGACCGCTACTTCGATCACGAGGAACTGCGCCGCAACGCGATCACGGTGCAGTTCACGCTCGCCGGCGACCGCCTCGAGGTCCACGACGAGGCGACCTGGTTCCGTTCGCCGGGCGCGGCGCAGCGCGTGCCGATGGTGGACCTGCAGCAACGGCGGTGAGCGTGCGCCCGGCGCACGCGGCGCCCGGTGCGCGCGACGCCCGGTGCCGATCGGCGAAGTGGCGCGACGGCCGCGCGGCGCACGCTGGTAGATTCGCGGCCGGCCGCGCGGGCCGTGTCGTGCTCCGGCGGCCCGTGGGCTCACCCGCGCGCTCGTGCGCTGCTCCGATCCCGATGACCGATCGACCCCGGTTCTGGTTGCTCACCGCGCTGCATCTGGGCATCGCGCTGATCTACCGGCACGTGTTCGGCGTCGGCATCGAACCGGATCCCGGCATCTGGCAGATCCTGCCGACGGACCTGCTCGCCGCGCGCCCCGTCGAGAGCATCTGGAACATGCACTCGCAGCCGCCGTTGTTCAACGCGCTGCGCGCCGTGCTCGTGAACGCGTTCGGCGACGCGGCGCTCGACCGGCTGCACGACGTGCACATGGTGCTCGGCGCGCTGATGTGTGGCATGGTCTACGTCGTCGCGCGCGAGATCGTGCGGCGCCGATGGCTCGCGTTCGTCGCTGCGCTCGCGGTGGCGCTGCACCCGTCGCTGTTCCTCTACGAGGCGTACGAGCTCTACACGCTGGTGTCCGCGTTCCTCGTCGTCGCGGTGCTCATGTGCCTCGCGCGGCACCGCCGCAGCCAGCGTCGCGTCTGGCTGTACGGCTTCGTGCTGTGCCTCGACCTGCTCGTGCTGACGCGCAGCGTGTTCCATCCGCTGTTGCTGCTGCTCGCGGTGCCGAGCGCGTGTGTGCTCGCGGGGCCGCGCTGGCGCCGCGTGCTGGTCGTCACCGCGGCGCTGAGCTGTGTGTCGCTGGGCTGGTACGCGAAGAACGAGCTCCAATACGGCACGTTCTCGGGCAGCAGCTGGGGCGGTCTCTGCCTGTTCCGCGTCGCCTCGTACAAGTGGTCGCCGCAGGAGCTCGCGGCGTTGGCCGCCTCGGGCGAGATCGCACCGGCGGTCGCGAGCCTGCGGGCCTTCAGTCGGCCGAGCGCCTACGTGCCGTTCGGGTTCGACCGCACGTCGCCGGTGCCGGCGCTGTCGCGCGACGACTTCCACAACATCAACGTCGTCGCGCTGTCGTCGATGTACGGGCGCGCGGCGCTGCAGTTGATCCGGCGCCGGCCGGATCGGTACGTCGCCACCGTGACGCAGGCCGTGCGCACGTTCTGCTCGCCGTCGGCGTGGTACTGGGGCGTCGAGAAGAACGCCGCGCGCATCGCGTGGCACGTCGGACTCGTCGCCGGCCTGCTCGAGGGCGGTTGGTTCGCGCGGCTCGGCGGCGCGTGGTTTCCGCACCGCGGCGACTTCGGGTCGTTCGTCGTCGTGCTGCTGCCGCTCGCGCTGCTGCTGCACCTGTGGGCGATGGTGCGCGGTTGCGGGACGAGCCTCGCTGCCTTCCGGCACCGGCTGCGCGGCGACGCGGCGATGAGCGGGGCCTGGCTGCTGATCGCCTACACGCTCGTCGTCACCTCGTGCCTCGAGTACGGCGAGAACAACCGGTTCCGGTTCCTCGTCGAGCCCGTGCTCTGGCCGTTCCTCGTCGCGGTCGCGCACCGCGTGGTGCTCCGGCGCCGCGCCGCGCGGTGGTCCGCGCGCGTTCGTGCGGCGTGACTGCGGGCGCGCGCATCAGCGCAGGAACGGACCGTTGCGGCGCAGCACGAACTGCACGCCGCTGGCGCCCTCGGCGAACGGCACGAGCGGCTGCAGCAGTCCGCGCGCGCGCAGTCGCAGCCGGGCCCCGGCCTGCGGGGGGCCGAAGATGCGGAACGTGCCGTCGGCCGCGGGCGTCGTGGGGCGGAGCGACAGATCGCGCCACGCGCCGCTGCCGAACGCGTGCGGGCGACGCCGCGCCTCGGGCACTTCGACCTGCACGACGAGTTGCACCTCGGTCGCGGGTCGCCGGTCGGCATCGAAGCAGACGCCGGCGACGAGCAGCGGCGACTCCTGCAGCTGCACGTCGCCGAGCCATGACTCGGCCTGCGCGTGCAGGTCGGCGAGCAACGTGCCGTGCAGCTGGCGTGCCTCGGCATCGTGCGCGAGCAGCCACAGCGCGGCGGGCGGCCCGCCGGCGCCGGTCGGACCGGGGAAGCGCACGACGCCGCGCGCGTCCGTGGGCAGCCCCTCGTCGAGCCGCACCGGCGTGTCGGCGAGCCACACCTCGACCCCGGTGTCGGCCATGGCTCGGCCCCAGGGGTCGAGCACCCGCGCCGCGAACAGCGTGCGCGGCAGGAGACGGATCACGCAGGTCGCGATCTCGTCGGCCCGGGCCGGCCCGGTGATCACGATCGGCTCGGGCCGGCGTCCATCGCGCGTGCCGACCTGCACCAGCAGCGACAGCGCGGCGGCCTCGACCTCGGCGTCGGCGTGGCCATCGGCGATCGGGAACGCGTGCCGCCGATCGGCCGGCGGCGTCGCCTGCAGCACACGCAGCTCGGCGAGCGCCGCACAGCGCAACGGCGCGCCGTCTGCCTCGACGACCTCGATGTGCACGGTGCCGCGGGCGGGCGCCCACAGCCGCACCTGTTCGGTCGTCGGCTCGAGCTGCAGCGCGTAGGCGCCGATGCTCGGGAAGCCGACGTCGACGCACAGGATGCCCGACGGGTCGCGCGGTGTGCACAGCTGGCGCGGGAAGCGCGCGACGCCGTGCTCGTCGGTCGACTGTTGCAGCAGCGCTTCGCTGTCGAGCTGCGCCGTGGTCCAGGTCAATGCGACCGGCACGCCGGGATGCTGCGCCGAGGGTGCGTCGACGGCCACGACGAGGTCGCCGAGCGTGGGTCCGGGTGCTGGCACGGTGCTCGCCGTGCGCCGCGCCGGTGCTGCGACCGCCGTCGTCGGCGGCGAGGCGGGCGCGGTGGGCAGGACCTCGGGCGGTGCGTCACGCGCAGGCTCGCGCGGTCCGCGAGCCGTGGCCGCTCCGTCGCGCGGCGCGGCCGCCGCCGCCGAGTGCGACAGCACGAACACCGCGGCGAAAGTGGCGACGGTGACGGCGAGCAACACGGTGCCCAGCGACCGGCCAGGTTTGCGCCGGGCGGCGGTCATGCGCGGCGTCGTGCTGCCGGAGCCGGCGCGCTCACGAGCCGACGCGCGTGGCCGTGAACGTGCTCGTCTCGGCGCACTGCTGCACGCCGGCCTGGCTGCGTGTGGTCGTCTCGTTGCCGGTGAACGTGTTGCGCGATCGGCGAACCGTTGACGGGCACGATCGTGACCACGTTGCCGGTCACGCTGATGGTGATGGAATCGGTGGTGACCCTGCCCACGCTGGCCGAGGGGTCGCACGCCGAGCCCGTCAGTTCGGTCGTGGTGAGCGTCA
>DASUFY010000004.1:0-14517 GCA_036274315.1 Planctomycetota bacterium | reverse complement strand
CGCGCGACGTCATCGCATGTTCGCTCGGTTTCGTCGCCACGGTGATCGGCTCGGCCCTCGTCGGGATGATCCGCGAGATGCAGGACGGACCGATCAGCGGCGGTCGCTGACAAGGCTGCGGCGCCGTTCGAGCGGCGCCGTTTGCACGCGGTTTCGGGGGCGGCGCGAGGACACCCATCGGCGCGAGTCGCGCCGAGCCGCGGAGCTCAGGCCTTGCTGATGAAGGCTTCGAGGTCGGTCTTCAGCTCGTCGAGCCCGTAGTCGCCGATCGTGATGCAGCGGTAGATCAGGCGCTCGAGCTCTTCCGGAGTCTTCGGGTTCAGCACGTGCGGCGGGCTGTAGCTGAAGAAGTAGCTCAGCGACAGCCGCTGCGTCTCGCCGCCGCTCTGCCGGCCGGCGAACTCCCACGGGACCTCGTCGAACGGCAGCGTGCCGGTCAGGATCTCGTAGATCATGATGCCGATCGCCATCACGTCGGCCTTGCTGTCCGTCAACAGCAGCGGGTTGTAGTGCGGCGTCGTCGTGACGATGGCGCGTTCCGGCAGGCGCATCGCGGGATCCAGGATGACAACCTTGCCGCTCGGCTTGACCACGAGGTTCTCGGGCTTGAGGTCGCCGTGGTAGTCGAGCGTGCCCGCGTTCTTCATCGCCAGCAATGCGCGCACGATCGCGAGGAACCAGTTGAGGTGGATGCCCTCGAGGCTGCGGATCTTCTCGCGCAGCGTCTTGCCGCGCACGTACTCGAGCACGAGCACGGGATTGCCATCGATGACGAGGCGATCGTGGACCGAGACGAGGTTCTCGTGCGTGCAACCCGCCAGCAGGTCGCCCTCGGCGCGCAGCATCGCGTGCACCTCGCGTTCGTCGAACAGGTCGATGCGCACGCCGCGCGGTTCGAAGAACACACCCTCGGCCGGCAGTTCATCGGGGCTGATGCCCTCGGGCGTGCGCCGGGAGGTCACCTCGAGCAGGCGCGTGACCTGGCGTCCACCGCCCGAGGCCGCGCCGACCTTGAGCGCCACCTTGTTGCCCGTTGCCTCGTGTTGGGCGAGGTAGACCGAGGCGAAGCCGCCGCGCCCGAGGAATCGGGTGATCCGGTAGCCCTGGACGACCTCACCGACCGCAAGCTTCATCATCCGATGCGTGTCCCTGTTGCGTGCGGGAGGCGACTCCCCCCGCTTGGCCAACTCTTCGGTATCTCCTTTTTCCAAGTTGAGTTAGGACACCGAGGTGGCGCTTGCCGACGATGCCACGGGCGGTTCCAGATCAGCGGATCTCGACGGTTTCCAGCGCGCTGCAGCGCGCCGAGCCCGGCGAGCCGTCGGCCACGAACCAATGGAAGACCCCGCCCGCGCCCAGGGCCTGCGCGACGGCACCGCGCGTCCGCCAATGCGTGCCGGCAATGCCATCGACGCGAGCGATCTCGTGGTAGGCCGCATCGAGCAGCACGAGCGAGAAAGGGCCCGGCGCGGCGGGCGCGCGCCACGCAAACCGCAGCGGCACACCCTCGTGCGGTCCCGACGGCCCGGCGGGGGAAAGAGGCAGAAGTTCACACTCCGGCTGAACCGATGTAGCCGCAGCAACATGCCGTGGTATGGGATCCACATGCACAGCCCCCAGGATGGCGAGCCCGAGGCAGAGCACACCGAGCGGCCGGACCCAACGAGGACCACGACGCGCCTCCCGGCGACGTCTGACCTCTTCGCGGACCGCCGGCGCTACGATGCGCCACGTTCTCAGCAGCTCGCGCCCATCGGGACCGAAGCGGCGGGGCGCGGCCACGCTCGCGCCAACGGACCGATCTGCTGCAAGCCAACCCCACCTCACCATGCTGCCATGATCGGAACAAGTCGACCTTCGCATCAGTGCTTTCCCATCGCCGCCGCCTTGCTCTGGGCGCTCGGCGGCTGCAGCGGCGGCGGCGGTGGCGGCAGCAGCGCGGTGGACCTGCCCCCGACGATCCTCGCGGCCGCGTTCGTCGGCGTCGGGGCGACGCCCGCGGCCGGTGACAGCCTCATGCTGTTCTTCTCCGAGAACGTCTCGGTGGTCGGCGGCACGGTCGTCACGGACACCGACGTCGTGCTGTCCGGGAACGCGACACTCGGCAGCGGTGCGTCGATCGCCGCGACCGCGACCGCGCGCACGATCGCCGTGGTGCTCGGCACCGGCGTCGCGCTGACGCCGAACACGACGACCATCGGCCTCGCGCCGGGCGACGACGTGTTCCGCGACTCGGTCGGTCAGTTCGGCACGGGCGGCACGCCGGTCACGATCACGCAGAGCGATGGCACCCCGCCGACCATGAGCCGGATCACGATCGCCAGCATCGATCCGGAACTCAACGGCACGGGCCCCGCCGGCGGCCAACTGCAGGTGCCCGTCAACGGCTGGACCATCGACCTGCAGTACGCGGACAACAGCACGATCGACACGACCAAGACGACCATCACGGCGAGCGTCGCGGTCGCGACGCCGGCCGGCGCGAAGACAGCGGGCGCCAACCTGCAGCCGTTCCTCACCGTCGTGTCGGCGACGAGCAGCGCCGCGAGCTACCTCGTGCCGGCCGCGGTGCAGTTCCCGCCGGGCGTCTTCACGCTGCGCGCCACCGTCGTCGACAGCTCGGGCCTCGGTTCGAACGAAGTCAGCTTCACCGCCGCGGTGCGGCCGTTCTCGGACGCGCTGCGACCGTTCGAGACGATCGTCAACAGCCAGCAGGTCTGGTATCTCGACTTCTCGCGCGACATCGAGTCGTTCACGACGACGTCCGGGCCGGGCGGCGCCGCGGTCGCTCCGGTCGCCGGCGCCAACGGGCTCAGCGACTTCGAGGACATCCTGCGCGTGGTCGGGCTCAACTCGGCGTCGCCGATCGCCGTGAGCGGCAGCGCCTTCGGCTCCAACAGCAACGACGTCGTGCTCGGCCGCTTCAAGGCCGCGCTGCTGGCCCAGCTCGCGGACCTCTACAGCGGCGTCAACGTCTCGTTCACGCTGACGCAGCCGAGCGGCAGCTTCAACGGCAACTCGAGCCTGCCCTACAATTCGTTCCCGTACTCGCAGATCAGCATCGCCGGCTCGAGCACGATGGCAGGAGTGCTGGGCATCGCGATCTTCGATCCCTCCAACACGACGCAGAACGACAACACCCGGACCGACTTCGGCGGCAACCGCCTCGGTGTGTTCCTGCACACGATCGTCGACGCCGGCATGGGCCCGCCCTCGTCGAGCGCGTTCCGGCAGACGTTCAATCCGTTCGCGATGGCACTCGGCGGCACGCCGATCGGCGGCGACGCGAGCGACGGCATGCGTCTGGCCGGCACGCTCGTTCCGCCGGACACGCGCAACATGCAGATCGACCAGGCGATCGCCGACCTGGCGCGCTTCACGGCCGTCGTGACCGGCCACGAATGCGGCCACTCCGTCGGCCTCGTCGAGAACGGCCCCATGCCGGTCGGCCTCTACGGCAACGACCCCAACTTCCCCGGTTCGACGGATGGTCACATCCGCACCCCGAACCTCTTCCCCGCCGGTGCCACCAACGCGATGAGCCCCTCGCTGTCCTACAGCTCGGCCATCCACCCGGCATCGGGCTTCAACAGCCTCAAC
Source organism: Planctomycetota bacterium (assembly GCA_036274315.1). Taxonomy (GTDB): domain Bacteria; phylum Planctomycetota; class UBA1135; order UBA1135; family UBA2386; genus DASVAL01. The sequence continues at coordinate 10,917 of DASUFY010000004.1, read as the reverse complement.
AAGGCCTACCTGCGCGAGCAGGTGTTCTACGGCAACTGACATGCGCGTACTGCCATTGCTCTGTTCGTCCCTCTGCCTGCTCGCGCTCGCACGCGCACAGGACCTGCGCCGCGGGCTCGTCGATGCGAACGCCGTCGTCGTCGGCCGCCAGGTGGGCAAGACCGCCCACGACGAGGACGTCGTGCTGCACCGTGTGCAGGTGCTGCTCGACGTGCGCGGTGCGGCCGGCAACCAGGCCGTCACCGTGCTCGACTGGCCGAGGCTCTCGCTGCACCAGCGGCCGACGCCGCGGCAGTCGCGGCTCTACTGCCTGCAGGACGCCACCTCGATCGCGACGCGGCTCGGCCTGCCGTCGGCGAACGGCCCGTACTACAAGATGGTCGGCTGGCCCGGCAGCAACCCGCTCGTCGGCGCGGACCTCGCGACCGACCCGTACGTGCGGCTCGCGCGCCTGCTGGCGGCCAGCGAAGACGGGGCATCACCGACCGACACGGCGGCCGCGCTGTGTGCGTTCGCCGTGCAGGGTGAGCCCGTCGTGCGCACGGAAGCCGCGTGCTTCCTGACCGAACGCCCCGATCTGCGCGCGCGGCTCAGCGCCGTGCAGTGGAGCCAGCTCGTCACGCGCGCCAGCGGCGAGATCGACGACGTGCCGCACAAGATCGCGCTCGCCGAGCTGTGTGCCGAGCAGCGCCTCGACGGCCTGCTCGACGCGCTGGCCGTGTCGCTGGGCCAGGTCAAGGACGCCGAGTACGCGCGCGCCGTCGGCCGCATCGGCCGCATGCTGGACGGCGAGGGCGCGACCGCGAAGCTCGAAGAACGGCTGCGCCTGATGGGACGGCCCGAGGATCGGGCGGCGCTGCTGCTCGCGATCGGCGCGACCAACACGGACTCGGCGTTGCAGACGCTGCTGCGCCTGAACGGCGCCGGCAAGGATCCCGCCGTCGAAGCCGCGCTGCGCGAGCACCACTCCCCCTTGGCTCGCGAGGCCGTCGCGCGCCGCAAGTAGCGGTCTGCGACCGCTACTTCTGCAGGCGCCGGATGACCCGCAGCGCGTAGCCGCGCTCGAACAGCTCCTCGCGCGCCTGCAGGTCGACGGCGACGCGCAGCATGCGCGTGCCGTTGCCGTGCCAGCGCTTCTCCGTCCGGTCGTCGCGCGGGTTCGCCACGAACGCCGCAGGACAGCTGTTCAGCGTCCACTCGACCATCGGCACGGGCACGTCGCCGGCGAACAGGGCCAGCCGCGGCGCGAGCGGTCCGTCGAGATCGAGTTGCAGTTCGAAGCCGCCGCGCAACAGCCAGCGCAGCTTGTCGTGCTCGGCGCGATGCAGTGCAGCGCCGACCGGGAAGATGCTGTCGCTGCGATCCGAGATCGCGGCGACCGCGGTCATGGTCCGCCGCACGCGCGCGTCGGGTTCGCGGTGTTGGCGCCCCATCGCGTCGAGCGACTGCCTGATCGGCGCCGTCAGCACGACGAGTCGTTCGCGCGGCGCCGCGTCCGCGCGCGTGCTCTCGACGAGCACGCGGTCGAGCACGAGCAGCGGCCCGAGCGCCACTGCCCGGTAGAGGTCGCCGCCGTCGCCGCAGCAGCAGAACCGCAACCCGGCCCAGCCGGCGGGGCTGGCCAGACGGCGCGCGGCGTCGCCGCGCCACCACGGCTCCAGCACGCGTTCGCCTTCGGTGACGGTGACGTCACGCAGACGCACGCCGGTGTCCGGCGCCAGCCAGATGCGCACCAGCGCGCCGTCGCCGAGCCGCAGCTCGAGGCCGCCGGGGAACGGCCCGGCCGACTCCCCCGAGCGCAGGTGCACGTTGCCGTCGGTCGCCACGAGCAGTTCGCGCCCCGAAGGGAACGTCAGCTTGACGCCGACCGCGCGGCATTCGACGCGCACGCCGCCCGACGTCGTGCAGCCGCCAGGGCTCCAACGCAGCTCGTCGCGCGCGTTCGCCGGCGTGCCGCCGTCGCCGAGGCCGAACTCGCCGAGCGCCACGGGATCGGCCGAACCCGCCAGCACGACCTCGGGCGGCGCGGCCTGGGGCAGCCGGGGCGCGGTCTTGCTCGGGGCTGGTGCCTGTGGCAACAGGGCCGCGAGGCCCAGGAGCGTCGTCGTGAATCCCATCGTATGGGAGCTATCGACGCGAGCGACCGCGCGGCCTGAGCCGGCCTGCCGGGCGGCCGCGGTCCGGGCCGCGCCGCCCGGCGCCGCTATGCGCCGTCGACCGCGACGCCGAGCTGCTCGGCCAGCACGCCGAGGAACGCGCCGACGTCGGTGACGATGCCCTGGCTCTGCGCCGAGCCGCGGTCGCTGAGCTTGCTGACGACCGCGGGGTGGATGTCGACGCACACCGTCATCACGTCGGCCGCGATCATGTTGCCGGTGCCGATGCCGTGCAGCATCGAGCTCAGGATCACGACGAGGCCCACGTTCTCGAGGATCTTCGCGTAGGCCTCCTGCGCCGCGATGAGGTCCATCTCGGTGTCCGGCAGCGGCCCGTCGTCGCGGATCGAACCGGCGAGGCAGAACGGCACGTTCGCGCGCACGCACGCGTGCATGACACCGCCCTTCAGCAGGCCGCTCTGGACCGCGTTCCCGATGCTGCCCGCGCGGCGCACCGAGTTGATCGCGCGCATGTGGTGCATGTGGCCGTGCACGGCGGGGCGGCCGCTCGCGAGATCGATGCCGAGGCTCGAGCCGTAGAGCGCGGCCTCGATGTCGTGCACGGCCAGCGCGTTGCCGCTCAGCAGGCCGTCGACGAGGCCGGCGCGCAGGATCGCCGCCAGGGTCGGGGCGGCGCCGACGTGCACGACGACAGGCCCGGCCACGAGCACGACCTTCTTGCCATCGGCCCGCACGCGCCGCCATTCGCGCACGACCTCGGCGACCTGCGCCGCGAGCCGGCGTTCGGAACTGGCTCCACCCTGCATGAACCCGAACTTGCCGTCCTGCAGCTTGCGCGTCGTGTACGGCGTCACCCGGATGCCGGTCTGGCCGACGACGAGCCGCTGCCCCTTCTTCAGATCGCGCAGCTTGACGCAGCGCGCCGTGCCGTCGTCGATCACGAGCGTCGCGTCCATGCGCTGGCCCTGCACGGGCACCCACTGGCCGTCGAGACGCACCTCGGTCGCGAGGTTCGTCGACGAGTAGAAACCCTCCGGCGCCGTGCCGTCGAGGTCGACGGCGGCCAGTCGGGCGTCCTGGGTCTCGGTCTCGCTGAGCCCGAGCGACATGAGGTCGGCCAGCACGCGGTCGAACGACTTGCGCGTCGGCGCCGTCACCTCGAGTTCGAGCTGGCTCTCGTCGAGGCGATGGGTGCCGATGTCGAGCCGCACGACGCGGTAGGTCGCACCGGCGGCCTGCACGGCCTCGAGCGCATCGGAGAGCAGGCCCGAGTCGATGAGGTGGCCCTTGGCCTGGAACGTCGCGACGATCGGCTTGCTCACGCGGGCGAAGGTAGCCGGAGCCCGGCCCGGCAGGGAAGCGAGAACGGGCGGCGCGCCGGCTGAACCCGGGCCGCCCGCGCGCGTTCGTGCAGGCTCCACGGCACGCTCGACCAGCTCGACCAATGGCACCTCCCCTGGCGCCGCATCACGGGTAGCATGCGCACCGTCCAACGGATGTCCCCTCTCGCTCGCAAACTCGTCGATGCCGTCGGGCAGAGCCTGCGCGGCAAGGAAGATGCCGTCGAACTCGCCGTCATCACGCTGCTCGCGGGCGGCCACCTGCTCATCGAAGATCATCCCGGCGTCGGCAAGACGCTGCTGGCCCGCAGCCTCGCCAAGGCGCTCGACCTGCCGTTCCAACGAGTGCAGTGCACGGCCGATCTGCTGCCGAGCGACATCGTCGGCGCCCAGATCTACCACCCGCGCACCGGCGAGCTGACGTTCCGACCGGGACCGGTGTTCACGTCGGTGCTGCTCGCCGACGAACTGAACCGCACGCCGCCGCGCACGCAATCGGCGCTGCTCGAGTGCATGGCCGAGCGCCGCGTCACGATCGATCGCGAGAGCCACACGCTGCCCGATCCGTTCTTCGTCATCGCGACGCAGAATCCGATGACGGCGGCCGGCACCTACCCGCTGCCCGAGAACCAGCTCGATCGCTTCCTGCTCAGCATCCGCCTCGGCTACCTCGACGCCGAGCACGAGATCGACGTCGTCGCGCGCGAGGACGGTCACCGGCTCGCCGATCAGCTCGAGCCGATCGCGAGCCGCGACGACGTGCTGCAGGCGCGCGCCAGCATCGACGCGGTGCGCTGCGACCGCGAGCTGACCGCGTTCATGGTCGAACTCGCCCAGCGCACGCGCAACTCGAGCGAAGCGCTGCTCGGCGTGAGCACGCGCGGAGCGCAGGCCCTGCACCGGGCCTGCCGCGCGCGCGCCTTCGCCCACGGCCGCGACTTCGTCGTGCCCGACGACGTGCGGGCGCTGCTGGCGCCGGCGTGGTCGCACCGGGTCACCGTGCGGTCCGGCGCCGACAGCGAAGCCATGCTGCACGAGATCCTCGCCGACACCCCGTTGCCGGACTGAATGCATCCGGTCCACCCGATCCACCGTCCGGCATGGCCACTCCCAGCAGCACCGTCGAACTGACACTGCGCGGGCGGGTCGTGGCCTGGCTCGCCGCGCTCGCCGCCGGCGCGGCCTGGCTCGGCGACGACGCCAACGCGCGCCTCGCCGCCGCGATGCTGACGGCACCGCTGCTCGTCGACTACGTGGCCAAACAACGCCGGCTGCACCACGTCGAGGTGCGCGTCGGTTCGCGCCGCACGATCGCCGGCGCGCTCTTCACCGAACACCTGACCGTCGTGCACCGCGGCCGCCGGTGCCTGCGCGAGTGCCTGTTGGCCGAACCGCGCACCATGCGCAGCGAACCAGCGGTGCTGATGCCGCCGATCAGACCCATGCAGCCGACGGCCATCGGCTACCGCGCCCGCAGCCTGCAGCGCAGCCACGTGCTCGAGCGCGTCTTCCTGCTCGTGTCGACGTGGCCACTCGGCCTGTTCCGCACGCGCGCCGTGCTCAGCGTCGCCGCCGACATGATCACCGAACCCGCGCGCGTGCAGCTCGACGCGGCGATCGTGCAGGCGATCGCCGAGCGCGAGGTCGCGCCGCGCCATCGCACGCGGCTGCCGGGCCCCGAGTTCCACGCGCTGCGCGAACACCTCCTCGACGAGGACGCGCGCGGTGTGCACGCGCTGCGCAGCGCCTCGGTCGGCACGCTCGTGCGCCGCGTGACCCAGGGCCGCGTGCCGCAGACGGTCGGTCTCGTGCTCGACATGCGCCGGCCGCCGGGCCGTTCGCTGTACCAGGGCACGCGGCGCTTCGAATGGAGTCTCGGCGCCTGTGCCACGCTGATCGCCTGGCTGCGAGCGCGCTCCGCCCAGCTGCAGGTGCTCGTCATCGACGCCGAACCGACCAAGTATCTCGTGCAAGGGCCCGCCATCGAGAACGAGCTGTTGACGCTGCTGGCCGAGGCGAGCCCGACGCCGCACCGCCCGCTGTCGCCCGAACTGTTCGAGGAGGTGCGCCGGCTGGAACACTGCTACTGGATTCCGGCCGGCGCCTACCTCGCGTCGCCGGAGTTCGCGGCCATGTCGACGAACGTGACGATCGTCGGAGGCGACTTCGAATGAGCGCGCCGCCGGTGCCGAGCAGGGCCGCGGCGCACGTCGCGGCGATCACGGTGCTGGCCTGCACGACGCTCGCGATGGCCAACCTGCCCGCCGACGCGCTGCCGATCGAATGGCTGCTCGCCTTCACGCTGCCGGGTGCCGTGATGGGCCTGTTGCGGCCCCACGGCGTGCACAGCTGGTGGCGCGCGCTGCTCGCGCTCGCGCTGCAGACCGGTGCCTGCTACCTGGCCCTCGAGTTGGTCGGACCGATGTCGCGCCCGGCCGCGCTCGCCTGCACGATCCTGCCGCCGCTCGCGTTCGTCACGGCCCGCCATCAGGACAGCGACGCGGCGCTCGCGCTGTTCTTGAGCTTCTGCGTGCTGCTCGTCGGCGTGATCCTCGACGGGGTGCACCTGCCGTTGCTGCTCGCCTACGGCGCCGCCGGCTGCGCGAGCCTGCGCTGCGCCGCCCACATCGCCGCGCACACGCTCGGGCGGCCCAGCCGGCGGCGGCCCGCGATGCGCGCCGAACGGCTCGCGACGGTGACCTCGTCGCTCGTGCTCGTGCTCGCCTGCCTGTGCGCGGGCTTCGCGATCGAACGCACGCTCGGGTGGCTGCCATCGCCGAGCCGGCAGCGCACGGCCGACGCCGAGTCGCCGACCGAGATGCGCGGCCCGCGCAGCGTCGGGCTCAGCGATTCGTTCGTGCTCGACGGCGGCCAGGGCGTGCTGTCCGAGCTGACCGGCGAACAGCTCGTGCGCGTGCGTTCCGAAGCCGGCGACGAAGTGCCCGGCGATCTCTACCTGCGCTCGGGCTTCTTCGCCGTGCCGGGGCTCGACCGTTGGCAGCTCGGTGCACTCGAACGTGCCCCGGCGCCGCGCGCCGATGGCCACGTGCTGCGGCGACCGCTGCCGCGCGTGGCCACGTCTTGGCTCGAACTCGAACGCTTCGCCGGGGCGCGCAACTTCGTCTTCGTGCCGCCGCACACGTGCGAGGTACGGGGGCTCGAGGACCTGATCGTCGACCGCACGCGCGAATGGCTGCGGCAGCGCGAGGGCAGTGCGCAGAACGTCTACCAGGTCGGCTACCAACGCCTGCCTCACCCTGCCGCGGAGGCGCGGCTCGATCCGCGCGCGAGCCGCCTCGGCCTGCTGGGACTGCCCGTCGGGCTCGACCGCCGCCCGTTCGAGGACCTGCTGCACGAGTGGCGGGTCGGCGACGATCCCGCACGGGCGACGGATCAGATCGCGGCCGGCCTGGCCGCACGCTGCCGCTACGACCGCATCGAGCCCGTGGGCCCGTACGCACACGCACTCGAGAACTTCCTGTTCGCGAGCGGCGATCGACGCGGCTACTGCATGCACTTCGCATCGGCGGCCGCGCTGATGCTGCGACTGCGCGGCATTCCGTGCCGCATCGGCGTCGGGCTCTACGGCGGCGACCCCGATCGCAAGGAACCCGGCGCGCGCATCTACGGCTCGCAGCACGCGCACGCGTGGGTCGAGATCCCGTACGTCGACCGCGGCTACGTCGTGTTCGACCCAACGCCCGCCGCCGAACGAGGCCGTCGCACGCCGTCGCGCCTCGACACGACGCCCACCGCCGAGGCGGGCCAGCCGGTGCCCGCGGGCCAGGCGGGCGAAGCCGCGGCCGAGTTCCTGCGTTGGGTGACGCAACCGTGGCTGCTCGTGCTCGCGCTGCTGCTCGCGGTCGCGTCGGCGGCCTGGCCGACCGGCACTCCCCAACCCCCGCGCATCGCGACACCGGCCACGGCGAAGACGGCGCGCCGCCTGCTCGTGCGCATCCTGCGTGCACTGGGCCGGGCCGGCCACCTGCGCGCCCACCGCCAGACCCTCGAGGCCTTCGCGCGCGACCTCGCGCGGCGGCGACGACTGCTGCCCGAAGTGGAGGCCGCGTTCCTGGCCTACCAGGAAGTGCGCTTCGGCGGCCGGCCCTTCGACCCGGCCCGCGAACGTGTGCTGCTGCACGCCGTCGACGCCGCGACGCGCATGCCACCATTCGAACCGGCAGGCGGTCCGGATGCGTCGGACCGCAGGGCCGATCCGGAGCGGAGCTGACGGCAGCACCGGTCCGTTGCCGGCCCGCCTTCGACACCCGCACATCAGGGAGTTGACTGGCAATCAGCCTGGGCAATACTTCCTCCGCCTGCTTTTCGACTTCGGTCTCTCGCCCCTGCCCCCGGGATACCGCGGTTCCCAAACGCGCCGACCACCCCATGCCGGCGTCCGTCCCGCCAGGTGTCCTTCCTATGCGATCGTATTCGCTCTGCGCGAGCCTCGTGCTCGCCGTTTCTTCCCAAGCCCAGGCTCCGCAGGATCCAAGGGATTCCTTCCAATGCAAGTCGGCGTACGCCGCGTTCCAGCGCGACACGCCCGGGCCCTGGACCGTGCAGTGGCACCCGGCGACGCTGACGCCGTCGGCGATCTACGGCCAAGGCCTGCCGATCGAGGACTGGCGCGAGAACTCGCTCGAAGAGGCGCGGCGCCACGCCAACAACGTGCTCGTGCAGTACCACGACCTGCTCGGCCTCGGCACGTCCGAGTTCCGTGAGATCATCGGTGCACGCATGGGGCGCTCGTGGTCGTTCACGTTCGATCAGTTCTTCCACAGCCTGCCCGTCATCGAAGGTCGCGCCGACGTGCGCATCAACATGAGGGGTGTGGTCGCGATGATGGGCAGCCGCGCCTGGCCCATCCCCGCCAACTTCGACACGACGCCGCAGATCGGCGAGGAAGTCGCTACGGCGATCGCCTGGCAGCAGCTCGAGACGCCGTTGACGGGTGTGCCGCAGCCGGCCGCGATCGCGGCGCCGCGCCTCGTGATCTGGGGTGACATCGACGCCACCGACGTGGCGCCGTTCTATCTGGCTTGGGAGGTGTCGATCAGCAACGTCGACCGCAACGGCTTCGGCCCGATCGGCCGCTACTACATCGATGCGAAGACCGGCGGCGTTCTGCACTACCAGAACGACAAGCACACGTGCGGCAACCCCGCCTGCACGAACCCGCACCACGGTGTGAACCGTCTCGAGACCATCGGCCCGATCCAGCCCGGCCCCGTCACGCTGACGACCGTCACGGTCATGGCCTGGACCCGCACCGGCCTCGACGGCCAGAGTGCGCTCGTCAACACCGCCCTGCGTGGGCTCGTACTCAACGTGCCCGGCGTGGGCCAGGTCACGACCGACGCCAACGGCCAGTTCACGATCGACATCGCGGCTCCCGTGTCGATCTCGGTCGGCGCGCTCGACGGCACGCACTTCGCGCCGATTGCGGGCACCAACGCACCCTCGGGCAGCTTCACCGTGACGCCCGGCGTCAACTCGACGATCCAGCTGCTGACCTCGGGCGCGACGACCAACGAGGCCGCGCACACGACGGCGGCCTACTGGATCGATCGCACCAACGAGTGGGCGCGCTCGATCCTCGGCACGAGCGGCAGCATCCCGTCCGCGATGAACACGATCAGCGGCATCGCCCCGACGGTCAACCAGAGCGGCACGTGCAACGCCTACTACACGGGCAACACGCTGCACTTCTATCCGGCCGGCGGCGGCTGTGCGAACACGGCCTTCTCGACCGTGGTCGCGCACGAATGGGGCCACGGCCTCGACGATCGCTTCGGCGGCATCTCGAACGCGAGCAACGACGGTCTCAGCGAGGGCTGGGGCGACATCATGGGCCTGTACATCTCGGACACGCCGAACCTCGGCAGCGGCTTCCAGACCGCCGGCGTGCCGCTGCGCAGCGGCAACAACACCAAGCTCTACGGCACGCAGAACGAAGTGCACAACGCCGGCGAGATCTGGATGGGCTTCGCGTGGAAGTACCGCGAGAACCTGCGCGCCGCGTTCGGCACGAACCTGGCGATCCAGATCTCCAACGACACGGTGATCACCTCGATCGTCGCCGACGCGACCAACCAGGCCGACGCGGTGCGCGAGGTCTTCATCGCCGACGACGACGACGGCAACCTCAACAACGGCGTGCCGCACTACGCGCAGCTGTCGGCCGCCGCGATCACGAAGGGCATGCCCTACCCGCAGATCCAGATCATCTCGATCGCGCACGCGCCGCTCGGCAACACCTCGGCGCGCCTGACGCCGCGCATCGTCGCCGCGACGATCGCCGCGGTCTCTAGCGGCACCGTGACGCAGACGCGCCTGTTCTACAACGCCGGCGCCGGCGCCCAGGTGCGCAACATGCACCCGACCAACGCCCCGAACGGCTACTCGGCCATGCTGCCCGGCATCATGAGCGGTGCGGTCTCCTACCACATCGAAGCCGTGCACAGCGGCGGCACGACGGTGCGCCTGCCGGTGACCGGTGAATACACCTACGTCGTCAGCGTGCCGCCGACCGGACCGTTCATCGGCTTCTACTCGGAGTCGTTCGACACGGGCGCGGCGGGCTGGTCGCACGGGCGCTACAGCACGACCGGCACCGACGACTGGCAGCTCGGCGCGCCGAACGGCAAGTCGAGCACCGTGAGCGGCGTGTTCTGGTCCGACCCGGCCTCGGCCGTCAGCGGTTCGAGCGTCTACGGCACCGACCTCGGCGCCGGCACGTCGAACGGCCGCTACCCCAACAGCATCGACTACTATCTGCGCTCGCCGACGATCAACTGCTCGGGACGCACCGGCGTCACGCTGCGGTTCAAGCGCTGGCTCACGGTCGAAGAAGGCATCTACGACCAGGCCACGATCCTGGTCAACGGCGTCCAGATCTGGACGAACCCCGCGAACGGCCACCTCGTCGACTCGAGCTGGCAGACGCTCGAGTACCCGATCCCGGTCGCGGACAACAATCCGGCCGTGCAGGTCGAGTTCCGCCTGACGGCCGACGGCGGCCTCAACCTCGGTGGCTGGCAGATCGACGACGTCGAACTCGGCACGCGCACGACGACTCCGCTCGACGCCGAACTGACGATGCTGCCCGAGCAGGCGGCGCAGGGTTCGCCGATGACGCTCGTCGTCTCGACGCAGGGCAGCTCGCGGCCCTACCTGCTGGCGCTCGGCGACACGACCGGCCCGACGTTGGTGCCCGGCTTCCCGATCATCCTGGTCGGTGGCAGCGGCCTGGCCGTGCTCGGCGGTGCCACGAACGCGCTCGGTCTCGACGTCATCAACTTCACGGCGCCGAGCGTGCCGTCGGCGATCGGCGTCGTCTACTTCAGCCAGGTGTTGACGGTGAACTCCACGTTCACGGCGTTCGTCACGTCGAACCTGTTCCTGAACCTGTTCACGCAGACGCCCTGATCGTTCGCCGATCGACGCGCGGGGCGGCC
>DASUFY010000003.1:0-2672 GCA_036274315.1 Planctomycetota bacterium | reverse complement strand
GCGCCGGTCCTCGTGCTGGGCGGTACCTTCACGATCGCCGGGGACCAGGCCGCCAACCGCGTCGCGGCGTTCGATCCGTCGGATGGTTCCTGGTCCACGTTCGGCAGCGGCACCAACGATCTCGTGTATGCGCTCGCCGTGCTCGCGAACGGTGATCTCGTCGCGGGTGGGCAGTTCACCACCGCCGGTGGCGTGGCTGCGCCCGGCGTCGCGCGCTGGAACGGGAGCTCGTGGTCTCCGCTCGGCTCGGGAATCGGGGGCTGGGTCTATGCGCTCGCCGCGATGCCCAACGGCGATCTGGTCGCCGGCGGCTACTTCGGGCAGGCCGGCGGCACGCCGGTGAACAACGTCGCGCGCTGGAATGGTTCGTCGTGGTCGGCGCTCGGCGCCGGCATCAGCGGCACGCTGAACCCGCGGGTCGACGCGTTCGCGGTGCGGGCGAACGGCGAGCTCGTGGTCGGCGGTACGTTCGCGCAGGCGGGCGGCACGCTGGCAAACAACATCGCGCGCTGGAATGGCAGCAGCTGGTCGCCGCTCGGCACGGGCACGGCCGGTCCGCTGTCCCAGGTTGCGTTTGCCGCGAACGGTGATGTGCTCGTGTGTGGTCAGTTCGCGACTGCGGGTGGTGTGCCCGCCGCCAACATCGCGCGCTGGAATGGCACGTCGTGGTCTGGCCTCGCCGGCGGCGTGCCCGTGTCGGCGGGGCTGGCGGCGCTGGCGGCTCTGCCCAACGGCGACATCGTTGCCGGCAATCTCGACGCGCGGCGATGGAACGGCACCAGCTGGTCGCAGCTCGGCACCACGAACGGGATCGTCCGCACCCTCGCTGTTCTCGCGAACGGAGACATCCTCGCCGCCGGGGGCTTTCGCACGATCGCCGGCGTCGACACGCCGAACCTGGCCACGTGGAACGGCAAAGCCTGGAACCGCATCGACACCGCGCCGGTGCCCCACTACGGGGGCGGCGTCACGACGGCGCCGAATGGCGACGTCATCCTCGCGGCGTCGGAGTCGATCGGCTCGAACAACCATCGGGTCTCGCGCTGGACCGGGTCGGCCTGGGCACCGCTGGGCCCCGTGTTCGATGGGCAGGTAGCATCGCTGGTGACGCTCGACAACGGGGACATCATCGCGTGCGGAGTCTTCACGTCGGTGGGCGGCGTCAGCGCCGCGCGCATCGCGCGATGGAACGGCAGCGCGTGGCTGCCGATGGGCAGCGGCATGGACGACGTCGTCACCAGGCTGCTCGTGGTGCCCGGCGGTCTCATCGCCGGCGGCTTCTTCACCACGGCCGGCGGCGTGCCCGCCGCGCACATCGCGATGTGGAATGGCACCACGTGGTCGTCGCTCGGCGCGGGGCTGAACGGTGTCGTCGGCGCGCTGACGATCGCCGCGAACGGCGACGTGGTCGCGGGCGGCTTCGTCGACCTGCTCGGCCCGTACGCGGTCGCGCGCTGGAACGGCGTCGCCTGGGTCGGCTTCGGCACGATGGACGCCCAGGTGCAGAACCTGGTGACGCTGCCGAACGGCGACCTGGTCGCGAGCGGCGACTTCCTGTTTGCCAACGGCACTCCGGCGAACCGCATTGCGCGTTGGGACGGCGCGACCTGGCAACCGCTCGGCCAGGGCCTCACCACGTTCCCAGGCTTCTTCGCACAGGCGACCGGCCTGGCATTGCTGCCCGATGGCGATCTCGTTGCGAGCGGCTCGTTCTACTTTGCCGGCGGGATGCCGGCGGCGGGCATCGCGCGTTGGGACGGCGTGGCGTGGACGGCACTGGCGTCCACTCGCTCGGGATATCCGTTCGTGCTGACCCCCGCGCGCGACGGCAGCCTGCTGGTCACCGGCAGCATCGCGCGGCTCGACGACGCCGTCTCCGTCGGGTTCGTGCGGCTGTCGTCGACCTGTCCGGCCAGCGCGTTGCCGAGCACACCCGGTTGTGGCGGCAGCGGCGGCGCCAACGTGCTCGAGCCGACGAACTGGCCGTGGACCGGGTCGACCTACCGCGCGCGTGCGAGCGGCCTGTCGGCGAGCGCGCTCGCGCTCGACATCTACGGGCTGTCGACGTTGTCGCTGCCGCTGGTGGCGATCCTGCCACAAGGCCTGCTTGGCTGCGTGCTCGGCGTCACGCCCGACGTCACCTTGGCACTCGTGCCGTTCGGTGGTGTGGTCTCCACCGGACTCGCCATCCCCGACTCACCTTCCCTCGCGGGGTACACGTTGTTCCAGCAAGTCGTCGCCCTCGAACTGGGCGCCGGCAGCGCGATCACCGCCGTGACCTCGACGAACGGCTTGACGCTGACGATCGGCATGCTGTGAGCCGCGGGCGCCGCAGTGGGCGACGTTCGTGCGGCGGGTCGACGCTGGCGTCGGTGGCTGGCGTGCGGTACCGGGAAGCAGGTCGCGGTGGGGGACCGGTGCGTCTGGCGGGCGAATCGTCGGCAGGAACGCCGGAGGTGCGGGCATCAAGAGCGCGACTTCGAGCGAGGATCGCGCGTGGGGACCATGGGAACGGGTGGGTTACGGGTGGCTCAGGGCGCAGGTTGAACTTCCCATTCCCCGGGTCGTGGGCGGGAGCAGGGCCGCTCCCGATGTGCAGGATGAACGTCACCTCATGTGCATTTCAGGTCGCGCTCACCCGCCGGACCCTATGAAGCCAGTTGGGAGTTGCT
>DASUFY010000002.1:0-12135 GCA_036274315.1 Planctomycetota bacterium | reverse complement strand
CCCGCGTGGCCGGCGCACGAACGGCCTTGGGACTTCTGGCGGTTCTCGTCGGAGTCCTTCGATGCACTGCTCAATCGGCACACCGGGTTCCGCATCCTGAAGCGCGCCGAGGGCATGCCCGCTGCGATCCTGCCGCTCGTGCGCGAGAACACGACGAAGCACATGCTGCGGCACCCGTGCAACCTCTGCGTCGGCGTGCTCGCCGAGAAGGTCGGCAGCAGCGATGCGCGCCTCGCGTGGAACCTGAACGCCGCCGATGTCGTGGCAGAAGGCTACCCCGGGCGACCGGGCGCCTAGCCCGAACAGCCGCGGAGCACGCTCCTGGTCGCCGTTGCGATGCCTCGTGCGAGCCGCGGCAACACGTTCCTACAGCTGCAAACCGAAGCCGACGAACGCCTCCCACCAATCCGACGAGCTGCCGTCGCTGCCGCGACCGCCGCTCAGCTCGACGAAACTGCTGCCGATGCTGCGGCGCGCCCCACCGACGAACGTGATCGGCCCACGATGCAGGAAGGGCACGTCGCGGAACGCGCTCGTGTTGCCTTCGGCCTGCAGGATCAGACTCCAGTTCTCGCCGGCGCGCCAGGTGACCCCCGCGGCGCCCTGCACGAACGGGTTGATGTCGATGTCGGCCGACTCGTCGAACAGGGTCTGCGTCCCCGTCGGCACGACGCCACCGACGTTGGCGTGCAGCGTGAAGTCGCCGAGCTGCACGCTCTCCAGCAGCGTGCCGGCGAAGTCGTAGGTGCCGCCGCTGGTGAGGTCGCCGGCGCGCGCGATCGGCAGCTTGACCGCGACGCCGGCCGCGGTCTGCGCCAGGTCGCCGCCGAACAGCAGCACCTTGGCTCCCAGGTCGAGGCGGGCCACGTTGTCGTGCCGCTGCGACGCCATGTTCCGGGCCAACCGGGACTCGTCGCGCACGATGTAGTTGCCGTTGTCGTCGAACAGCGAGAAGTGGTCCTGGGACTCGTCCCAACCGCTGAGCGCACTGCGCGCCGAGAGCTCGAGACCCGGTGCGGCGCCGTAGTGAAGGTCGACCGCGAGCCACTCGTGGAAGACCCCCGCGAACCAGCTCTGCACGCCGTCGTGCGTCTGCGTCGATTTCGCACCCACGTGGTTCGTGCTCACGGTCGCCACCACGGTCTGCGTCGGCAGCGTGGCGGCCGTCTGCATCGGCGGCACGAGCAGCGCAGCCTGCAGGTAGCTCGGTCGCGGCACCGACAACGGCGCGCGCGCCGCCAGTTCGCGCACGGTCAAGGCCGTGGGGCCGAGCTCGCCTTCGCCAGCGCAGCTCGAGAGAGACGCGACGAACCAACACCCGATCAGGGTACGGCACGTGTTCATGTGGCGCCGCTGCTCTGGCGGCCGGACGAGGGCCTGCAACGGATCAGGTCGCCGTCTACTCCAGCCGTTCCCGCACGATCACAGCTCCGCGAATCGACGGCCGACCGCCTCGGCGCACGACGCCCCGAACGCTGCGACCTCGGCGGCCGCGGCGACGTCGCGATCCGCACCGCGCGGATCGAGGGCGGCGAAGTCCTCGTCGGGAAGACGCGGGTGCACCATCCACTCGTAGGTGCCCGCGGGCAGGCGCGCGGCGATGCGCTGTCGCCGCCGGGCGAAGTCGGCGCGGTTCTCGGTGCGCAGCCCGACGAATGGCAGCCAGCGCATGCCGGCCGCGCGCGCGTGCGGCGCGGCCCGCATCGCCAGGCGCGCCAGCAGCAGGCGGTCCGGCCGCAGGCGGCCACCGGCGGCCGCGTGTTCGACCGGCATGCGGGTCCAGCCGATGCCGCAACGGCTCGCCGCCGCGAAGACGACATCGCGGATCACGGGGAACACGTGCACGTGATGATGGCCGTTGACGTGGCTCGGCGCGGCGACGAGCTCGCGCAGGCGCCGCAGCTGTGCATCCACCTCGCGAGCCACCTGATCGCGATCGGGGCGACGCAGCAGGCAGGCGAACAGCACGGCGCGCAGATCGAGGAACTGCCCGTGTGCGTCCGTCAGGCCCCGCAGCGGCCCCGTCAGCGATCGGCCGAGCGTGAAGCTGAGGTGCAGTCCGACGCCGAGGCCGAGGCTCTGCGCCTGCGCCGCGCCGGCTTCGACCGCGTTGCCCGTGACGCAGAGCGATGCTTCGCGCACCGTGGCCGCAGTCTGCGCGATGCCCGCGTTGGTGCCGGAGGACACGCCGAGGTCGTCCGCCACCCATACGAGCCCACGACCCGGTGCGCTCATCCCGTCCGGCCGATGTCCTGGCGATCGTGCTGGCGATCGGTCGCCGCGAGACCTGGCACGGGGATCGCCCCGGCCGCTCGCCACTGTTGCTCGCTTCCGCCGTTCAGCAGGTCGGCCAGGCGCTCCGGATCCGCGGGCCGGTCGTAGACGCCGCGCCAACCGCGCCACCGGATGCGCAGCATGTCGCGCAGCATCGACAGTGAATCGAACGCGAAGTGCACCGTCGACGGTTCCTTGCGATAGACGAAGAGCACCGGGCACTCGACGAGCCGCAACGCGAGCCGGCGCGTCACGAACAGCATCTCGACGTCGAACGAGAAGCGGTCGAGGCGCACGCGTTCGGCCAGGGCGCGCGCCGCATCGCGCCGGAACCCCTTGAGGCCGGCCTGCGAATCGCGTACGCCCGGCACCAGCAGGCGCACGAACAAGTTGAACACACGGCCGCTGATGTGGCGCGTGAACAGCTTGCCGAAGAAGGTCGGCGCCACGACATACCGGCTGTCCGCGTGCATGCGGCTGCCGATCGCGACGTCCGCACCGGCTTCGAGCGCGTCGAGCAGGCCCGTGACGTTCTCGACCGGGTAGGTCAGGTCGGCGTCGGTGAACACGATCATCTCACCGCGCGCGTGCAGGAACGCGCGGCGCAGCGAGAAGCCCTTGCCGCGATTCCTCGCGTTGCGCAGGCATCGGAACGCCAGCCGCTCGTGAGTGCCGATCCCGGCTGCGAACTCGTCGAGCAACACCGGCGTGCGATCGTCCGAGCCGTCATCGACCACGAGCAGTTCGGCGCGGCGCTGGCTGCCTGCCAGCCATTCCCAGACGCGATGCAGGCTCTCGGTCAGGAACGACGCCCCGTTCTTGACCGGGATCACGAACGTCAGCGCCGGAGCGGCTTCCGCCATGGTGCCCGCATGATAGTGCTGCGCGGCGGCCGTCGAATCGTGTTTTCTGCACGGCGCGCGGTGGTGATCCTTCGTCACCCGACGAGCACGCGCCGGCGCCAACCGGCCTTCAGGCCGTCGGCGAGCAACGCGACGGCGGCGATCAGCGACGCCATCGGCAGGAACATACGAACCATGGGGTAGTGCAATTGCTGAACCCGCGGGACCGGCACGTGCGACAGCACGGCCAGCGCATTGGCCGCGATCCACGGCCAGCGGTCGGACCACCGGGGCTGACGCCAGGCCAGCACCAGCCCCCAGGCCAGGACCGGGGCGAACAGCGAGTAGGTCGACAGTTCCGTCGCCGGCCCGAGCAGCATGAACCAACACATGGTGAGGCCGAAGGCGAAGTAGAGCACGCGCGCGCGATGTTCGCCGGCGGCTCGCAGGCGGAAGCAGAGCGCGACGATGCCGAGCCCGCCGATGACCTGCAGGGCGAAGAACAGCACCGGGGCGATGGGCACGCCGAGCACCGCGCCGATCAGGCGCAGATCGCGGTAGGCGTCGGACAGGTCGCCGGTGCGATCCTCCGCGCTCAGCTTCGCGAACAGCGCGCCGTACTGTTCGGCGACGTATCCCGGATCGCGCAGCGCGAACGGCAGCAACAAGCCCACCGCGATGGCCGGCAAGAGCCAGAGCAGCAGGCGCGGTCGCAGCGCCGTGAGCACCATGCCGTAGGCGAGCGGGTAGACCTTCATCCAGGCGCTGCTGGCCACCGCCACCGCGCAACCCGCGTCGCGCTGGCGCAGCCAGGCGGTCGTCGCCAGCAACAAGAAGCCGAGGATCAGCGGATTGGGCTGGCCGTTGTTGAGGCTGCCCAGGTCGAGGCTCGCGAGCACCAGCAGGAACACCGCCCGCTCGCCGCGGCCCAGCACCACGGGGAACCCGACGCGCAGCACCGACGCCGCGCCCCACAGCAGCGCGGCGAAGTTCGCGGCGCGCCAGAGCACGCTGCCCAAGCGGGCGCCGCAGAGTTCGAACGGCAGGAACAGCGCGGCGCAGAGCGGCGGATAGCGGAAGCCGCTGTCGACGTCGTACAGGTCGCGCTGCTCGAGGAAGGCCCGCGCCGCCGGCGCGAACACCTTGAGGTAGACGTTGTTGCGCTCCGGATCCCGCTCCACGAACATGCGCACCACGACGCCGAGCGCCAGCAGCGTCCAGGCCGCGATCGCGACCACTTCGACGCGAGGACGAGGCTGCGGGCCGACCATGGCTCCCTGCATGCGGGCAGGGTCCACGAGCCGGCGCCGCGGATCAAGAGCACTTCGCCGGTTGCGGCCGCGCACCCGCCAGCTTCGCTTGCATGGTGCACCGCGCGCGGCGATGGTGGCCGCATGGCTTCATCCCTTCGCCCAGCGGCCGCCGCCGCGTTCTCGCTCCTCGCCGGCTGCACGTTCCACAGCACCGCGACCCATTGGCACGGGCGCGTCGATCCCAGCGGCAAACCCGTGTTCGTCAAGGTCACGACCAATGTCGGCCTCAACGTGGCGATCATCCTGCCGCTGCTCGGCGCCACGACCATCGACACGATGCTCGACGAATGTTCGGGCGACGTCGAGCGGCTCGGCAGCGACGGCGTGCGCGTCATCCAGACCAACGCCGAGAACTACTGGTACGGCTTCCCGCCGTTCACGTGGGTGCTGACGCCCGTGATCACCGACGTGGCGATCGAGTACACGCCGTCGGAGGAGGAGCTGCGCCAGTACCAGGCCCAGCGGGACTAGCCCGGGGCCCCGCACCTTGGCCCGGCACCGCTACCGCGCCTTCAGGTATGCGTCGGCGATCACCTCGCCGAGTGCGACGATGCCTGCCGTCGTGATCACCAGCTGCTGCTCCTGCCCAGGCAGGTCGAAGGTCTCGATGTGGGTCAGATTCGGGTCCGCGGCGGCCAGCTTCGCGACCTCGGCCGCGACGTCGATGCGGTCCAGTCCCTCGTCGTGCGTGGGTCGCTGTTGGCTGACGAACCACTTCAGCGCGGGCAGGCCCAGGTCCTCGCGGCTGCGAGCCACCAGCGACTCGAGGCGCGCGGCCGCTTCTTTGCGATAGGGTCCGTACGACATGTCGTTCTCGCCGAGGTGGTAGAAGATGCCGGCCAGTTCGACCTCGTGGCCCCTGTCCGCGAGCTCCTTCATCGCCTCGCGCACGAACGCGACGAAGCGCGGATACACGTTGCGCGACACGGCCTCGCTGCCTTCGGGAGTCCAATCGACGATCTGCGAGCCGCTGTCCGTGAACTTGGCGATCGCGACGTTCGCTTCGAGCCGGGTCCGGAGCCGGGCCCCGAAGCTGAGCTCCGGGCCGAACGTGCCGTAGCAGCCCGCCGGTCCGAGCGGTTCCCAGCCGTGCGACACGTTGCGGCCCGCGCCGAGGTCGTACTCGAACGCGATCCAAGGGTTGTCGCGCGCGAGCGACGCCAGCCCCAGCGCCGGCAGGTCCTGCACGAAGGCGCGCTCGCCTTCCATGTTGCGGTGACCCGCGAGCACGAACAGCCTGACGGCGCTGCCCTTCGCGTAGGGCCAGCTGGTGAGCGGGCGCGCGCGGCTCGGCGCCTTGCCGATGGTCTCCAGGTACGCGTCCGCGTACTCGACACCGTGCTCGAGCTGCCCGAGCGTGCCGTAGTGGTAGTGCAACCCGCCTTCGCCGCCGATCTGCACGCCGATGTGCGAGGTCGGAACGTACCGCGCCAGCGGATCGGCGTCGGTGACCGCACGCTGCCCGAGACGGACCGCGTACATGCGCGGGCGGAGGTCCATGCCCCAGATCGTCTTCGTGCACAGCTCGCCGATGTAGAAGCGCAGCTCCGGCGCGCCGAGGTCGCGCCGCCAACTCGCCAGGAACCTCGCGAGGTTGGCGCCGTACGCGGGCAGCGCGCCCTCTTCGAACATGTCACCCTCACCCTGGTGCCACACGAAGCCCTCGAGGCGGTACGCGATCTCGCGGCGGTCGAGGTCGGCGAGCGCCTCGCGGATCCAGTTCAGCGTCAACGGGTACATCGCGAAGCCGCGCGGCTCGTCCGGGTTCCAGTCCCCGACCAGGTTCGTGCCGCCGGCGGCGCACTTGATGATGGCGATCGGCGCGTCGATGTGGCGCGTGACCTCGCGGGCGAAGCTGAGTTCGGGCCCGACCAGGTCGCCCACCGGTTGCAGGTCGACCCAACCATCCGACTTCCGCTTGTCCTCGCGACCGATGCAGTAGGAGAACAGGACGCCCTTCTGCGGTCGGTCCAGTCCGGCGAACGGGGGGAAGCGCGCGATCTCGTGCACGTGCGAGTCCGCGCCGACCATGTTGGACTGCCCGGCGAAGACGAACACGCGCAGTGTGTGGTCGTCGTGCTGGGCTCGCACGGGGTTGGCGAGTGCCGCGACCAGGAGCAGGATCGAGAGCAGGTGTGTGGGCGGTCGCGCGGTGGGTTCGGACATCGGGGCGTTGGCGCGCTCGTGCGCGAGGAGCCCCGATCATGCGCGCGCCGGCGGCGCCGACCCAGCAGGATCCGCCGATCCCCCGCGCGGTGATCAGCCGCCCTGCTTGCCGCTCTTCTGTTCGAGCGCGGCGATGCGCCGCAGCAGCTGCTCGTTCTGCTTGCCGAGCGCATCGACGCGCGCCTCGAGGTCGGTGTTGCCCTGGGCCGGCGCGGCCACGTCGGCGGCCTGCACGACGCGCAGCGCGCTCGCGACCATGTCCTGCGGCCCCGACACGATCAACGACGACGAGTTGCCGACGTTGCCGATCATGAGGCTCGCCACACCCTGTGTACCGCTGTTCGCGAAGAACGGCCGCAGTGCGTTGGTCGCGACGGTCGCGTCGATGTGCTGCGGCCGGTAGACGACCGTCACGAACTGGCGCAGGCCCGGCCGCGCGAGCACCTGCTCCGGCGTGCGCGGCGCCGCCCGCATGGGGATCTCGCGCTGGCGCTGGCCGTTGATCGCCAGCACTTCGTAGACGGCCTTCTGTTCGTCGAGCGGCACGAGCGCGAGCCCCTTCATCCACAGCAGGCTCGACAGCAGCTCCTCGCATCCGTCGCGATCCGTGACGACCGGCAGCTGCAGGCACACCACGGGGCCGGCAGCGGCCGCCTCGGCCTCCGCGGGCGCCGGCGCCTTGACGACGCGCGCGCCCTGACGGCGCCCCGCGCCACCGCGCCCGTCGGTGGCAGCCATCAATTCGACGTCGTCGACGAGGATGTTGCGCTGCAGGAAGGTCCCGCAGCGTTCGATCAGCGTGCGCAGGTCGATCTCGCCGGCCTCGAAGACGAACGGGGCCTTCGCGGCAGCCGGCCGTTCCGCCCTGGTGGGCTGAGGTTCCTGCTGGCACCTCGACGTGGTCGCCAACACGAGGGCACAGAGACTGCAGATGAGCGAGCGCATGGGTCCTCCGGGTGTCGCCGTGGGACGGCGGCGGCGGCGCGGTCTTCCCGCGCGATCGAGCGCACCCGTTGCGCCGGGCGCCGTGGCGCCGGCCGCCGCGAGCCCGCGCTCAGTTGCTGGGCGCCAGGAACACGTCGTCCTGCAGCTCCGTGCCGATCGACGTGTTCCTGCGGATGATCACGGCGAGCGTCTGCGTGTCGATGATGGCCGCCAACCCCGCACCGAGGTAGGACGTGTACCAGAAGCGGTCGCCGTCGCGCGCGCGCGTGAACTGATCGACGAGCACGGCAGAGATCAACGGGCCGACCATCGCGCCCGGCACGTGGTCCTCCGCCAGCGCGCCGATCCAGGCATCGACGTCGTCCACCGAGGCGTAGGTGTTCTCGAGCACCTGCACGACCCTGCGATCGTGCGTGATGTGCTTGAAGCTGCCGCGCGCGGGCAGGCCGTACGCCACGCGCATCGCGTTGTAGCTCGACAGGCCGTGGTCGCGGCCGCGTTGCAGGTTGAGCGACGCCAGATCGAAGCCGCCCGCGCCGGGCGGCCCGAACAGGAAGTTGCGCACGTCCTCGACGATCAGCGTGTCGACCTCCTGGGCAGGCTGCATCGCGAGCCCGCGCAGCAGCGCGTCGATGCCGTGCGCGACGATCTCGCCGGGGTTGAAGAACGCCAGCTGCAGCGGCAGGTCGCCGGCCGCGATCTCGCTCCCGGTCGCATCACGCCGCAGCAGCGACTTGTTGAGCATCGTGTGCCCGACGCGGAAGCACGCCGTCGAGAACTCGTTGGCGACGGTGGCATCGCAGCTCGCCTGGTAACCCGCGTACGGCGACAGCGCGCCGGGTCCGAGCAGGACGGGCAGCCACTCGTTGTACGTGATCGCCTGGATCTCGCCCGCGACGATGGCCCGCGCGAGCTGATAGCGCGTCTCGTCGTCCGACGCCGGCATCCAGACGCCGAACGTCGACGCCCAGTAGTTGTGCTCGCGCACGAACAGCGTGTGCATGGCCGTCAGGCCGTTCTGCTCGTTGCAGCGCACGTCGCCGGCGAGGAACAGCGTCGGGTCGTTGGCGACCGGTGCGTTCGGGAACGCGTTGACGTTGAAGGGCAGCAGGTCGCCCGCGCTCGTCTTCAGGCGCCCCGTTCCATCGAGCCGGCGCAGCTCGAGAGCCCGGGCTGCATCCGAGCCGTAGACCATCGACCCGTCGAGGAACGACGTGATCACGTTCATCTGCTGCCGCACACCGAGGGGATCCGGCTCGCAGACCGAGCGGGACAGCGCGATCGTCTGGGTGCCCGTGTGCAGCGGATCGAAGAACGGATCGCCGATCGGCACGGGGATGTCGAACGCTTCGATCGGGCTCAGCGCCGTCGTCAGGTCGAGGTCGTGGTCGATGAACTGGCCCCACTGCCACACGAAGTCGGACGCGCCCATCGCGTTCGGCACCTGGTCGTCCTGCGCGCACAGCGCGTTGCTGACCGCGCGGGCGCTGGGCCTCGTCGCCCCGCCCGGTGCCGACACGCCGTCGGCGTACGCGACCGGCGCGCGGCGCATGAGCTCGATGTTGGCCATGCCCCAGGTCGGGTGGTTGATGTTGTTCGAGGATCCATCGATCGTGCGGAACGGCAACGGCCCGAGTTGGGCCGACAGCAGCGTCGGCAAGCAGGTCACTGCGAAGAAGACGAAGTGTGTGGTGTCGGGCATGGCGATCCCCAATGGTCGCGGTGGAGGTTTCGGTGCGGACAGAATGCTCCCGAGGCCGCTGCTTCCGGTCAATCGCCCCCGCGCCGGCGGCGCCGTTCGGGTCGCTCGGGGTCGCGACGCCGGCTGCGTGCGAACCGCCGCGGTGACCGCGTGGAACGCGCCGTGCGGCGGCCCGGGCTCGCGCGTCGCGCCGGCAGGATCCATGGCCGCGACGCTGCCCCCAAGAGGCGAGGCCGAGAACCGACGGGCAGCTTCAGAACCGGTCTCTCCCGCGCCAAGGGCGCCGTCAGGCGCCCGCCGGAGCGGTAGGAGGTCCTGAGCGAGTTTGCCCGCGGCTCTGCCGCGGGCGACCTCGCTCAGAAAGCAGCGCCGCGCTACTTCGCGACCACGATGTCGATCACCGGACCCGCGTCGTCGCCGGTGACGACGAACGGGAAGCGCTGCACACTGCCGCTGTCACGACCACAGCCGAGCTCGAGCTCGAGTTCCCACATGCCCGGTGTGAACTGTTCGTCGTGCGTGGTGGGCTTCTCCTGCCAGAACGAGAACCACTGGCGGCGCACGGGCCGCCCGTTCTTGCGCCACGTCGCGAACGCGCGCGTCATCCAGCCGACGGCACCGAGGTCGTAGCGCACGTCGCGATGTACGCTCGCGGCGGCGACGAACTGCACGGTCGTTCGTTGGCCGCCCGCGACGACGATCGGCTCGTGTTCGATGCACAGACCGTCGCTCGCGTGGCAGGGCAGGTAGGTGCCGGGCGCGAACTCGGCGACACCCCGGCCATCGCGGATCTCGACGGCCGTGCCGCCCATCGGCGCGCCGAGCAGCGCGAAGACCAACCCGGCCTTCGCCACCGGACGGCCGTCGCCGTCGTTCAATTCGACCGCGAGTTCCCCGGCTGGCGGCATGGCGACGTCGCCGAGGTCGTGCCGCTGTGCCGGGGCCAGCGTGAACGTGCCGAGTCCGCTGACGAGCTGTTGGCAGTAGCCCTCGCCGCTCGGCCGCTGCAGCTGCAGCATGTAGGTGCCAGACGGAACCGGGCCGATCTCGAACGCCTCGCCGGGCTCGAGATCGGCGGCCATCTGCACGCTGCCCTGCGCGCCGACCAGCACGACCGAGAGCTTGCCCGGCGGCTGGCCTTCGGCGAGGCGGCCGACCAGGGTGCAGTTCGGCATGTTCGCGCGCGTGACGCGCAGTTCGATGGGTTCCGCCGAGGGCGTGACGCCATGGCGCGTGAGGACCGGACCGTACCAGCGGTCGCCCGGCGCGTAGACGCGCACCTTGTAGGCAGCGGGCGCGCAGCCCTCGAGGCGGAAGGTGCCGCCGTCGCCGGTCGTCGGGCTCTCCGGACCCGCCACGCCCTCGTCGCCGTGGGCGACGATGCGCCACCCGACGAGCGGTGCGCCGACTTCGTCGACGAGCCGGCCGTGGATCGCCAGGTCGTGGGTCAGCACCGGATCCCAGGTCACGTCGTCACCGGCCCGCGCCGTGAACGAGTGGCTGTCGACGTTGCGCTGCTTGTCGTGGGCCGCCACGAGCAGATCGCCGGCGGTGAGGTTGGTGAACGAGAACACGCCGTCGTCGCGCGTGCTGGCGAAGGCCTTGCTCCAACCGGGCCGTTGGTCGGCGATGCCCTCGCCCGGTGAGTTGCCGTCGACGACGTGCACGTAGCCGCTCGTCGGTTCGCCGTGCCGGTCGCGCACGACGCCGTGCAGGCGCACGGCCCGTTGCAGCCGCACCTCGACGAACTGCGGTTCGCCGGCGAGTGCACGCACGCTGCCGCAATAGGCCGCGTGACCGGCAGCGCCCGCGTGCAGCGGCCACGGCCTGCCGAGCGGGATGCCCTGCAGGTGGAACTCGCCGGCGGCGTTCGTCAGCTCGACGCGCATCATCGCCGGCGCATCGGGCCGGCCTCGGGCGTCGGTGCCGAAGTCGTAGACGTAGCCGTGCGCGACCCAGGCACCGGCGAGCGGGCGACCGTCGGCGTCTAGCACCCGGCCCGTGACGACCGCGGCGGCGTCGGACAGCCGCAGTTCGAGCGGGCCTTGCGCGAACTCGGCGACGCGTGTCGCACGGCTGCCACCGAAGCCATCGGCGAACGCGGCGACGAGCGCCTTCTTCGTCACCGAGCGCAGGAAGAACGCGCCGTTGCCGTCGCTGCGCGCGGCCTCGAGGCCGTCCTCGCTGCGGGTGCCGAGCACGATCACGGCGTTCGGCACCATGTTGCCGGCGGGGTCGACGACCGTGCCGCGAACGTCGATGCCTTCGGGGATGCGCAGTTCGACTTCGTCTCGGGCGCCGGCCGCGACGTCGACGTCGACGCTGCCGCCGTGGCGACTGCGGGCGCGGTAGGAGCCCGGGGCGACCGGCGCGAAGCGCACCAACCCGGCGCCGTCCGCCGCCTGCCAGCGCTGCGCGAACCAATCGTGCGCACCGGCCGGTTCGAGACAGATCCACATCGCCGCCGCGGGGCTGCCGTCGGACCACAGCACGCGCACGACCACGGCCGACGCGTCGCTGCCGACGCGTGTCAGAGGCGTGACGTCCATGCGCGGTGATGCGGCAACCACGGGTGGCACGTGGTCGGCGACGGGCACGCCGCGCGACACCGGCGGCGTGCTCGTGCCCGGGACCGGCGCCGGGCGGGCACCGTCGGCAGACGGCCAGGCGAACCAGGCGCCACCGAGCAGCAGCGCCAGCGTGACAGCGAGCAGCTTCTTCATGAGGATCGTCGCTCCGAGCGTCGCGGTGGTCGTCGTCGGCACGCCGGCCGCGAGCAGCACGGCGCCGCGCACCGCACGGAGGTCCGGCGGCCTTTCGTCGCGGCCATGCGGCGGCGCGACGCTGGCGGGCAGCGAGCCGCGCAACAGTTCGAGGCCACGATGCAGCTGGC
>DASUFY010000001.1:0-11850 GCA_036274315.1 Planctomycetota bacterium | reverse complement strand
ACGGTTCGACATCCACGTCGTGCGCGTGCGTGGCACCGACGAGGTCAGCAGCTTCGAGACCGAGACGCACGACGCGGGCGGGCGGCTGGTCAGCAGCGCGCTCATGACGCTCGTGCACGGCGACAGGCCGCCCGAGTAGCGCGCGACCCGGCGATCGCATCCGTCAGCGCTCGTCGGCGCCGACCCACTTGCGCACGACGCGGGCGAGCTGCTCCGTGCGGATCGGCTTGCCCACGTGGTCGTCCATGCCCAGGTTCGCGCCGCGTGACGCTGGGGATTTCCCCGAGCGTGCACGCGTTGCGCCGCGCGGACACCGAAGTCCGCGTGGCAAGGGCGCGCCGCCGGCGCGCCTATCGCCGCGCGACCTCGTCGAGCCGCGCGTGCACGTCGAACCAGCCCAGCGGCGGCACGAGCCGCAGCCGTTCGGCGGCCGCGCGCAGGCGCACGCGCCAGGGTCTGGCGCGGCCGTTGATCGACCACCGGTCCTCGGCACGCAGGTGCCGCATGTAGTCGCGCACGAACTCGTCGAGCGGCAGCCATCGACCCATGAGCTCGTCGCCGAACGGTCCGCTCGAACCGTTCTTGAAGCGATGTTCGAACCAGCGTCCCTCGCGGGCCGGCTGCGGCAGGCGGACGCGGCGCTGGCGCGCCTGATTGACGAGCTGGAACGATCGGTAGCCGCTGCGCACGAGGCTGGCCAGCGACAGCAGCGTGTTGTCGAAGCGCACGGGACCGGCCGTCTCGAAGCTCACGTAGCGCGGGCGATGCGCGCTCGCCTCGAGGGCTGCGATGCACAGGTCGTCGGCGCCCTCGATGTCGATCTTGAGGTAGTAGGGCACGCCGTGGCGCGCCAGCAGCTCGCCGAACGTCATCGCCGGCACCTCGATCGTCTCGCTCGACGCACCGAAACGTTCGTTGCGGGCCGCGAACCCGGCGTCGATCGTGCCCCACTCGCTGTTCTGCGTGTTGCGGAAGAACCGCACGCTGCCGGCCTGCGCGGCGATGGCGGCTTCGACGATCACGAGGCGAGCTTCGGCGATCGCACGAGCGAAGGTCTCGCGCGCCTCGGCCGCGAGCCGCGGATCCGCCTCCACCGCGACGACGCGAAAGCCCTTGCCCAGGTAGTACTGCGTGTCGACGCCCTTGTGCAGGCCGATGTCGTAGATCAGGTCGTCCTGCATTGGGCCGCCGGTGTTCGGCGCACGATCCACGCGGGCGCGGGGCTCGTCAAGTTCGCGCACGGTCCGGCGCGCGATCGCCCGAACCATCGTCGGCCCGCACACCGGCGAGCAACCAGCTGCCCCCGACGAGCGGCACCATCTGTTCGACACGCAGGCCGGCGGCCTGGAACAACCGGCGCAGCTCGGGCTTGCGGCGCACGCGCCCACCGAGCAGCACCTGCATCTCGAGATCCATCATCGCGGCGAGGTCGGCGCGATTGTCCGGCGCCAGCACGGTCTCGATCGCGAGCACGCGCCCGCCGTCGGCCATCGCGCCGGCACAGCGCCGCAGCAGGGCCTGGGCGCGGTCGTCGTCCCAGTTGTGCAGCACGTGCTTGACGAGGTAGGCGTCGTGACCGTTCGGCACCTCGCCGAAGAAGTCCCCGCCGTGGCCCGTCACACGCTCGCCGAAGCGTCGCCTGAGCTCCGGCATGGCGCGTTCGACGACGTGCGGCAGATCGAACAGCACCGCGCGCAGGTGCGGCCAGCGCTGCAACACCTCGGCGAGCAACGAACCGCGCCCGCCGCCGAGGTCGACGACGCTGCGCGCGCCGCCGAAGCTGAATCGCCCACACAGCGCCTCGGCTTCGTGGCGGGTGAACGCATCGATCGCCGCGTCGTAGCGCGCCGCCGCCGCCGGCGTTCGCGCCAGGTGTTCGTAGAGCCCCGCGCCGTGCGTGCGCGCGAAGGCCGTGCCGCCGTCGCGCGCGCTCTCGCGCAGCGCCGACCACGGGTTCCACTGTTCGGGCGACCCGACGAACTCGGCGAGCGCGCCGAGCGAATCACGCTGCAGCGCCGTGCCGCGCGGCGTCAACGCGAACGTGTCGGGCGACGGGCTGTCGAAGAAGCCGAGCCCGGCGCACACGCGCAGCACCGACACCAACACGGCCGCGTCGCAGCCGGTCACTTCGGCCAGCGAGGCGATCGATCGCGGGCCGGCGGCCAGGTGGTCGGCGAGTCCGAGCGCAGCCGCGGTCGAGACCGCCTGCGCACGACACTTGCCACCGAGCACCTGCAGCAGGTACTCGGCCGGCGAATCCGCCTCGGGCATCACTGCAAGGCACCCTGCGCCAGCAGTTCGCGCGCCGCAGCC
This sequence comes from Planctomycetota bacterium, assembly GCA_036274315.1. Classification (GTDB taxonomy): domain Bacteria; phylum Planctomycetota; class UBA1135; order UBA1135; family UBA2386; genus DASVAL01. The sequence goes on along the minus strand of DASUFY010000001.1, from coordinate 9,537 downwards.
GCCTGGGCGTGCCGGCGCACGGGCCCGAGTCCACGTTCGACGTCGCGGGCGAGATCCGGCAGGTTGTGGCGTCGCGCGAGTCCGGAGCGGGTCTCGAGTTCGAGCCGCGCCGGCGAGATCGGCACGCCCCAGGTCCAGAACTGCACCTCGTCGAGCAGCTTCTGCGCCTGCTCGGGCCCGAGCTCCTGCACGATGCGCAGCACGAGTTCGGCGACGATCTCGTGGCCCTGCGCGAGCCGGTGCGCGATGTAGTCGTGCGCCTCGGCGGTCGTCATCTTCTGCGCGGTCGCGACGTGCGCGTCGATGAGCACCGACGGGAACGCGGGCGCCTGCTTGAACACCGCCGCCGGCCGTTCGGGCGCCATCTTCGCCCACGTGTGCAGCAGCTTCTCGACGAAGCCCGTCAGCTCGAGGAAACGCCGCCCGAGTTCCCCGATCCGCATGTGCTCCTCACCCTCGAGGCGGCAGAGGTCCTGCTGGAAGTACTGGCACGTGAAGGACCAGTAGGCGAAGTTGTTCCAGAACACCTTGTTCGCCATCGCCGACGGGTGGCCGTAGATCGGCGACGCCGTGCGGAACAGCTGCAGCGAACCGTTCAGGATCGCGCGGTACTGGGCGTTGAGCCGCATCGCCTTCGACTCGAGCGCCTCGCCGGCGAGGTCGGCCCGCAGCAGCTCGATCGTGAAGCAGTTGCCGAAGCCGATGAAGTCGGTGCCCGGGCTGAACAACGGGTCGACGAACGCCCCGGCTTCCCCGACCAGCGCCCAGCGATCCGCCGACCAGCAGCGTCCGACCGAGTAGCTGTAGTTGCGCAGGCACAGGAAGTCCACGATCTCGTGCCGTTCGACGGCGGCCGTGAGCCAGGGCTCGTGCTCGCGCAGGAACGCGAGCGTGCGTTCGAGCCCGGCGATGTGCAGGTAGTCGTGCGTGTCCTCGTGGATCACGAGGCCGATGCTCGTGTAGCCGGTCGCGAGCGGGATCACCCACACCCAGTAGCCCGTGCCCATGAAGTGGTTCGTCGACAGCCAGCGGTTCTGTGCGCACGGACGCTCGTGCCATTCGCGTTCGCTGCCGGGGACCAGGTCGTTGATGTCGAACCTGCCGGCGATGCGGAACCAGCCGGCGCTCGCGGCGTGCTGCGAGCCGCGCGTCAGCTTCTGCTGCCGGCGCAGGATCGCCTGGCGACCCGTCGCGTCGACGACCCACTTCGCGACGAGGTCCCGTCGCTCGCCCGCCATCTCGTACGAGACGCGATTGGGCTCGCGCCCCTTGCCGATCTCGATGCCGGTCACCTTGGCGCCTTCGATCAGCGTGCCGCCGTCGGCCTCGAAGAAGCCGCGCAGGTCGGTCTCGAACCGCCCGCGGTCCATCTGGTAGGACTTCACGATCGGCTCGGCGCACGGCCCGATCTCGGTGCGCTCGTGCAGCGGCAGGTCGCCGCCGCCGGGAAAGAAGCGGATGCCCCACTTGATGAGCTGGCGGCTGCGCATGTAGTCGGCCAGCCCGAGTCGGGCGAGATACAGCGAGCCGAGCTCGACCGACGACTCGCCGACCTTGTAGCACGCCTCGGGCAGCGGCCGCGACGTGCGCTCGACGATCGCGACCGACAGCTCGGGCAGTTCGCGCCGGAGCTGGCGCGCGAGCAGCAGGCCAGCGAGACCGCCGCCGCAGATGACCACGTCCCAGATCTCGTCGGGCCGTCCGTCGCGTCCGGATGTTGCCTCGCGCATGTTGCCTTGCACGTCGATGACGCGGCAGTCTCGCGAGCGCCCCGGCCCGAGTCCACCTCAAACGGCGCGCTGCCGTCCCGGGGCCGTTCGCCGAGATCGCACGGGGAATGGGGCGGCCACGTCTCGGTGCCGCGGTGGGCGTCGAGACGGGCAAGGCGCCGAGCGCGAGGCCCGGTGCGGACAGGTTGCGCCCAACCGCAGAGCACGCCGGCGCGGCTTCGGCGGCGCCGCGCAGGCGGCGTCCGAGAGCGCGCGCCGAGATCCCCGTGCAGCTCCCGGGCGCGCCCCGACGCGTGTTGGACGGCTTGGCGGCGTTGGTTGCGAGAGACCCGACGCGGTGCCACGCGCCGCGCGTCGACGCACCTCGAGAACGGCTGCCGCCCCTCGACCCGACTTTCGCCTTGTTCGGGTCCCGGCGGCAAGCCAAGGTTGCCCGGAGTCTCGGCACTCTCTAGAGTCGCCGGCGAAATGACCACGCCGGACAGCCTCGAAGACCAACTCAAGCGGCTCATCGTCGACACCCTCGCTCTCGAGGACGTGGCTCCCGAGACGATCGAGACCGACGCGCCGCTGTTCGGCGAAGGGCTCGGCCTCGACTCGATCGATGCACTCGAGATCGCCCTCGCGGTGCACGCGAAGTTCGGCGTGAAGACCGTCGCCAACGACGAGAAGAACCGCGAGTACTACCACTCGATCAAGTCGCTCGCCGAGTTCATCCGCACCAAACAAGCAGAGAACGGCGCCGCGGCCAGCGCCTGAGCGGGCGATGACCGCGGGCGCGCGCACGATCGGGTCCGTTGTCGGCAAGGCCCTCGTCGGCATCTTCTTCGTCTGCTATCCCGTGCTGGTCTGGCTCGGCCTGTCCAACCGGAGCCCGCGCTACCTCGCCGGCATGCTGTTGTGCGTCGTGCTGCCGGTCGCCGCGTTCCGCATGGCGAGGAGCCGGCGCGCGGGGCTGCGCGGCCTGGCCTGGGCGCCGCTCGTCACCGTGATGGGCCTGCTGCTCTCGGCAACGCTCGATGCGGCCGGCTTCATGCTCGTGGTTCCGGTCGCGATCAACGCGATCTTCCTCGTGGTCTTCGTCACCTCGCTGCGCAGCGGGGCGATGCCGATGGTCGAGCGCTTCGCGCGCCTGCAGCGCAGCGATCTGTCGTCCGAACAGAAGGTGTGGTGCCGGCTGTGGACGGTGATCTGGAGCTGGTTCTTCGTCGCGAATGGCACGACCGCGCTGGTGCTCGCAGTGGCCGCGCCGCTCGCCTGGTGGGCGGCCTACAACGGTCTCATCGCGTACATGCTGATGGCATGCCTGTTCGCGTGCGAATGGACCGTGCGGCGGCGGCGCTTCTCGCGTGGCTGACGTGCTGCGCGCCGACCGCGCCAATGCGCTCGTGCTCGCCGGTGGTCCCCGCGAGCTGCGTTGCCTCGGACTGCTGCGCGACGTCGCGCGCATCGCCGCGGTGCTGCCGGCTCCGCGATCGGGCTCGCACATCGCGTTCGCGTTCGATCACGATCGCCGCGCGTTCCTCGCCGCGCTGCTGGCGACCTGGCATCGGGGTCACGCAGTCGCCCTGCCGAGCAGTGCCCGCCTGCGCGCCGTCGGTCCCGTGCTGGCGCAGCCCGAGGTCCTGCTGCTCGCACACGACACGGGCGCCGGCACGGGCCTGCACGTGCCGAGCCTGCTCGCCGCCGACGACGAAGATCGCGACGGCGACGCGCCGGGCGACGACGTCGCGTTGGTCGGTCCGCTGACGCTGCACTGGCCGCGCCCGGACGGCTCGCTGCGCACGCGGCACGTCACCGCGGCCGATCTGCGCGCGCGGCTGCATCGTTGCATCGACGAGCTGCGGCTGCCCGCGGGCGCCGCGCTGCAGAACGTGTTCGGCCCGGCCTTCCCGCCGGCACTCTTGCCGGGCCTGCTCGCGCCGCTCGGCGCCGGCGCCACCGTGCTCGGTGACGACGAGCCGCGCGCTGCCGGCTCCGGCCCGTTCGCCGCGCACACGCTGCTCGCTCCAGCTTCGCGGCTGCGCGACCTCGCCCGCGGCGAGGTCGAGCTCGGCGCGTTGCGACAGGTCGTGACCGTGGCCACCGAACTCGATGCGACGACGGTCGCTCGCCTGCGCGAACGGCGCATCGCGGTCGGCACGACGACCCCGCTCGAAGCGCTCGACCCGCGCCGCACGGCGCTCGAACACGCTCTGCTCGACACCGGCGATGCGCGCGACGCCGCCGTGGCCATCGTCGACGGTCCCGGGCAGGCGCGCGCGTTCGCCGCCGTCGTGGCGAAGACGGTCGATGCCGCGGCGGGCCCGCGGCTGTCGGCGCTCGTGCCGGGAACGAGCTTCGAGCTGTTCGCGCTGCCGGAGCTCGTGCGCGATCGCGACGGCCAGATCGACGACGAGACGCTGTTGCTGCGGCTCGGCCGCGCCGCCGACGGTTCCGTGCCGTGTCGCTCGCTGCAGTTCGAGACCGTGGGCGGACCGGCCGGCACCGCCCGATTCCGCACGCGCGTGCCACACGACTTCTTCGCCTTCGCGGGTCACTTCCCCACCTATCCCGTGCTCAGCGGGGCCGCGCAACTGCACGAGCTCGTGCTGCCGTGCCTGCGCCTCGCGCTCGGTGACGGCATCGTCACCACGGCGTTCCACGACCTCAAGTTCCTGTCGCGCATCGGCCCCGGCGACACCGTCGAGATCGCCGTGTCGAGCCCGAACGGCGCCGTCGTCGACTTCGAGATCCTGCGCGACGGGGTGCGCTGTTCGTCCGGGCGCGTGACGCTGCTCGAGGAGGTGCCGGCACCATGAGCCACCGACCGTGTGCGCTGGTGCCGACCTACGACAATCCGCGCACGGTGCGCGACGTCGTGCGGGCCGTGCGCGAGCACGTGCCCGACGTCTTCCTGATCGACGACGGCAGCGGGCCGGACGGCAAGGCCGCTTGCGAAGCGCTCGCCGCCGAGGGCCTCGCCACGCTGTGCCGCCTCGAGGCCAACCGCGGCAAGGGTGCCGCGGTCAAGGTCGGATTCGCGGCGGCGGCGGCGGCGGGGTTCACGCACGGCTTCCAGGTCGATGCGGACGGGCAACACGACCTGGGGTGCATGCCGGAGTTCCTGCGGGCGTCGGTCGGCCGACCCGAGGCGCTCGTGCTCGGCTATCCCGTCTACGACGACACGGCACCGCGCACGCGTCTCGTCGCGCGACGCATCACCAGGTTCTGGGTCGACCTCGAGATCGGCCGCCCAGGCGTCGTACGCGACGCGCTGATCGGCTGCCGCATCTATCCGCTGCGCGCGGCGCTGGCGAGCGGCACGCGCGGCGATCGCATGGAGTTCGACGTCGAGATCGTCGTGCGCATGGCACGCGCCCGGGTGCCCGTCGTCAACCTGCCGGTGCGCGTGCGCTACCTCGCGCCTGACGAGGGCGGCGTGTCGCATTTCCGGCCGCTGCGCGACAACCTGCGCCTGTCGCTGATGCACAGCCGCATCTGCAGCAGCATCGCCACCGACTGGGTGCTTCGCCCGTTCCGCGGAGCACGAGCGTGAACGCGACCTCGCCCAGGCCCGCGACGTGGCTCAACCGGCGCGAACGCGGCACCGTGCTCGGCATCCGCGCCGCGTTCCGGTTCGCCACGCTGCTCGGCCGCACGACGACGAAGCCGCTCGTCGCGTTCGTCGCGCTCTGGTACTGCGTGTTCGATCGCCGCGCCGTCCGGGCCTCGCGCGACTGGCTGCGGCGTTGCACGGGCCGCGCCCCGGGCTTCTGGCGCGTCTACCGCCACCTGCGCACGTTCGCGCAGGTCACGCTCGACCGCGTGTTCCTCGTGACCGGCCGCACGCGGGCGCTGACCTTCTCGCGCACGGGGCACGACCTCCTGGAGCGACAGGCGGCCACCGGCCGCGGCGCGATGCTGATCGGCGCCCACCTCGGCAGCTTCGAAGCGATGCGCGCCCGCGGCGACAGCGAGGCCCTGCGCATCCAGATCCTCGGCTACTTCGCGAACAGCCGGCGCATCAACGCGCTGCTGTCCGAACTCAATCCGCGCCAGGCGGCGCAGGTCATCCACGTCGGCGACGACCGCATCAGCGTCATGGCCCGGGTGCAGGAGTGCCTCGAGCAGGGCCAGTTCGTCGCGACGCTGGCCGACCGCACCGGCCTCGACGAGCGCGCCGTCGAGGCGACGTTCTTCGGCGAGACCGCGCGGTTCTCGGGCGGCCCGTTCCTGCTCGCGTCGATCCTGCACTGCCCGGTCTATCTCGTGTTCGGCCTCTATCGTGCGCCCAACCGCTACGACCTGTTCTGCGAGCCGTTCGCGGAGCGCATCGACCTGCCGCGGCGCGATCGCGAAGCCGCGCTGCGCGCCTGCGTGCAGCGCTACGCCGGTCGCGTCGAACACCACGCTCGAAAGGCGCCCGACAACTGGTTCAACTTCTTCGACTTCTGGGCCGCGAGCCCAGCGCCGACTCCGGCGCCGACGCACCACGAGGAAGCTCGAACGTGAGCCAGCGAGAGCGAGCCAAACACGCGATCACGATCGAACAGAAGATCGGTCTGCACCACTGCGACCCGCTCGGCGTCGCCTGGCACGGCCGCTACTTCGAGTGGTTCGAGGCGGCGCGCACCGAACTGTTCGCGAGCCTCGACCTCGACGTGCCGCAGATCCGCGCGTTCGGCTATCGCATGTACATCGTCGATGCACACTGCCGCTACATGGCTCCGCTGGCCTACGGCGACACGGCCCGCATCACGGCCTGGTTCGTCGCCACCGAGCCGTTGATCCGCGTCGCCTACGAGGTGCACAACGCGGCGACGGCACGCTGGAGCGCGCGCGCCACGACCGTGCTCGCGACGACCACGCACGATGGCACGCTGCTGGCGACCACGCCGCCCGAGTTGCTGGGGCGGCTGCCGGCGCGGTGACCGGACGACGCAGGCCGGGCCCCCGGCCTCACTTGTCCGTGCCCATCTCGACCATCGTCATCTCCTGCAGCCGCTCGCGCAGGTCGGCGATCTGGCGCGGCACGTCCAACAGCGTCGTCAGCGCGAACGGGTGCCGATCGCGGACGCCGTTCCACAGCACGATCGCATCCTGGTACTGGCGCTGCTCGATCATGCGCTCGCGGCTGATCAGCGAACGGGTCTCGATGCAGGCCAGGCGCGCGGCGAACTCGGTGCAGGCGAACATGCCGACCACGGTCACGGTGCAGGCCGTCAGGCACACGCGGATCAGGCGGCGCTTGCGTTCGCGGCGCCGAACGAAGATCTCCTTGTCGATCATCTCGATCGAGACGCCGGCCTCGCGGTTGCCGGGTTCGATGTCGAGGATCTCCTCGTACAGCGAGCGGGCGCCGAGGTAGTTCTCCTTGCCGATGAGGATCTTGCCGCGGCGCGCCAGGTGCGTGGTCGCTTCCTGCGGCTCGCCGCAGTCGACACAACAGCGGGCGAACTCCACGTTCAGGTCGACGCCATCGGGGTCGAGACGCAGCAGGCGCTCGAGCACCTCCCTGGCCCGCACGTGCAGCCCGGGCGCCCGATACAGCGTGACCAGCTGCATGCCGTCGCGCACGGCATCGGCCTTGCGGCCCTGGCTCAGCGCGAGCGCCAGCGTGCGCTCCCACAGGCTGGCGTCGGTCGGCGCCAGGCGCTTGCCGGCTTCGAAAGCCTTCAGCGCCTCGTCCTCGCGGCCGGCCTCGAGGTGCACGTGGGCCATGAGCTTGTGCGCCGTGGCCGCAGCCGTCTCCTCGCCGAGCGATTCGGCGAGCCGCGCCTCGGCGGCGAGCAGATCGAGGTTGTGCGTCTCCGAATCGAGCGCGCGCCGGACCAGCTGTCGCGCGCGATCGGGCTGGTCCTTCTCCATGCTCTGGGCCAGCGCGAGCAGGTCCTCGGTGCCGGTGGGCCGCGCGACGCGATCGCGCACGAACTCCGCCATGAGCTTGTAGGCCAGGAAGCGGCGGTTGGGGCAGAGGTCGGCGACCTCCTTGACGCTGCGCGAGCCGTCGAGCGCATCGACGACACACTGGGCCAGTTCGGGATCCTCGACGTCCTCGCGGATGCGCGCGCCTTCGCGCGCCTGGAAGTGCAGCGAATCGGACGGCAGGAACTTGCGGATCTCGACCCAGTGATCGACGCGCCGCGTCGCTTCGAGGATCAAGGACGCGACCGGCAGCGACAACTCGAGCTTCGCCTCGTCGGGATCGAACCCGGGCCCCGGCTTGTCGCCCTCGACGAACTGGAACCCGCCCTTGGCGGAGGCGACGAGATTGGCGACATCCTCCGTCAGGAAGTCCGCCGCCAGCGCCCGCAGATCGTCGATCGTCAGCACGCGCGCGCCGACCAGCAGTTCGATGACGCAGCGCCGCGTGCCCTTGACCTTCTTCTGCGCCGCCTCGAGCTTCTTGCGCGTCAGGTAACCCGCCGCGACCAGCAGCTCGACGAACGGGCTGCGATCGCGGCCGGCGAGCATCGCCACATGGCCGTCGCGGAAGAAGATCTTGTCCGTGCCGTCCTCGGACGTGAGGGACAGCGTACCCGTGCGCGAATGAACCTCGATGTTCTGCAGCAGGTCCGCGAGATCGATGGTGGCCAGGTCTCCGGAAACGGTCATGGGGTTCCTCCTCTCGAGCGATTCGAGTGCTTGATCGGCGCCGAGAGGCCATGCGGCCGCACGAACCGGGGCCGCGCGCGTGCGGGCGTGCGGCACCGGCCGATGCCAAGGCCGCGGTCTCGCACCGGGACGACCGACAACTCGTTGCCGCGCACGACCGCCGACGCGGCCCGCGAAGGGCGGCGCTGCGCCCTGCGGCCCCTCGACCCGGACCACGCGACCGGCAGCCTGCGGACCGTGCACGTCCTGCTGCTGGCTCGACGGGTCCTCGCCGACTCCTCGGCCGGCAGAACTTGATCGCAACGGGCGATGGCACCTACGATCGCGCCCGCGGCCGCTCCTCGCGACGCACGCCGACCACACCCGATGCGCCGCATCCCCCAGCGCCTGTCCATCTGCCTGTTGCTCGGCTGCTCGGGTCCGGCCGGGCTCGCCCAAGCCCCGCCGGCCAAGCCCGTCGCCGAACGACGATCCGTGCAGGAGCCGCGCCTGCGACCGCGCCCCGGCGACGCCGAGGCCCTGTTCCGCATGTTCGCGCGCACGACCGGACTCGAGGCGAGCTTCGAAGAAGAGAAGCATCTCGCGCTGCTGGCCCTGCCGCTGAAGAGCAAGGGGCACCTGTTCTTCTTCCGCCGCGATCTGCGTTCGCCGGGCTACCTGGCGCGCTTCGTCGACGAGCCGGAAGCGTCGAGCGTGCTCATCACTCCCGACGAACTGCGGCTCGTGAACCGCGACGGCACCGAGGTCATCGACCTGAAGCGCAGCGACAAGGTGCGCACGTTCATCACGTCGCTCGTGCACGTCTTCGCCGGCGAGCAGAAGGCACTCGCGAAGTCGTACGAGATCGCGTTCGCTCTGGAGCCCGAGGACGAGGCGCGCTGGACGTTGACCCTGACGCCGCGCGACAAGCCGCTCGACCAGATGCTGAAGACCCTGCGCCTCGTCGGCACCGGCGAGGCGGTCGAGCGCATCGAGATCGAGGAACCGAACGGCGACCGCACCGTGACGCGCATCGTCACCGCCGACCCCGCGCGCACGTTCGACCCGGCCGAGCTGAAGCGGTTGTTCGGGATCGACGCAAGATGACGCGTGCCGAGTGGCCGCGCCTGCTCGCCGGCGCCGCGATGGCGGCCGGCCTGTTCGCGTTCGTCGTGACCAACCTGCGCATCACGACGGACATCACGCACTTCCTGCCGAGCGGCGAGAACGA